>CAZYMF010000186.1:0-9756 GCA_964648215.1 uncultured Binatia bacterium (SeqCode) | reverse complement strand
AGGTTCCGGACGTGCAGCACGCCGTCTTCGACCTTGTCCAACTGAACGAGGGACAGGCCGATTGGATTGGGACGCCGCGGCGCCCGGGTGGCGAAGAGCCCCCGCGGCTCCGTGTCCAGGAAGGGCACCACGTGGAGGTCGAAGCCGCGGCTGCGGTGGAAGTGGTACAGCAACAGGATGTGCGAGAAGCCGTCGAGGTCCTTCAGGCCGTCGCGAAACTGCTCGAACACCTCGACCGCACCCTTTACCCCGGTCGCGCCCGCCGGCTGGATCGGCATGTCCGCGGGATCTTCAAATGGGGAGTGGATGATCCCGATAGGGGTGAAATCGATCATCAAACCTCCGCGTCTCCGGTGGCAAATGCCTTCATCGCGGCCTCAACGCAGCCTCAACCTTTCCATCAGCTCCGACATCAGGGCGACGTACGGCGCCGCCCACTGCAGCGCCGAGGGCTCATTCGACAACGGCCGCCGATATTTTTCATTGACAGGTCCAGCTCGCGACGAAAGACTAGAGCCACAATATTCCGCAAAGGGGGGACAAATGCGAGCGCGTAGACGTTCGACGGCGTACGCGGTGGCAATCTCGCTGGTGCTGTCTTCGGCTGAAACCGGCGCACAGACCCGCGGCATCGACATTACGATCGGCCCTCTGGTCACGACGAGCCCTACCGCGACTCCAACCCCGACCGCCGCACCCCCAACCGCAACGAGCACCGCGGTGCCGACTTCCACACGCGGCGCGGTGGTTGCCGCGCCAGCGTGCGTGGGCGACTGCGATGACAGCGCTGCGGTCACCGTCGACGAGCTCATCGCCGGCGTCGACATCGGCCTCGGCCGGCGTCCGCTCGACGGCTGCAGCGTCTTCGACGACAGCGGCGACGGCATGGTCACCGTCGACGAGATCCTGCGGGCGGTCAACAGCGCCCTCAACGGCTGCCCGGCTCCCGACGTCGTCCTGCAGGTCAGCCCCGGAGCCGTGCTGCTGGGTCAGGATCGCAACACGGAGACCCTCAGCGTTCATGCCTTCGACCGGAATGGAGAGGATGTTTCCCTCGACGACGTCCCGATCGAATGGATGAGCAGCGATGACGGCACGGTGAGCATCGCACCGGACACGGTCGACAACACCAGCGCATCGGTCACCGTCGCGCGCCCCCTCGGCACCGCGATGGTCACGGCGCGGCTGGCGCGCTATCCCACCGTCGTCTCCCCGCTGGTCGCCGTCACCCGCGCGAAGCTTCATCCCGACGCGGGCCTGGTACCCGACGAGGACGTGGTCTTCCCGCCCCCCGATCTGCCCGCAGGCGTGAGCCTCAGCCCCGACCGAATTCCGGACTTCACCCCCGCGGATCCGGGAGGCGAAGCGGAGTTCGGCGGTTTTTCCGAGAGCGACCTGGCCGCGCTCTACGACGTGACCGACGACTTCGTCGTGTCCTACCCATTGGTGCTGCGCGGGCCGGCCCCGGCGATCGGCCAGCGGCTTCTGGCGAGCGGCGGCGCCCCGATTGCCGGTTTCGTCGTATCGACCGAGGAACGTGACGGCTTCACCTTGGTGCAGCTCGAGGTGGCTCCGCCGCAGGAGCTGTTCGAAGACCTCGATTTCTCCGTCAGCGCCGAGCAGCTGCTCGAAGACGGCATGCTCATGCCCTTCGACACGTCGGGATGGGAGGCGGACGGCGGCGACGGCGGCAGCGCCGCGGCGGGCTTCGAGGTCGGGCCGTTTCTGTGCAAGCCGCCGGTCGGCGTGGGCGTCCGGCCGCAGTTCATCCAGACTCCAAAGGGTTCGAACACCTACTTCGGCCCCATTTGGGATGGGAACCTGCGCATCGGCCTCTTCCGCATCAACTTCTTCTTCTTCAAGGCCGGGTTTCGAGCGAAAGCCCTGTTCCATCCGGAGATACGACTCTCGAAGGGCCTGACCGCGGAGCTTACCTGCGATCTGCGCGACGAGTATCGCACGAAGCAGACGATTCCCGTTTCCGGTCCGCTGGCGGTGGTGCTGGCGCCCTACTTCGAAGGTCTGGTTTCCATCCCCTTCAAAGCCAGTCTGAACGGCGGCAACACCAGCCGCTACGGCATGAAGCTGGGCTTCGACTACGCCCTGTGGACGGGAGGCACGTACACGTCCGATGAGGGTTGGAACCCCCTGTGTGAAACCTGGAGTGAGTGCTCGCGAACCGACCAGGAGGCGCAGCTCATCTGGGACGAGGATACGTCGGGCGACCAGGTGACGATCGCGGGCGAGGCCGCTCTTTTTCCCGCCGTCGATGTCGGCGTCCAGGCCGGCGGCATCATCTTCGACGTGCTCGGCAGAATTCCCGGGCTGGGCACGATCCTCAGCGGCGCCGCGAAATCCCTCGAGGAGAGGGGCAAGGTGCCGGTCTTGCGTGCGCGCTTGGGGCCGAAAGGAATCACGCGCTGGAACAACGCGAGTCGAACGGCCTTCATCGAGGCCAGCGAGGGCGCAGCAAACGTCTTCGTTCAAGGTGACGTCGCCGTGAGGCTCGATTCCCTGAACACGTACCTGGCAACGATCCTGAAGGTGGTCGGCGTCAGATCGATCCCGATTCTGACCTTCGACCTGTTCCATTTTGGCGAGCCGTACCGGGTGTTGGGCGAGGACACGCTCACCGTCAACGGGCAGAGGATCGAAAAGGGCCCCTTCGTGCCACCGGTCGAGGTCGAGGTGGGAGACACGGTGACGGTCGTATCGACGGTGGCACGCAGCTTCATCAACCTCACGCCGATCGAGCTGTTTCTCACCTCCTTCACCTACCACCAGGACTTCCCGCACAGCGGCGAGATCTGGGTGGACGGCAAGAGCATCGGCGAGATGACCCCGGCGAACGACCTGACGCTGACGGGTTCCTTCCAGGCAACTCAGTCTCTCTGCGACCAGGCGGACGCCGGCGGCGGCTCGATCAAGGTGAAGCTGCTGGCCTTCAACCGCATGTTCCGCGTCGTTCCCGAATCCAATTTCGTCGGCAGCTTCCAGCTCGCGTGCAAGCAGGAGCCGCTGACCGGCTTCATCTTCGCCCTCGTCGAGGTGCACGAGCTGACGATCACCTCGTGCTCGATCAATCCGAACCAGGATGTGACGGTTACCGAGCAATGGGATCGCCGCCGCGGCGTGTTCGAAGCGGGTGACCCGATCAGCGAGATCTCGCGCGAGAATCTGCTGCGCTTCGGCACCAACAACCAAGCGGTTCAAGGCGCGGGTTGGATGCGCGCCGAGGGTCGCGTCTGCCCGGTGTTCACCAGCGTCCTGGACGTGACCATCACGCAGACCGGCGGCCTGACCCTCGCCGAGGCCAACGAGCTTCTGCGCAACGCACCGACCACCGAGACGACGACGCGGACCGTTCGGGGATGCGAGATACTGAATTCCTGCTGAGCCCGCCCCGTCATTCCGGTCCCCACGTCATGGCGGCGGACCGTCGATCTGGTGCTTGATCGGCTCGATATCCGGCCGGCGCGGGGACGTGCCCATTCCCAGCTGCGTCCCCCTCGCCGGCTCCCGTATTCCTGCTTCAGCTACCTTGTCCGATGCGGAAGAACCCGGCGGTTACCTGGCCGGCACTCTGCTGCTTGGTTGACATCGCCGACCGTGCCCTCACGAGCCTTGTAGAAAAATCTGGCGGCCCTTGGCAACTGTCGGGGGTCGCAATCACGGCGACTCGCTCTTCCGCAAGAGTTCGCGGAGCGGCCCCCGATACACGACGGCGAAGCGCTCCATGACCAACGGGGCCTTGTCGTTGGTCTCCCGACCGATTCGCCGGCACTCGAGACGATGTAGTCCCAGTTACTTGGGGCGCCCATCGCAACGCGTCTACACAGGGCGCCGGCCGATCGACCTCACTCGGCAACGCCAACCGGCTCACGAGAGATACATCGATGGCCATTTCTCGAGCCCTTCGTATATCGGCTCGCGGAATCCCCCCACGCCGAGCTTGACGATAGTAACGGGAGCCGTTATTAGTCGCCGAGTGATTCGTAGCTTCCGCGATCGGGAGACGGCGAAGGTCTTCGAGCGCGAGCGATCGCGGCGACTGCCACCCGATGTGCAAAAGCGAGGGCACCGCAAGCTGTTGCTCCTCGATGCCGCAGAGGCGCTGGACGATCTCCGGGTTCCGCCGGGCAACCGGCTCGGGAGGCTGTCGGGCGAGCGAGCGGAGCAGCACAGCATCCGGATCAACGACCAGTGGCGAGTCTGCTTCCGCTGGGAGCGAGGTGAGGCCTACGACGTGGAAATCACGGACTACCACTAGGGGACGCACATGACCAAGAAAGCCCATCCACCGATTCACCCCGGAGAGATTCTGTTCGAGGAATTTCTAGCGCCGATGGCAGTGAGCCAATACCGGCTGGCGAAGGACATCAGCGTCCCAGCGCGGCGGATCAACGAGATCGTGCACGGCAAGCGGGCGATCTCGGCCGACACGGCGCTTCGCCTGGCGCGGTACTTCGGCACCACGGAGCGGTTCTGGATGAACCTGCAGACGCGCTACGATCTCGAGGTCGAGAAGGGCCGCCTGAAAGGGCGGCTCGCGAAGGAGGTCACGGTCCTGCGCCAGGCAAGCTGAGGCGAATGGGGCCGCCTACGTTGAATGGGGACCTTCCTGCTGCAAGGACCGGCTATCGATATCCGCATCCTGTCCGCTTGCGCCGCGCGCACCATCCTCACCAAACGGGATGACTTGGCGGTCATCCTGTCGCTGTAGTCAAGAAGCTGGGGTCTACCATCGGATTTCGATCGAAGACCCCGATCGGTGTAAGGTCCGACCGCTTCGGCTCGGCGGCGCCCGCCTACGGGCGGCCGCTGCAGCCGAGAGTTCGGTGTCGGTTACTTTCTCGCGACGACTTGCGCGAGAATGATGCGTCCCTCCACGAGATTCCGCACCTGGTTCTCGCCCATACTCCGGACATCCGGGCCGAAGATCAGGTGAAAGCCAAGTACGGGCGGGCCCTCCCGCCGGATCTTCTTGGCCAACGCGGTGAACCACTCCAGAGCCGGCTTCGTGGTGTCCTTCCAGCTGGAGATGTTGAACCCGCTGGCTTCGAGAAGCCGGCGGAGCTCGTCCGGCGAAACCAGGAAGCTCGTTCCAGGAACGCGTGCCCACGGGACGGGAAGGACAATCGGGCCCGCAGGACCGGCGAGAATATCGTGGATCGCGACGGCCCCGCCAGGCTTCAACACGCGGTACATCTCCCGATAGAGACGGGCCTTGTCGGGGATGTTCATCGCCACGTGCTGGCTCCAGACCATGTCGAAGACTGCATCGGAAAACGGGAGGTCGAGCGCGTCGCCCTGTCGATAGCTCACGAGTCGGGATAGCCCCGTGCGTTCGGCGAGCATCGTCGCCACGCGGCAGTACTCGTCAGTCAAGTCGATGCCTTCTACGCGGCACCCGAACTCCTGGGCGAGGCAGCGCGACGGCCCACCGATGCCGCTCCCGACGTCGAGGACGTATTGACTCGCGGTCACGCCTGCGACCCGACCCAGCTCGATCGTCGCTTCTCGCCCTCGAATATGGAACTCGTCGATCGGCGCGAGGTCCTCGGGCTTGAGGGCGGCAAGGTCCTTCCCCGCGCTGCCGAGGGTCGCGAGAATCGCCCCGCCGAGATCGGGTCTCGTGTAGTGCCGCTGGATCTGTGCGCTCAGTGAGCTCGACGCTTGCATGGACTCATCTCCTTGCCCGGCACCGAGCGCTAGCCATCACTTGCGCGCGTCTTTCTGCGCGTCAAGTGCATGGCTTGGTTTGGCGACGCCGTCTTCCCCGTACTCGTACACGCACACGGCCGGGTGCCCGCTACGGATGGAAATCCCGGCGCTTGCGAGCCTTCCAGATCTCTTCGCACGGCCATTTCCGAGCCCACTCCAGTGTGACGAAAGGATAGCGCGTCGTTGCGCCTTTGGGGGGGAGCACCTCAATCAGGTCCTCGATCTCGAAACCCGAGCGCCGCAGGAGCCGAATCCACTCTCCGTGTGACGGGTAGAACCCGATCCCCTGGTCGCCAGGCCACTCGATGCGGTACGTGCCGAAGGCCGGACGCAGCAATCGCTCGGTAGCCGCGAGCCCTTCCTCGGGCGGCATGCACAGGCTCAGCAAGAAGGAGTTGACGAGAAAGACCAGTTGGCCACCGGGCTTTAGTAATCGGGCCGCTTCCGGGACCCACCGCTGAGGATCACCCCACAAGCACACACCGTATTCGGAGATGGCCACGTCGAAGCTCGAATCCGGATAGGGAACCGCCTCCGCGTTGCCGTGGACCAATGGGAAGTCGAGGCAATGTTGGCGCCGCAAGCGTCGCGCCGTTGCGAGCTGCGCCTCTGAAACGTCGATTCCTACGACGCAAGCTCCGCGGCGTGCGAGCCACGCGCAGACATATGCAGTACCGCAACCGAGCTCGATGACGTCCCTGTCCGCGAGGTCGTCAGGAAGAACGCCAAGCTGCGATTCAGGGACCCCCCACATTCCCCAGATAGGCGTATCGCTGGCCCAGTTCTCCTCAGCCGGGGTGATGAATTCCTGCGCCCAAACGTCCCACAGGGCACGGTTACGCCGAGCATGTTCTGGCAGGTCGGTCATGGATGATCCTCCCGAAGACTGGAGACTTCTTCGGCCGCCGAACGGCTCGGCGATAAGCGGCACCGGATAGCGCCGCCGACCTTGAGAGCCTTCAATGGTTGATGCCAAACGGTACAGCCCTACTTGAAACCACGCTATTCGGTGTCCGCTTCATCGCTTTGTTGGGCGGCGCTCGCGAATGCTTCGTGAAAGTGGATTGGGCCGGCAGGGAGTTCTCCGCGGAGCAACTTGACCATGAAGAACTCCGGTGGCTCGCCCGACGGAGCGCTCTCAGGGGAGAGTGTGAATCCAAAGCGGCTGTAATACGTGGGATTGCCAGTCAGTATGCAACCGTTCGCGCCCAGCTCGAAGATGGCTTGAAGTCCTGCACGCACTAACGAGGATCCGATACCGTTGCCTTGATGGGCCGGAAGAACCGCGACTGGACCCAGTGCGTACCAACTCGAAGAGTCTCCGGAGGTTCGTGCTGGCGAGAACGCGATCTGGCCCACGATTGAGCCTCCACGTTCTGCGACCAATGAGACGGATAGGGAGTTGTCGGAACGAAGAGCCGCGACGAGTTCTGCCTCATCTCCACCGGCGTATGGCATTCCCAAGAACGCTGCTTCCACTACTTCCCCGATGGCTTTGACATCACCGGTGCGCTCTGGGCGGATCTCCACTGCTGACTTCATCGCGCCGCCCAACGTTGTGGTGCTGACCCGCGCTGGGCTGCGCGGGGTTGTGTGGTCACCGGGTCGAGCGGCTTGTTCGGCCGGTCTCCGTAGTTGCGAGACACGGCGATCCACGCGGTCTCGGATCTGATCGATATCTGCGGAAACCCCACTTTCAGCTCGTCCGAGGTGAACGCCGCCTCAGTCGTAAATGTACAATCCGGTCATTCTCCAAACCACCCCTTGAAGGATGTCGCTGGCCAAAAAACACCACGATGGCTTTCCGAACCAATCGACACGTCGGTGCGGGCCACCGGCTCGCAAGCGCAAAGACAAACGGTGAAATCAAGGTGGAGAGGAAGGCCAACAGCATCAACAGGAGCCAGCGGACCACGATCATGCGCCCAACCGTGGAATAGAAAAAGCGGTCGCTGACAGTGAACATACGAACCAGAATCTCGATCACCGCCAAGAGCAACAAGCCGACGACGGCGATGCTCCAATAGTACGTGGCAACAACCAACCCCCACCGGGTGCCTTTCTTTCCGACTGGAGAGTTCAATCCACTCTTTCCGCTGAGCGACTCAAAATGAAGCCGAATTAAGCGTATCAACGGAACCGGCAAACCGCGCCAGAGTTCGCGGGTCAACACGGCCCAACTCATGCGCGCCTCATACACCCCAATGTGTCACGGATTCAAGAAACTGCGCGATGATCTCTCAGGCGGTGTCGAGCCGTGTTGAGCCGCGACGCCCGGCGGGTCAACACATTAATCGCCAGGCCGCCAGCACGGCCGGTTCGCCCGTCGGCAGCCCTACCCCACCTCGGGATCGAACAGCGGCGTCCAGTTGGCCAGCGACAGCGCGCCGTCGGCGACGATGGTGGCGCCGTTGATGTAGCGGGCGGCGGGGGAGCACAGGAAGGCGATCAGCGCGGCCGTCTCGTCGGGCTCGGCGAGGCGGTGCGCCGGGATGTCCTGGAGCTGCAGCGCCTCGTAGTTCTCCTGCTCGGCGCGGCTGTACTCCTCCTCGCGCAGGCCGGCGGTGGACACGCTGCCGGGGGCGAGGGCGTTGATCGTCACCCCGTGGCGCGCCCAGTAGTACGCCAGCGACTTGGTCATGTTCACCACGCCGGCGCGCGCCGCGCCCGAGTGCACGAAGCTGAAGGCGCCGCGATCGAAGGAGTAGATGTGGACCACGTTCACCACCGCGCCGCGGCCGCGCTGCAGCATGTGCGGCCCGACGCGGCTGCACATGTTCCAGGTGCCGTTGAGATTGAGATCGATCACCGCCCGCCAGCCGCGGTCGCTGATGTCGCTCGGCCGTGCCGGGAACTGGCCGCCGGCATTGTTGACCAGACAGTCGATGGCGCCGAAACGCTCCAGCGCCGCCTGCACCAGCGCGTCGACCTGCTCGACCTCGCGAATGTTCGTCGGCACCGCCAGACATTCGACGCCGAGGGCGCGGATCTCCTCGGCCGTCGGGTTCAGATTCTCCGGCTTGCGGCTGGCAATCACCAGATTCGCCCCCAGGCGCGCGAACGCCAGCGCGGTCTGCTTGCCGATGCCGCGGCCGCCGCCGGTCACCAGCACGGTCTGGCCGCGGAACAGGTCGGGCGCGAACACGTCGAGCGGGCTCGTCTGCGATGTCATGGCGCGCGAGTGTAGGGCCGGGGGACGTTGGCGTCAACGATCGAGGCCAGGGCTCGACGGCTACAAGGTCCAAGTTGCAAGCTTCAAGGCCGGGCAACTCTCTTCGGCTTCTCGCTTGAACCTTCTATGCTTTCCCTTCCGGCTTGTCGCTTGAAGCTTGTGGCTTGCAGCTATCATTAGCCGCCGGAGTGCCGATCACGTACGTCACCGGGATCGGCGCGCGCTCGGCGCGGACTTCGCCGATGTCCCATTCGTAGCCGTCGGCGGCGAGGCCGGCGGTGAGCTCGCGCAGCTCCGCCGGCGTGTAGGTGCGCAGCGACGAGACGACGCCGTCGAAGAGCACGACCAGCGGCACCACCGGGATCAGATAGGTCCAGAACAGGCGCGACCAGCGGAACGGACGGATGAAAGGCGTGGACAGCAGCACCATGAGCGGGGTCAGCAGCATGAGGAGAACGCCGGCGACGCTGCGCTGCGTCGCCTCGAAGGCGCCGATCCCCTGGCCACGCGCGACCGCGTCGGCCAGGACCGCGCGCGCCGCCGGCGACGGGAAATGATGCAGCGCCGAGAACAGCGTGCGGAAGCCGGTGAGATCCGCCGGCACCGCGGTGGCGTCGACCGAATCTTCGCGGAACGTGATCGCCCCACCCGACGCGGCGCGCGCCCGCTCGAAGGCGGCGACGTTGGGGAACTTGTCGGTGAGACACACCTCGAGCGGAGCATGTCCCGCATCATCCGGCTGCGCCGCCAGCATCGGCCACGGACCCGCACCGCCCGAGCACAGATCAATGACCCGCGCCGCCCTCGCCCGCTCGACCGCGCGGCGCAGCTTGTCCGCAATCGGCGCGTACACCTTGCCG
>CAZYMF010000185.1:0-9762 GCA_964648215.1 uncultured Binatia bacterium (SeqCode) | reverse complement strand
GGGCGAGGTGAAGGACGTGCTGCTGCTCGACGTGACCCCGCTCTCGCTCGGCATCGAGACCCTGGGCGGCGTGTTCACCAAGCTGATCGAGAAGAACACCACCATCCCGACCAAGAAGAGCCAGATCTTCTCCACCGCTGCCGACAACCAGAATGCCGTCACCATCCGTGTCTTCCAGGGCGAGCGCGAGATGGCCGCCAACAACAAGCTCCTCGGCCAGTTCGACCTGATCGGCATTCCCCCCGCCCCGCGCGGCGTGCCGCAGGTCGAGGTCTCCTTCGACATCGACGCCAACGGCATCGTGCACGTAAACGCCAAGGACCTCGGCACCGGCAAGGAGCAGTCGATCCGCATCACCGCATCGAGCGGGCTGAGCGAGGACGAGATCAAGAAGATGGTGCACGACGCGGAGGAGCACGCCGCCGACGACCACAAGCGGCGCGAGACCGCCGAGGCGCGCAACCAGCTCGACAGCCTCGTCTACACCACCGAGAAGTCCTTGAAAGACCACGGCGACGCCGTCGACGCGGCCACGAAGGGCAACATCGAGCAGGCGCTCGAGCGCGCCAAGAAGGCGCTCGAGGGACAGGACGCCGACGAGATGAAGGCGGCGGCCGAAGCGCTCAGCACCGCCTCCCACAAGCTCGCCGAGGCGATTTACGCGAAGACCGCTCACCAGCCGGAAGGGGGCGGGGACGGCCCGAGCGCCGGCGGTGCCGCGGGCGGCGGAACCGAGTCCTCCGGCGGGAAGAAGGACGACGTCGTCGATGCCGATTTCGAAGAGGTGAAATAGGACGCTGGCCAGCCCGATTCGCAAGCAAAAGCCCTCCCTCGACTGTCGGGGAGGGCTTTTGTATTCTGGCCTGACTCCCTGATTCGAGGTTCTCGTGCCGCAGAAACGCGACTACTACGATGTGCTCGGTATCGGCCGCAGCGCTACCGAGGAAGAGATCAAGAAGGCGTACCGCAAGCTCGCTCTCAAGCACCATCCCGATCGTAACCCGGGCGACAGGGCGGCCGAGGAACGATTCAAAGAAGCCTCCGAGGCCTACCAGATCCTCTCGGATGCGGAGCGCCGCTCCCAGTACGACCGCTTCGGCCACGCCGCTTTCGAGCAGGGCATGGGCGGCGCCGGTTTCGACTTCAGCGCGGCCGGGTTCGAGGACATCTTCAGCGACATCTTCGGCGACTTCTTCGGTGCCAGTCGGGGGCGCGGCCGCTCGCGTTCGCGCCGCGGCGAGGATCTCCGCTACAACCTCGACATCACCTTCGAGGAGGCCGTCTTCGGCGTCGAGAAGACGATCAGTATCCCGCGCCTGATCGCCTGCGAGGGCTGTCACGGTCAGGGGACCAAGGACGGTACCGCCCGTACGACCTGCCCCGCCTGTCGCGGCTCCGGGCAGGTGCGTTTCCAGCAGGGCTTTTTCACCATCGCCAAGGCCTGCGGGCAGTGCAACGGGCAGGGCACCATCATCAAGGATCCGTGCCGGCGGTGCGGCGGCTCGGGCGTCGCCCGGACGACCCAGGCGCTCAACGTCAAGATTCCGCCCGGCGTCGACACCGGCTCTCGGCTCAAGCTGCGCGGCGAGGGCGAAACGGGTGTCAACGGCGGGCCGGCGGGTGACCTCTACGTGGTTCTGAGCGTCGGCGAGCATCCGCTCTTCACTCGCCACGAGAACGAGATCGTGTGCGAGGTGCCGATCAGCTTTGCCCAGGCGGCGCTGGGCGCCGAGATCGAGGTCCCGACCATCCAGGGCAAGGTGAAGATGAAGGTCTCCCCGGGCACGCAGTCGAGCAGCGTCTTCCGCCTCAAAGGCAAGGGTGTCCCCGATGTGCGCGGCTACGGGCGCGGCGACCAGTTGGTTCGCGTTCACATCGAGACACCGCGCAAGCTGAGCGCGAAGCAGCGCGAGCTGCTCGAGGAGTTTGCCAAGGAGGGGGGCGAGGAGGTCCACCCGATGGCCAAGGGTTTCTTCGACAAGGTCAAGGAGCTGTTCGGCTGAGCCTGGTCGGCCTCATGGATACAGCCGCGTGATCCGCCGGCGGGCAAGCCCTTCCTCCGCAGTTCTTCACCACGCGCGCCCGCATGGCGCCGGCCGGTGCGCCGGCACGGTGCCTCTGCTTGCCGTGGCGCTGCTGTTCGCCGCGTGCAGCGCCCGCCCACCCGTTGCCGCGCCCGCCCCCATCGGCTTCACCACCGCGGAGCAGGCGTTTCAGCACGGCGACTACCAGCGCGCGCGCAAGGCTTACCGCATCTTCCTCGATCATCCGTCGGACGATGCCTACGTGCCGCGCGCCTGGTACAAGCTGGCGCTCTGCGACTATCGCCGCCAGGAATACCGCGCCGCGCTGGGGGCGCTGGACCAGCTCGCGGCGCGCTATCCTGACGACACCTGGCCGCAAGCCGAGACGTTGCGCGGCGACGCGAACCTCGCCCTCGGTAACAAGGTCAGCGCGCTGCAGTCCTGGGCCAGCGCCTGGCGCGTCGCCGACGAACACGATCGCGTTGCGCTGCGCCGTCGCTTCGATCACGCCGTCGAGACGCTCAGCCGGGCGGAACGCGAGAACGCGCAAGAGATCATCGCCAACCCCACCATCCGTACCTGGCTGGAGCGGCCGCCGGCTCCGCCCGCCGCCTCGACTCCGGCGACGCGACAACCGGCTCCTCGGACGTCGTCTGCGGCAGCCTTGCCGGCGGCGCCGCGGGCGCGAGGCCATCACATCGGTTGCCTGCTTCCGCTCAGCGGCCGCTATCGCATCTTCGGCGAACGCTCGCTGCAGGGCATCCAGCTGGCGTTCGCCGGCGAGCCGGACGTTCTCGTCGTGAAGGACACCCGCGGCGATGCCGCCACGGCGCGCGCGGCGTTCGCCGAGCTGGCCGCGCGTAGCGACATCGTCGGAGTCCTCGGGCCTCTCACCGGCGGAGCGGCGGCAGCCGCCGCTCCGCTCGCACAGCCCGCCGGGCTGCCGCTGGTGCTGCTGACGCAGCGCGAGCAGCTGGCCAATCGCTACGTCCTCCAGCCGGTGATGACCCGCACCCGGCAAGCCGAGTTGCTGGCGCGCGTGGCCGTGCGCCAGCATTGGCGTCACGTCGGCATTCTGGCTCCCGATGACGACTATGGCCGCAGCTTCGGCGAACGCTTCCGCGTGGCCCTCGAGCGCCTCGGTGGGCGTGTCACCTGGAACGAGCAGTACCCGGCCCACCAGGGCGAGGCGACGGCGCAGATAGCGCAGGCACGGGAGCGTTTCCGCCGCGGCGTCCTCGATGCCGTCTTCCTGCCGGACGCGGCGGACGCGGCGATCACGATCGGCGCCGCGCTGCGCGCCGCGATGCCCGGCGTCGGCTTGCTCGGGCCCAACGGGTGGAACGACCCCGAGGCGCTGTCCGGGGCGGGGCACCGGCTCGACGGGGCGATCTTCGTTGCCGGGTTCTTCCCCGCCAGCGCGCGCCCGGCCACGCGCAGCTTCGTCGAGACGTTTCGGCGCGTTCATCAAGCGACGCCCGATGTTCTGGCGGCACAGGCGTACGATGCGGCGACGCTGCTGCGCGAGTCGCTGCGGCGGGGGGCGAGCTCGCGCGAGTCCGTGCTGCTTGCGCTCCACGAGCTCGGCAGCGTCTCCGGCGCGACCGGCGAGATCGCGGTCAGCGCCGCCGGTGCTTCGCGCTCGCTCTACGTGCTCCGAATCGGCGCCGGACACGTCGAAGAGTTGCTCTACTGAGCGCGGTCGGTGCGTGGCCGGTTCTCGCGCCCATCGCTCGCGCCGCCCTCCCAAGGGAGGGTCTCCGCGACGAGCGGCCTCGTCCGCGGGGAGCTGCGCCAGGGACCGGTCCGCCGGTCAGGTCTTGCGCCCGGGGGATTTCGCCGCCCGCTTGAGCTTGCGCGAGGCCCGTTGGATGCGGGCGAGGACGGCGTCGAATTGGGGGTTGCCCGATGACGGCAGGGCCGGCGCCGCCGGCTCGTCATCGCCGCTCGCGGTCGCTTGCGACACGGACACCTGCGGCGTCGAAGCGTGCTTTGAGATCCTGCCCGACACGAAGTAGATGTCTCGGATCAACGGCGGGTCGACGCTGCCGAGCCGCGCGTTGAGCTTGTCGCGGAGCGACTCCTTGAGGAACTGCAGCTCCTGCATCCAGGTGTGGCTGGCGACGGCGACGAAGAGGATGCCGTTGCGGAAGCGCGTCGGCTGTGCCCGCTGCGCGATCGCGGCGCCGACCTCCTCGTCCCAGAAGCGCCACACGGCGTAGCCGCGCAGCTCGCGCTCGAGATCGGCACGTTGTAGCACCGTCGACAGGACTCCGGAGAGCAGGTCGGGACGCGCACCGCGGTCGCTCATGGCGTCATGCTAGTGCGCGTCGGGTGCGAAAGCGAGGTCCCCATAAGCGATCGTGAAGCAGTCGAGCGGGCGCGGATGAATATTTCTCGCCGCCGCCGGTTTGATTTTTCTTGACAGCCGAGCACAATCCCTAGTATGAGCACGTTCACTCGAACACAAGATAGCGGACCAAGAAGGGGGGAAGGGGCCATGGCGGAGCGAGCGCGGCGGCGGGAAGAAGAGGCGCGGTTGCCGCGCCAGGGGGCCGATGCGGTACCCGCCAGCGGCCTGCGCATCCGGCGCTTCTTCACCACCGCCGGCGAAGATCCCTACGACAGCGTCCAGTGGGAGCTGCGTAGCGCGGTGATCCAGGGCGAGGGCGGTGAGGTCGTGTTCGAGCAGCACGACGTCGAGTTCCCCGCCGGCTGGTCCCAGCTGGCGACCAACGTCGTCGTCTCCAAGTACTTTCGCGGTCACCTCGGCAGCCCGCAGCGCGAGAGCAGCGTGCGGCAGCTGATCGGCCGCGTCGTCGACACCCTTCGCGCCTGGGGCGAGCGTCAGGCCTACTTCGCGTCGCCGGAGGATGCGCAGGCGTTCGGCGACGAGCTCACCTATCTGCTGCTGCACCAGCAGGCCGCGTTCAACAGCCCGGTCTGGTTCAACGTCGGCATCGAGCCGCGGCCGCAGTGCTCGGCCTGCTTCATCCTGTCGGTGAACGACACGATGGAGTCGATCCTCGGCTGGTACCGCAACGAAGGCATCATCTTCAAGGGCGGCTCGGGCTCGGGTATCAATTTGTCGCCCATCCGCGCCAGCAGGGAGAAGCTGGCGGGCGGTGGCACGGCGTCGGGGCCGGTGTCCTTCATGAAGGCGGCCGACGCCTCCGCGGGGGTGATCAAGTCGGGAGGCAAGACGCGGCGTGCCGCCAAGATGGTGGTCTTGAACGCCGACCATCCCGACATCGTCGAGTTCATCCGCTGCAAGGAGGAGGAGGAGAAGAAGGCCTGGACGCTGATCGATGCCGGCTACGACGGCTCGCTCGACGGACCGGCGTACGGGTCGGTTTTCTTCCAGAACGCCAACAACTCGGTGCGGGTGACCGACGAGTTCATGGGTGCGGTCGAGAGTGACGACGTGTGGCACACCCGGGCGGTGCTGGGCGGCGAGGTGATGGACACCTGCAAGGCTCGGGACCTGTTGCACATGATCGCCGAGGCCACCCACGTGTGCGGTGATCCGGGGATGCAGTTCGACACCACGATCAACGACTGGCACACCTGCCCCAACAGCGGCCGCATCAACGCGTCGAACCCGTGCTCGGAGTACATGCACCTGGACAACTCGGCGTGCAATCTCGCCTCGCTCAACCTGATGAAGTTCGTCAGCGAGGAGGGGGACTTCGACGCCGAGGCCTTCCGGCACGCGGTCGATGTGTTGGTCACGGCACAGGACATCATCGTCGACAACTCCAGCTACCCGACGCCCGAGATCACCGCGAACGCCAAGGCGTTCCGCGAGCTCGGGTTGGGCTACGCCAACCTCGGCGCGCTGCTGATGTCGCTCGGCTTGCCGTACGACTCCGACGCCGGGCGCCACTACGCCGCTGCCGTCACCTCGCTCATGTGCGGCGAGGCCTACCTGCAGTCGGCGCGGATCTCCGAGCAGCTCGGGCCGTACGCCGGTTTCGCCCCCAACCGCGAGCCGCAGCTCGACGTCATCGCCAAGCATCGCTCGTACTCGCACAAGATCGACTCCGCGTACGTCCCGCTCGAGCTGCTGTCGGCCGCACGGCAGGTCTGGGACGACGCGTACGCCGTCGGCAAGGCGGCCGGCGTGCGCAACTCGCAGGTGACGGTGTTGGCGCCGACCGGCACCATCGCCTTCATGATGGACTGCGACACCACCGGGGTGGAGCCGGACATCGCCTTGGTGAAGTACAAGAAGCTCGTCGGCGGCGGCATGCTGAAGATCGTCAATCAGACTGTTCCCCGCGCACTCAAGCGCCTGGGTTACGAGTCCAAGACGACCCAGGAGATCATCGAGTTCATCGACGAGCACGACACCATCGAGGGCGCGCCGCATCTGCGCGACGAAGACCTGCCGGTGTTCGACTGCGCCTTCAAGGCGGCCAAGGGGACCCGCTCGATCCACCACATGGGGCATCTGCGCATGATGGGCGCGGTGCAGCCGTTCATCTCGGGCGCGATCTCGAAGACGATCAACATGCCGAACGATGCCACCGTCGACGACATCGCCGAAGCCTACCTGGAAGGTTGGCGTCTGGGCGTGAAGGCGGTGGCGATCTACCGCGACGGCTGCAAGCGTACCCAGCCGCTCAACACCGCGCGGGAGGGCAAGAAGACGGCGGTGCTGGAGGCGACCAGCCGGCAGGAGTTTCACCCGGTGCGCCGCCGGCTGCCGCAGGACTGTCGCTCGGTGCGGCACAAGTTCGAGATCGCCGGGCACGAGGGCTACATCCACGTGGGTTTCTACGAGGACGGTACCCCGGGCGAGATCTTCATCAAGATGGCCAAGGAGGGCAGCACCATCTCCGGCCTGATGGACACGATCGCGACGTTGACCTCGCTGTCGCTGCAGTACGGCGTGCCGCTCGAGGCGCTGGTCAGCAAGTTCAGCCACGTTCGTTTCGAGCCGTCGGGATTCACCAAGAATCCGGAGATCCCGATGGCCAAGTCGCTCACCGACTACATCTTCCGCTTTCTCGGCACGCGTTTCCTCAATGCCGAGCAAAGCAGCGGGATGGGGCTGAGCGTGCTGAGCGCGGCGGTGGAGACGCCGGCAGCGCCGGCGGCCGGCGGCGAGGCGACACGGCTGGTGGAGTCCTTGGGGTTCAGCCCGCAGGCGGATGCGCCGAGCTGCACCGACTGCGGCGCGATCATGGTGCGCAATGGCAGCTGCTACAAGTGCCTGAACTGCGGCGCGACCAGCGGCTGCTCGTGAGAGAGACTTGTGTCGTCGTGGCGGCGCCCGGCTGGGGTCGGGGCGTCACGGCAAGCAAGCATGGGGAGTACCGGTGCGGAGTGGATGGGTGGATGACTCCCCGGCGGTTGGGGGGCGGTGGCCGAGTCGACTCGGGCGGGGCGCCTACGGGCGCCCCGCGATGGTTGCGCGGAGGAGGTAAGCGCGCCTCTCGCGAATGGGCCGGGTCTTCTCGAACCCGGCGGTCACCTTCGTTCTGAACCGCCTCTAGTGGCTGGCCGCGAGCAGGCGGTTGAGCAGGCTCGATTTGAGATGATCGAGTAGCTCGTTCGGCTCGTGGACGAACTCGTCGCTGAGGAAGTTCTGGATCAGCACACCGTCGAGGGCGGCCATGATCAAGGCCGCGTCCAGCTTCGGGCTGCAATCCTGGCGGAAGATGCCGCGCAGGCGGCCGCTCTCGATGATGTCGGCGAGGAGATTGCGGAACACGCCGTACAGCTCGCTGACGCGGCGGATGACCTCGTCGGGTTGGCGTTCGCCCTGCAGCATCAGGCTGAGGAAGAAACGGACCGAGTACACGTTCTCCCGCACGAACTCCGCGAACAGCTCGATCAGGCGCGTGATTTGCGCCGACTCGTCGAGCCCGTCGAGGTCGTCGACGTCGATGAAGTACGGCTCCAGCGTCTTGCGCAGGGCGCTGCGATAGAGCTTCTCCTTGGTCTCGAAATACCAGAAGATCAGGGCCTTGCTGACCTTGGCCGCGCGGGCGACCTGGGAGATCGAGGTGTTCTCGTAGCCCTGCTCCGCAAACAGGCGAGCGGCGGTGGCGAGGATCTTCTCGCGCGCCTCGAGGGCGTCGTCCGCATGCGGCTCGGCATTGCTCATGGAGTCAGGACCGCCCCTACGTTACGGGAGAAGCTCCTGAATTGTCAACGCAATTCTTCGGCCGGGGGGCGGGTTGGGCGACTCGCGGGGGCGGATCCGGAGCGGGCCGGCAGCGGTCTTTTGGGTTGCGCCGGGGGGTTGGGTTGGGCAGGATGGCCGCCATGTCGCCTTTGAGCTGGCGTCGCGAGGCGCTCCGGCTGGCGCTGGTGGTGGCGGCGCTGGCGTTGGCGGCCGCGCCGCGGGGTGCTCCCCGGCCCGGGGATGTCTCGCTCGCCACGGTTTCATCGGCGGCGACCGTGCAGTCGTCCGTCGGGGAGCGGCGCTGGTCGCTGCGCGCCAACGGTTGGTACATCCGTGTCGACGGCGCCGAGGTCGACGTCCCGTCCCTGGCGGAGCAGACGCAGCCGGCGGCGCGACGGCCGCCGGCCGCCGGCCCGCAGTCACTGTCCCCGTATGATCGCCTCATTGTTCGTCATGCCCGCGCGCTAGGGCTCGACTGGCGGCTGGTGGCGGCGTTGATCTACGAAGAGTCGCGTTTCATTCCCGACGCCGTCAGCGACAAGGGCGCGTATGGCCTGATGCAGGTGCGGCCGAGCGCGGCGGCCTCGGTGGGGTCGGAGCACTTCAAGGCACCGGCCGACAACATCCGAACCGGGGCGCGCTATCTGAAACAGCTCAGTGAGATGTTCGGCGACGCTCACGGTCGCGACCATCTGGCGCTGGTGCTGGCGGCCTACAACATGGGGCCGGGCCATCTGCGGGATGCGCAGCAGCTGGCCCGTCGTTTCCGCTATGATCCTGACGTGTGGCACGGATCGATGGATCTGGTGCTGCCGTTGCTGGAGCAGATGCCCTACTGCGACACTCGGCGGGACGTGCTCCCGAACGGCTGCGCGCAGGGCAGCGCCACGGTGGCGTACGTCGATCGGGTTCTGAAGCGCTACGACGCCTATCGCCGCCGCTTCGGCGCGACGCGCAGCGATCTCGACGAGAGCGGCGCCAGCAGCGGCGACGCCGCTCAAGCGGCCTCGGCCAACGGCTGACTCTCGAAGCGGAGCTGATCGCCGGCACAGTCGACGATCACCCGGCTGTTGTCGCGCACCTCGCCTGCCAGGATCTTGCGCCCGAGCGAGGTTTCGAGCTCGCGCTGCAGCAGCCGTTTGAGCGGCCGGGCTCCATAGACCGGGTCGTAGCCGACGCGGGCGAAGTGGTCGCGCGCCGCGTCGGTCAGCTCGAGCTCGATCTTGCGTTCGCTCAGACGCGCGCGCAGACGGCCGAGCAGGATGTCGACGATCAGCTTCAGCTGCTCGCGCGTCAGCGAGTGGAACACGACGATCTCGTCGACGCGGTTGAGGAACTCGGGCCGGAACTGCTGGCGCAGGGCCTCCAGCACCTCGGCCTTCATGCGCTCGTAGGCCGCCGGGTCGTCGCCGCCGCGATAGCCGAGGATCAGTTGGCTGCCGACGTTGGAGGTCATGATCACGACCGTGTTCTTGAAGTCGACCGTGCGCCCCTGGCCGTCGGTGAGGCGGCCGTCGTCGAGGATCTGTAGCATGATGTTGAACACGTCGGGGTGCGCCTTCTCGATCTCGTCGAACAGGATGACGCTGTAGGGCCGGCGCC
>CAZYMF010000184.1:0-9764 GCA_964648215.1 uncultured Binatia bacterium (SeqCode) | reverse complement strand
GCCTCGTCCATCACCTGCGTGGCGCCGTACTGCTTGGCCTCGTACCAGGGGACGGTGTCGACGATCTGCGCCGTCGCCAGCAGCGCCCCCTGCTCGCCGTGCAGGAACTGGCAGAGCTGCCAGGTGATGGCCTCGTGCCGCAGCTTCTCGCGCTCGGCCCCGGTCAGCTTGTCCCAGATCGGCGAGCCGTAGATGCCGATCCCCATGTCGGGGACCAGCTCCGCGTGCGGGTCGACGTCGGTCGACCAGTCGAGCCTCTCGGTGGCGCTCCACTGGTCGCGCACGGCGTTCTCGTAGAGCCGCACCAGCTTGGCACGGGTGGCATCGTACTCCCAGTTGTACGCCAGGTCCTGCGGGACGCGGAACTGCTCGACGGGCTCCTCGGGGTGGAAGTGTGACATGGTCATGGGCGATTTCTCCTCTGCGTATGCGGAATGGATTTGCTTTGCGTTGGGTCCACCACGCCGAGATAGGCGAGGAAGACGCGGGCGAGCTCGGTGGCCAGGCGATCGTCGGAGAGCGGTAGCGTGCTCGGCTGCACCTGGACGGTCTGGTTCAGGGTGCCGAGGACGACGCGCAGGCCAAAGGTCGCGGCCAGCTCGGGATCGGGATGGGCCAGCTCGCTGCGGCGGGCGCGCAGCAGGGCGGTCAGGCGCGCGGCGATGTGCTCGAAGAGCGCGTCGGTGCGCGCGCGCACGGTGTCGTCGGAGACACCGCGGAGAAGAAAGGCGCGCAACAGGCCGTGGCGCTCGCGGTAGATCTGCACCAGGAAGGCGGTGAACTCCGGCAGGATCTCGGCGTTCCCGGCGCCCTGCCAGCGCTCGGGGTCGAGCGCGTCGTCCGCGGTGGCGCGGGCCTCGTCGCAGAAGCGCTCGTGCAGCGCGTGCAGCAGGCCGTCCTTGTCGCGAAAGCGCCGGTAGAAGCCGCCGACCGAGGACCCGGCCGCGCGCGCGATCTCGACGATGCCGGACTCGTCGAAGCCCTTTTCGGCGACCAGCGCCTCGGCGGCGTCGAGCAGGCGCCCGAGGCTCTCGCGGGTGCGGGCCTGCTGCGGCGGACGAATCCAGCGCAGGAAGGTCGGAGGCCGGGAAGCGGCGGCGGCTTTCATCATGCGATCGAATCGAAACCGGAACTTCGGTTCCTATTTAGCCCGAGTGGCTGCCCGATGTCAAGAGATTTCTTGACCTCGGATAGGTTCGCGGCGGGCGCCCGGGCCAGGCGGAGGGTCGAGCGACCGGGTTCTGCGGGTTGCCGGCGGCGCGAACGGCGGCAATACGGTATAGGGCAGGCGCGGGAGGGACGAACAGGAGAAATGGGGATCGCGGTTCGACCGGTCAGCTTCGAGGGTCACAAGGGAGTCACGATCGCCGGCGACGCCTGGGGCAATCCCGGCGATCCGCCGGTGATCCTGCTGCCGGGCGGCGGGCAGACCCGTCATGCCTGGGGCGGCACGGCGGAGAAGCTGGCGGCGGCGGGCTGGTACGCGCTGTCGCTGGACCTGCGCGGGCACGGCGAGAGCGAGTGGGCGCCGGACGCCGACTATGCCTGGGGCGCGTTCGTCGGCGACCTGCTCGCGGTACGCGCGACCTTCGCCACGCGTCCGGCGGTGGTCGGCGCCTCGCTCGGCGGCATCACGGCGTTGCTGGCGGAAGCGGAGTCACCGGGCACCGAGTTCTCCGCGATCGTCCTGGTCGACATCGCCCCGCGCATCGAGCCCGAAGGGATCCAGCGCATCGTCGCCTTCATGCGGGCCCATCTCGACGGCTTCGCCGACCTCGAGGCGGCGGCCGACGCCATCGCCGAGTACATGCCGCACCGTCCGCGCCGCACCGACGTTGCCGGCCTCGGCAAGAACCTGCGCCTCGGACGCGACGGCCGCTACCGCTGGCACTGGGATCCGGAGTTCATCAGCGGCGTGCGCCGGCCGACCGGCTCGCAGCAGCCGGATCGGCTGCTGGCCGCGGCGCACCGCCTCGCGATCCCGGCGCTGCTGGTGCGCGGCCAACTGAGCGACGTGATCAGCGAGGCCAGCGTCGCCGAGTTCCTCGCCGCCTGCCCGCACGCCAAGTACGTCGACGTCTCCGATGCCGGCCACATGGTCGCCGGCGACAAGAACGACGTCTTCGCCGGCGCCGTGGTCGAGTTCCTCGACGAGGTGCGGACAAACCGAGCCTGAACGGAGAGTCACAAACTTCAAGTCACAAGCATCAAGCTGAACAACACCTTCCGACTTGCCCCTTGAACCTTGTAACTTGCGTCTTTCTCTCTACGCCGCCACCCCGGCGGCGGCTTCATCCAGGCGATCGATGCGCGGGCCAGCGGCCAGCCAGGAATTGGCCGCCCGACGGCCGGCGGCCTGCATCGCCGCCAGCACCTTCCGTTCGAAATACAGGTAGGAGCCGGCATCGAAGCAGTTGTCGCGTGCCGGGCGCACCGCCTCGTACAGGCGCACCTCGCGGTAGGGCGCCGCCTCGATATGGGCGAGACGGTTGCGCTCGAGCAGCAGCTTGCGGTCGACGTTGTAGGCGTTCTCGAGGAAGCTGTCGACGGTGCGCTCGACGGCGCGGCCGAAGTGCGGCAACGGCCGCGCGTTGGGCTCGGGCGGCTCGGTGACCAGGACGGTGATGATCTCCTCCGCGCCCATCGCCACCACCGGCGCCAGCGGCGTGTTCACCAGCAGGCCGCCGTCCCACAGCAGGTGACGGCCGATCTTCACCGGCGGGAAGAGCAGCGGGATGCTGGCGCTCGCCAGCACCATGTCGACGGTGATGGCGTCGACGATCACGTAGTCGGGCGTGCGCGTCGCCGGCGTGCCGGCGGTGACGTAGCGGACCACGTGCCCGGTGTGCGCGTCGACGGTGTTGATCGCCAGATCGACGCCCCGGCTCGGCACGCGCTCGCCGCCGAAGGTCTCGACCAGCCGCTCGCGCAGCTGCGTGGTGTCGGCGAGGTACGGCTCGCGAACCCCTTCGAGAAAGTGGCTGACCAGCTCGAAGCGCGCCGTCAGCATGTACTCGACCAGCAGCGCCAGCAAGCTGCCGGGGCGGGGCGGGAAGTGATTGCGCGCTCGTTGCAGAAAGGAGCGCCAACGCCGCCCCGGAACCAGGGAGCGCCACGCTTCGCTGATGCCGAGGCGGACCAGCGACTCGATGGCGCTGCTGAAGAACAGGGGGCTGGTGGTCGCCGGCGGGTTGTCGGCGATGCCGTTCCAGAATGCCATCATCTCCCGCGGCGACTTGCCGGCGGCGATGAGAGCGCTGTTGATCGCCCCCGCCGAGGTTCCCGACAGCACCGACGGTCCGCGGGCGAACCGTGAATCGCGCAGCAGGCGCTCGTAGACCCCGACTTGAAACGCGCCCCGGGCCCCGCCGCCCGAGAGCACCAGACCCAGCTTCTTCGCCGACCGCCGTCTTCTCCCCGTTGCTTGCGCCATCGCCGTCTCCCCTCGGCATAACCGCCGCTTCCGTACTTAGTGGAAATTCCCTCACCGACGCAAAGGGAAACAGCGCCGGTAGGCCCGCGCGGCGCTTGCTGCCGGCGGAACACCCCGTATAAAGGGAGTGCAGGAGGTACCTTGTGACGCGTGAAGAGCTGAAGCACCAGCTCAAGGTGCTGCTGGTGGAAGGCCTGAAGCTGGAGGACAAGCGACCGGAGGACATTCAGGACGCCGAGCCCATCTTCGTCGAGGGGCTGGGCCTGGACTCGATCGACGCCCTGGAGCTGGTGGTCCTGGTCGAGGAGAAGTTCCACGTGAGCATTCCGGACGAGGAGGTGGGCAAGATCGCGTTTGCCTCGATCGATGCCCTGGCCGATTTCATTCTCAACCATCAGGCGACGGCGCCCGCGCCGGTGGCCCCCTCGTGAGGCCCCGGCTCCCCGGACGGCCGTGAGGTCCCCTGTCGTCCACGGCCTGGCCTGGGCGCTGGCCCTGCTGCTCCCCGCCGCCGGCGCCGCCGCTGCGTGCGCGTCGACGCCCGCCTGCCTGCAGGTGATCGAGGCGGCGCAGCGCGATACCCGCACGATCACCGCCGACTTCGTTCAGGTCAAGCACATCAGCTTGCTGGACGAGCCGCTGACCTCCACCGGGCGCTTCGTGTTCAAGCGGCCCGACCGCATCCGCCTGCAGATCGACAAGCCGCAACCGGCGCTGATCGTCATCAACGGGCACGACGTACAGATGCCCAACCTGCCCGAGCGCGAGCGCAAGGCGCTGGCCATGGCGCCCGTGGCCACCATGTTCCAGCAGCTCGGGGCGATCTTCACCGGCAACACGCAGGCGCTGCAGGAGGGTTTCGAGGTCAGCGCCGCCGCGGTGGCCGGCGCGGATCCTCCGGCCATCGCGGTCGACCTGCAGCCGCGCCTGGCCGCGTGGCAGCAGATGTTCCGCACCATCCACATCCGTTTTGCCGGGGCGCACTGGATGGCGCAGGAGATTCGGCTCGAGAATGGCCTCGGCGACCGGCTCGAGATCTCCCTGCGCAACGTGCAGCGCAACACCGACGTGCCCGACGCGATCTTCGAGACCAAGAAGCCTTAGCCGCCGCACGGAGCGAAGGGGAGAGACGAGCTTGGCGCACGAGGGGGCATCGCCGCAGGACCGGAGCGATCCCGGCCTCCTGCTGCCGCACCGATTTCCCTTTCTCCTCCTCGACCGCGTGCTCTCGGTCGAGCCGGGGAGCTGGGCGATCGCGCTGAAGAACGTGACCCGCAACGAGCCGCTGGTCGACGCCGACGGGGTGCTGCCGCCGGCCCTCCTGGTCGAGGTGATGGCGCAGACCGCCGGCGTGGCGGTCTCTCCCGCCGCCGCCACGGCCGTGCCCGCGCTGCTCGCGCGCGTCGACCGCTTTCGCTGCCGGCCGTCGGTGGTGGCCGGCGATCAGCTGGTCGTGAGCGCGCGCGTGCAGCGCCGCCTGGGCGCCAACGTCATCGTGCGCAGCGCCATCGTCGTCGGTGGCCGCCGCCGCGCCGCGGCCGAGCTGGTGCTGCACTTCCACGCGCGGCCCGAGTCATGACCTTCACCGCGCGGCGCCGCGCCGCCACACGTGTTGGCATCGCCTTCGCGCTGTCGCTGCTGGCCGCCTGCGCCGCGCCGGTGCAACGACCCGGGCCCGTCGCCGCGGCCGATCCGGAGGCGGTGTTCGCCGCCGTGCGCGCGCGCGAGGATCGCCTCGTCACGATGCGGGCGCGCTTTACCGCGGACTCGCGCCGCGGCCGGGAGCATCACTCGACCGACGGCGTGCTGCTGGTGAAGAAGCCGGACCGCTTCCGCCTGCGGATGATGCTTCCCCTCGGCCTGACGGTCTTCGACTTCGTCCAGGCAGGCCAGCGCGAGCAGCTCACGCTGCCGCTGCAGGGGCGGGTCGTGTCGGGAACGCCGCCGGCCGATCTGATGCCGATGTCGCAAGCCGATCTCGACGAGGCCTTCCTGCGCGGGCCCGCCGCGTTCCCGGGAACCTGCGTCGCGCGAGCGGCCGCCCCGGCGCTGGTCGTGGTCGTGTGCCGCGATCAGTCCGGCAACGTCCTGCGGCGCATCGCCGTCGAACGGGCGACGGCCACGATCACCCAGGAGGTTTCCTACGACCAGGGCCGCCCGCACCTGGTGTTGCGCTACGACGACTACCGGCAGGTCGACGGTACCGCGCTGCCCTACCACATCGAGATGCTCTACCCCGGAGGCGATCTGTCCCTCGCCATCGAGATCGAACGCTACGAGGTGAACCCGCCGCTACCGGATCGACTGTTCGACCTCGCGGGGCCGGGGTCGTGAAGCTCTCCTACCAACGCTGGGTGGCCGGCATCGAGCGCCATCACCGGGCCATCGTCGCGGCATCCCTCGCGCTGGCCGTGCTCTCCGCCCTGTCGCTCGTCCGGCTGCGCCTCGACATCGACGTTCTCGGCATGCTGCCGCGCGGCGAGCCGGCGTTCGACGACTTCAAGTCCTTCGTCTCCGACTTCGGCGAGCTCGATCAGCTCATCGTGCTGGTGCAAGGTGCGCCGCTGCCGCGCCTCGAGCGCTTCGCGGACGCGTTTGCCGCCCGGCTCGCGGCGCTCGACACCGTCGCCGCCGTGCAGTCGCGCCTCGACGTGCAGCAGGTGACCGACGGTCTGCTCGGCTCCTACCTGTACAACTACCTGCCCGAAGCCGACTACGCCGAGGTCGCCCGCCGGCTGACACCGGCCGGGATCGCAGCCCAGGTGGCGGCCGACCGCGCCATTCTCAGCGCTCCCTTCGACCTCAGCGCCGCCCGGGCGGTGCAAGAGGATCCGCTCGGCTTTCGCCGCCTGGCCGCGGCGGCGCTGGCGCAGTCCTACGGCGGGGTCGCGCCCGGCCTGCGCGACGGCTACTTCGTCTCGGCCGACGGCCGCGCGCTGCTGTTGCTGGTGCGACCGAAGGCCTCGGCGTTCGACATCGACTTCAGCCGACGGCTGCTGCAACAGGTCCGCGCCGCCGAGGCCGAGGCGCGCCACGCCCTCGGCGACGAGACGACCCGCATCGCCTACACCGGCAGCTACGTCTACGCGCTGGAGGATGCCGCCACGCTGAAATGGGACGTCGGCCGTTACACGACCCTGGCCCTCATCGGCGTCCTGGTCGTCTTCTTCGTCGGCTACCGCAACCTGCGCATCCTGCCGTTCGTCACCTACCCGCTGATCCTGACCACGCTCCTGACCTTCGCTCTCTCGCTGCTGCTGTTCGCCGAGCTCAACGCCGTGTCGATCAGCTTCGCCGCGATCCTCTACGGGTTGTCGATCGACTCGGGGATCTACTTCTACACGCGCCTGCTGCAGGAGCGCGAGAAGGACGACGGCGACCTGCGGCGGGCGGTGACGGCGACGCTGGCGAGTCTCGGCCGCGCCAACCTGGCGGCGTCGACCACGAGCGCCGCCGCGTTTCTGGTGATCGGTCTCTCGGTGCTCGTTGCCGTGCGCCAGCTCGGCATCCTCACCGCGCTCGGCTTGCTGCTGACCACGGTCGAGTTCTTCGTCCTCTTCCCCGCGCTCGGCTTTCTGCTCGGCCGCCGCGGCCGCGGCATCGCCATCGCCGACACGCCGCGCCTCGGCCGTTGGGCGCAGCGAGCGGCGGCACGGGCGAAACCCGTGGCCGTGGCCGGGCTGCTGCTCGGCGCAATCCTGCTGCTGGCCGCCCGCCGGGTGGGGCTGGACGCGGCGCTGACGCACCTGCGCCCCGCCGACTCGGCGGCCGCGCGGGTGCAGGACGAGGTGGCCAAGCGCTTCGGCGAGCCGGGGGCCGGCGGTGCGGTGCTGGTCGACCGCGCCGAGCTGCAGCAGGCACTGGTTGATTCCGAGACGGTCGCCGCCCGGCTGCGCGCGTACCAGGCCGACGGGCTGGTGCGATCGGTGCAGAGCGTCGCTGGCGTGCTGCCCTCGGAGCAGGTCCAGCGGGCGCGCCTCGCCCTCTACGACGCGCTGCCGCGGGCGGCCGCACTGGCAACCCTGCGCGACACGCTGCAGCGACAGGGTTTCGTACCCGAGCGCTTCCGGGGATTCTTCGACGCCTTCGCGCGGCCGCGCCGCGAGCTGGTCGACATCGACACACCGGCGCTGGCGCCGGTGTCCTTCCTCATCCAGCACCACGTCCGCAAGCACGCGGGCCGGTACATCGTCGCCACCTACCTCGAGCCGGCCGCCGGCGTGGCCTGGAGCGCGATTGCCGACCGTCTGCATCACGAGCTCCCCGATCTGCGCTTCCAGGTCGCCGCGCGCGCGCTGCTGGAAGAGAACCTCGCCCACGTCCTGCGGCACGAGCTCTCGCTCTTCTTCGTTCTCGGGCTCGCCGGCAACGTCATCCTGCTGTGGCTGAGCTTCGGCGAGCTGGCCGTCGCGGCGGCCATCCTGGCGCCGGTCGTGCTGGTGCTGGTGTGTCTGTTCGCCGGCATGTGGGCGACGGGCGTACGGCTCGACCCGGTCAATCTGATCGTCACCCCGCTGATCTTCGGCATCGGCGTCGACTACGGCGTCTACATCGTCGCCCGCGCTCGCGAGCGGGCGAGCGTCCCCGAGGCGCTGCGCCGAGCCGGCCGCGCCGTCGTGGTCACCTCGCTCACGACCATCGTCGGATTTGGCTTTCTCGGCCTGTCGCGCTATCCGCCGCTGGCGTCGATGGGGCTGCTGGCCGCCGCCGGGCTGTTTCTCTGCCTGGTCTTGTCTATTATCTTGTTGCCCGCGCTGCTGACGCTGGCGCGGCCGGCAGCGGCGACGACGGACGGAGAGAACGAGGCCAGGGCGACAAAATGACCACGGACGGTAGCGCGACCGCTGCGGCTCGGTCCGTCGAGGATCGCGACGACAGTTTGCGGCAAGCGATCGCGCGGGCGCGTCGCAGCGAGTTCTACGGCCGGCACCTGGCGGGTCACGAGGTGAGGACGCGGGCGGATCTGGCCGGGCTGCCGTTGACCTTCAAGCGCGACCTGGCCGCCGCCAGCCCCTACGGCATGCTCGCCGTCCCGGCCGCCAAGGCGTGGCACTATCACGAGACCAGCGGCACGACGGGCGAGCCGATCGCCACCTGGGCCGGGCTGGAGGAGCTGCGGGCGATGGGCGGGATCGTCCGCCGCATGGTGCCGGAGCTTTCCGAGGATGCCATCCTGCTCAACCGCTTCCCGCTCTTCGCCCCGGTGTCGTTCGTGTTCGAAGAGGCGCTGCGACAAGCGCAGGCTTGTCACATCGCGGCCGGCAACCTGAGCTGGGACGTGCCGTTCACCCGGGCGCTGGAGTTCATCCAGCGGCTCGGCGTCACGGCTCTGTCGAGCCTGCCGCTCGAGCCCTTCCTCCTGCACGAGCTGGCCAAGGACCAGGGGCTCGATCCGCGCCGCGCTCTCGGCTCGGTGCGCGTGGTCTTCGCCGGCGGGGCGGTATTGCCGCCGGCGATGCGGCGGGCGATCGAGCACGACTGGGACGCCCGGGTGGTGGAGATCTACGGCTCCAACGAGACGTTGCTGCTCGGTGTGGGCTGCGTCCGCGGTCAGCTCCACTTGTGCACGGACCTGCTCGAGATAGAGGTCCTCGACCCGGTCACGTACGCCGCCGTCGCCCCGGGCGAGCGCGGTGTGCTGACCGCCACCAGCCTGGTGCACGAGGTCATGCCGCTGGTCCGCTACTTCACCGGCGACCTGGTGCGCGTGAGCGAAGACCGGTGTGCCTGCGGACAGGAGGGGCCCACGGCCGAGGTGTTCGGCCGTTTCGACGACGTGATCGAGATCGGCGGGGCGCGCACGACCTCGTACGAGGTGCTCGACGCCGGCTATGACTTCGGCGACCGGATCGGCACCAGGATCTTCTTCGTCCTCATCCGTCCGCGCGGCCTGCACTTCCTCATGGAGATGGCGCACCCGGGGGGCGCGCGCGATGCCGAGGGCGAGCGGCGGCTCGCCGAGCGTCTCGGCGTACCGGTGACGGTGGAGTACCTCGGGCACAACGAGGTGCTCGATCGCAGCGCGATGTTCCGCGGCCCCAAGATCTACAAGCCGTCGTTGATGAGCGACTGGCGCGGCAGCGGCCGCAAGACCATCACCATCATGGAAGCTCTGCTCGAGTGGCCGCGCTTCGACCTGCGGACGCTGCTGCACATCGGGCAGCGCCAGATCCGCAACGCGCGGCGGCGCCGTCGCCTGCAGCGGGAGGACCGCCGCCCGTAGAGCGAATGGTGCGAAACCGGAAACAGTCGTCATGAAGCCGGTAGCTTCGCCCGGAGAGGGATGAAAATGACGAGCGGTCGGTCTGCCCTTTCACCGTCTTGTCCCCTC
>CAZYMF010000183.1:0-9813 GCA_964648215.1 uncultured Binatia bacterium (SeqCode) | reverse complement strand
AACCGAAAGGCGCGGTTTCCCCCTCGGGCTCCCCCTTCGCGCCCGCTGCGCGTGCCATGGGCCGCGTCGTGCCGAGACGGCCTCGCACCGATGTCGTCTGTCGACCGCAGCAGGCGCTCCCGCCAATGGTGGGCTCGTAAATGCCGACGGCGGCCTCTGGGCTCTGCCGGTTGGCCGCCGCGTCGTTCTTCAAGAACGTTCGGGTTGACAGCGGCGCAGCGCTGCGGCACAGGCGAGGCATCCATGCCCACTGCTCGTTTGCCCCGCGGCTCGGCCGGCGCCGGCCGCGTCGTCACGCTGCTGACCGATTTTGGAACGCGGGATGCCTTCGTCGGCATCATGAAGGGCGTGATGCTCGGTATCAATCCGCGGGCGACGTTCGTCGACCTGACCCACGACATCGATGCGCAAGACGTCGTCGCCGCCGCCTTGGTGCTGCGCAGCGCCGTGCCCTACTTCCCGCGCGGCACCGTTCACCTCGTCGTCGTCGACCCGGGAGTCGGCAGCGCGCGGCGCGCCCTCGCGATCGCCACCAAGCAGGCGACCCTGGTCGGGCCGGACAACGGCGTGCTGCTCCCGGCGGCGCGGTTGTTGGGCCTCGAGCGAGCCCACGCCATCGACATCGAGCGACCGGCCACGGCGCGGATTCTCCGGCGACCGATCAGCCACACCTTTCACGGCCGCGACGTTTTCGCCCCGGTGGCGGCGCACCTGTCCGCCGGCCTGGCCCTGCGCTCCCTCGGCCCGCCGGCGGGTGATCTCGTCGAGCCGGCTCTCCCCGAATGTCGTGCCGGAGAGCGCGAGATCACCGGCGCGGTGGTCCACGTCGACCGTTTTGGAAATCTCATCACCAACATCGCCGCCAGCGACCTCGCGCGCCTGCGGCGCTTTTCTCCGGACGACCTTTCGGTTAGCATCGCCGGTATGCAAATTCGTGGGTTGGTTCCCGCCTACGCAGCGGTGGCGGAGGGAGAGGTGTTGGCGATCGTCGGCAGCTGGGGACAGCTGGAAATCGCCGTCCGCGGCGGTAGCGCGGCGCAGAGGCTGACGGCGCGCCGCGGCACGGCGGTGCGAGCCGCGGTGATGTAGTGCCGACCGCTTCGTTGCCCCGGTTCCGCGCCGTCACGCGCTCCGAGATTTCCCGAATCGAGCCCAATCCATGAGACTGTTTCGCCGCGCTTCCGTTGCTGAAGAGTACCCTCCTGCGTTCGCCCACACGTGGCCCGAACCGGCCGTGCGACCGCGGGCGAAGCGGGTTCCCCTCCTGCACCTGGCGCTTTTCGGCGTCACCTTCGTCACCACCTCGATGGCCGGGGCCTACGAGGCCGGCGTCGACCCGATCGCCCATTTCGGCAACATCACCGCCGGCTTCCCGTTCTCGATCACGCTGCTGTCGATCCTGCTGGTGCACGAGATGGGGCACTACACGATGTCGCGCGTGCACGGCGTGCAGGCGACGCTGCCCTACTTCATTCCCGGCCTGCCGTTCATGATCGGCACCTTCGGCGCCTTCATCCGCATGAAGTCGCCGCCGCGCTCGCGGCGGGCGCTGTTCGACGTCGGCGCGGCCGGTCCGTGGGCGGGTTTTCTGCTGTCGATCCCCGCGGTCTACATTGGCCTGCGGCTCTCCGAGGTCAGGCCCCTGGGCCCGACCGAGGGCGGCCTGGTGCTGGGCAACTCGATTCTCTTCTCGCTGCTCAGCCGCCTGGCCCTCGGCGTCACGGGCGACAACGCCACCATCCTTCTCAATCCGATCGCCCTGGCCGGCTGGTTCGGCCTCTTCGTCACCTTCCTCAACCTGCTGCCGGTCGGCCAGCTCGACGGCGGCCACGTGGCCTACTCGATGTTCGGCCGGCGCCACCGCTGGGTCTCGCGCCTGTTCCTCGCCGTCATCCTCTTTCTCGGCACGCAGGGATGGAGCGGCTGGTTCTTCTGGGCGGTGTTGATCACCATCCTCGGTCTGGATCATCCGCCGACGATGGACTGGTGGACGCCGCTCGACGGGCGGCGGCGGCTGGGGGCGTGGGCGACGGTTGGGCTCTTCGTCGTCACCTTCATGCCGGCGCCGCTCAGCTTCAGCGAGCCGGCGCCGCGGCCCGAGTTCCAGGGCGAGAGGATTCCGATCTCCGCGCGGGTCGAGCCGGTGCCGCAACCGCACCTGCTCATTCGCCTCGGCGGGCAGCCGCACTCCGCGGCGGCCCCGACAATCAAGGGCGTGACGTTATGAGTGAACGACCGAGCTGGGACCAGTACTTCATCACCATCACGCGGCAGGTGGCCGAGCGCTCGACGTGCAAGCGGGCCAAGGTGGGCGCCGTCATCGTGCGCGATCGCAGCATCCTGGCGACCGGGTACAACGGCTCGCCGGCCGGGTTGCCGCACTGCACCGACGCCGGCTGCCTGATCTACCGCTCGGAGACCCCGACGGGGGACACCGAGGAGAACTGCTTCCGCACCATTCACGCCGAGATCAACGCCATCGCCCAGGCGGCCAAGAACGGCGTGTCGATCCGCGACGCGTCGATCTACATCACCCACACGCCCTGCATCCACTGCTTCAAGGTGCTGATCAACACCGGCATCACGCGCATCTGCTACGAGCGCGAGTACAAGATACAGACGATCCAGGAGCTGCTCCGCTACACCCACGTGGTGTTGGAGCAGGTGCAGCCCGCGGCTGCCTGAGGCTCACTGAGGCGCCGGCTGCGCCGCGCTCGAGCCGGCCGCCGGGGGTTGCTGGTAGAGGGGGAACTCGCGGCTGGCGACGAACACCAACATCGCGACCACGGCCGTAATCACCAGCACGTCGACCAGGCCGAGCCCGCGACGGTTGGCGAGGAGCAGGAGACGAGAACGCTGAGGGGTCGAGACCGGCATCCACACCACCGACGCCGCGGTTATACCAAGAAGGGCGAGGAAGTCGACATGGGGGGCGGGAATTGACGATCGGGTCACTGAGCCATTGACGATTGGCGAACCATGCAACGGACCGATGGCCCAATCTTGGCGACATGGAGGGCACTGCTCCGTCAGTGCCGGGGCGGCGGCCGGCAGCGACGGAGCGCTGCCCTCCAAGGGCGGGAGTAGTCCTTCGACCGCCGCCGCTCAAAGCACCGCGGCCGCCAGCAGCACCAGCATCACCACCGCGATCGCCGACTTGCACACGAACCCCAGCAGCCGGCCGCGCAGCGCGGCGAGGCCGGTGGCCCACGCGGCCATGGCGCCGCCACCCTCGCTGGCGACCGCGAGCGCCGCGCCGGCGAAGGCGCCCAGCAGAGCGCCGAGCAGCGAGCCGATGCCGAACAGGAACGGGGTGCCGATCAGGCCGCCGACGAGACCGCCGGCAAGAGCCGCGACGGCGGCGCGGCGCGACGGCTGGGTCCCGGCCGTCGCGACGCTGGCGGCGGCGAGCTCGATGCCCTCGCCCGCCAGCGCCAGCAGAGCCAGCCAGCCGATCGTCGACCAGTGGACCGCGGCGAAGCCCGTGGCCCACGCATACACCAACGCCGCGGCCACGATGAGGAAGGTGCCGGGGATGCCGAACAGCAGCGATGCCAGCGCCGCCAGACAGACGCCGAAGAGCAGCGCGATCCCGAGCACGTGCAGCAGCGCGTCCACGCCGATCTCTTAGCGCAACGCAAGAGAGCCAGAAAGGTGAAAGGTCAAAGCGAAAGAGCCGCGGGGAGCCGAGGACGAGCGCGGCACGGTGCACTTCGTCACGCCCGAAGTGGTCGAGGCGGCGGCGCCCACAAGCCGCCGCTGGGGTGAGCGTTATCACCTGCAACGTCCACTTCCGTCACTCGTAGCGTCTCTTCCCGATCACTCTCACCGCTGGAAAACCTCGCCGATCCGAGGAGCCTGTATCTCGTTTCTGCCGACGCGCGCAGACGCAGGCAGCGGTAGAGGGGGCGCTCGGAACATGAATCGTCTCGTGATCGTCGGTGGGAAGCGCAAGGCCACGCCCGGGGCGCGGCTCTTGCGGTCGGCCGCGGCCGGGCTGCTCCTGGCGGCGGCGTTGGCGCCCGCGCCGGTTCGGGCGTCGCAGTTACTGGCGCCCGCGATCGGGGCGGCCGACAGCGCAACGCAGGGCACGCGCATCGCCGACCCGTACACCCCGGCGTCGGCGCTGTTCGAGAACCCCGCCGGCCTGACCGGCTTCGCCGCCTTCACCCACGGGGGCGATTTCGGGCTCGCCTACGGCCGCGGCGAGATCGACGCCTCGGCGCCGGACGGGTACGACCAGGCCAACAACGTGTGGTCTTTCATCCCCGACTTCGGTCTGTCGGTCCCGTACCGCGAACGCTGGCGCTTCGCGTTCGGCACCTACGGGACGACGGGGTCACGATTCGACTACGACGCCGATCCCTCCCTCGGGGTCCCGAGCTTCTTCAGCGAGACCATCGTCCTCGCCTTTCCCTTCGCGGTCGCCTATCAGCTCACCGACCGGGTCTCGCTCGGGGCGGAGGTCCAGCCCATGTTCGGGCAGCTACGCACGCATTTTCAGCTCGAGGGTCTCGACTTCCGCTACAAGATCAACGGCCCCGGTGTGCAGGGGATGGTGGGCCTGACGCTGCGGCCAACCGACCGCTGGGCGCTCGGACTGTCGCTGCGGACGCCGGGAATGATCTGGATGGGCGGCAGCATGCCGGTGCCGAACGCGGGGCGGCAGCGCGTTCACGCCGACGTGCAGATGCCGCTGCAGGTCATCGCGGGCGCCACCTGGCACTGCCTGCCGCGGCTGACGCTTTCGGGCTCGGTTCGTTTCACCAACTCCAGCACTCTCGGCGACTCGACCATCAAGTACGACCTGACGCCGCAGGCCAACAGCGGCTTCGTTCCGGATGCCAACGACGAGTGGAAGTTCGGCCTTGCCGCCGAGTACGCGCTGCGGGACGAGACGACGCTTCGTCTCGGCGCCAGCTGGGCGTCGCACATGGTCGGCTCGCGCGGGGTGAGCCCGCTCGTGTTCGACGGTGACGACGCCAGGATCGGCGTCGGCGTGGGACAGCGTCTCGGCGGTTGGGTGCTCGACGTGATGGCCGGCTACGCCCTGCCGGCCGAACGCCACATCCCGGCGAGCGCGGCGCTCGTCCTGCCCGGCGACTACTCGATGCAGGGCGCAATCGTCATCGTCGGGCTGACCTACGGCAAGTAGCCGCCGGGCGACGCAGCGACAGTGGGCAACTCGCGCGGCGCGCTCCCGCTCTCGAAGGGGGCGAAAATCGCAGTGGACGAGGGTTCGACGATAACGCGCTGGTCGCGAACACCCCCGCGTCGTCAGCCGGTGCCTCGTCCCGCGCCGTGTGTCGTCGGCCCACAAGAACTCGCCTCGGGGCCGATCGCCTCGTCGTAGCACGCGCGATGCGCCGGCTGGTTCCCGGAGAGGGGTCACCCTCTCTTGCCCGGGGCTCAATCGCCCGTTCGCCCAGGACGCAGAGACGCCGGGCCTGAACATCCCGAGCACGCGTCTCGTGTAGTCGCTATGCCGGGGAGCCGTCAAAGAACGCCACCGTAGCCTCCGGCCCCCGGCGGGCGGGCTGCCGCGCTTGTTCGTCCACTTCGAGCGGTTCTGCCCAGTCGCCTACGACGGGGCGATATTGGGTGGAAGTGTGCCGTTGTCGCTTCGGCAGACCGAGTCCCCGAGCCGCCGCCTGGGGCAATGGTACCGCCCCGTCCCGACACTCCTGAAGGCGAAATCACCAAGCAACGCCAGGAGGTGTCGCGATGACATCGCTGCGCCGCTTCTTGGTCCTAGTGGCCTGCGTTCTGACCGTCTCGTCGGCGTGGGCCGAGGTGAACCGGGGCGACGGCGCCCAAACCGGCGACGGCTCGACGCCATTCACCGGCCTGGCTCAAGCCCCCGAGGCCAATCTCTTTGTCGGCGCGGCAACAACCTCGATTCCCATCGAAGTGCCTCCGGGGCGGAAGAACCTCACCCCGAAACTCGCTCTGACTTACAACAGCAATGCCGGGCCGGGCCCGTACGGGTACGGCTGGGACCTCCCGCTGGGAAAGATCCAGCGGAGCACCAAGCACGGCGTCTTATCGTGTGCGAACGATACCTACCGCGATGACTTCGTTCTGGTTCTTCCAGGAGCCAGCGTCGAGTGCACGCTCGGTCTGGACAGCAATGATCCCAATCGCTGCGTCCCGAAAATCGAGGAGTCGTTCGTGCGCATAAAGTATCGGCCGGACACCAACGAGTTCGAAGCCTGGGATACGAGCGGCCTGCACTACCTGTTCGGCGCGAGCACAGGCTTCGGCGCCGCAACGCGGACGGGAAGCGATACTGATCACCTCTTCACCACGGGGTCACCTTGCACTTATACCTTCAGCTGGGCGTTGTCGCAAATCAAAGATCTGAACGGCAATGTGGTAGAAATCTGGTACGAACAGGGCGAAGGCGTGCTCCGTCCGCTACGGGCACGTGATCGGGGTCATTATCGCCTTCGCGACCCGCTTCAAGCTCAACTTCACCAGGTACTCAGTATGGACTTGTGCCGACCCGACCTCGGGGGCCTTGATCTCGTGCCCGGCACAACCGAACGGGGATGTCTGGGGAAGGTCACGACTGAGTACGATCCGGGCTGCGGCAAGCTCCTGTCACAGACCATCATGTACAAAACGGGGGAGACGAGTGCTATAACGACGCAGCCTGCCCGGGCGGCAAGATGGTGGAGAAGCGCGATGCCTTCGGGCGTTTTGGTGAAAGACACCAATGGCACTCGCGCGGTCGACGAGAAGTAGGCACCCCCGGACTGGTTGCCGGACAAGTCGTATTCCAACACCCGCGTCAGGTGTCGCAGTGCATATTGAACCCGAACGGGCAATCATGGTGGCAGATCTTGACAGGGGTGCTACTGGGCCCGATTGGGGCCCCCGGCGTTGATGCGGGTAGGAAGGGAGGTCTCATGGCGGGGCTCAACGCCAGCGCCAACGCTCTGCTGACGCAGGGGCTCCTGCCAGGGACCAGTTACGGCTTGAATCTGATTGATCCAGACCGGTTCGGAAAACCCAATCCAAGCGAGTACGCATATTCTCAGATCCCGATTGGGGGGAGCGCATACAGTGCCGCGCGGAACTTTCACCAGGGGAACTACGCGAGTGGAGCGGTCGCGGCGGTCGAAACAGCTATCTCCATCGCATTTGCAATCTACGGCGCCGTCCAGGGGGCGAATGTGGCCGGTCTGTCGCAACAGGAACAACTGGACTTCGCCGTAGGTGCGTATGCCCAACACTTCTCGACGCCGTTCCAGCGAGGCTTTTGGAGCGGGATCGGCTACGTAGGAAGAATCCTTGGGCACGATCTGGCAGCAGCGGCTGTAGGCGCAGTCGTGAAACCGTTCGTCTTCGCGAAGGATGTCTGGGGTCTCGGCCAGAGTGTCTGGGCGTTGGACCCAGGGCTAGTTGCCCGGAGTGCCTTCAACACTGTATACGACGCAATCATCCCAACATACGGCCTCTACGGAGGTGCGGGATACGGTCTAAGCACCTGGCCTGGGCTCATTGGCCGTCTCCCCGAACCGTTGAACCGTGTTGATTGGGCAAGCTTCATCCACGACATCAACACCCGAAACCTGCAGTGGGCAACACATGTCTGGTCTTCGAGTCCTCTACTGCCACCAGGTCCGTTCGGATTAGCATACGGAATCTTGGGCACTCCTCCATTTGTTCTCACTGGGTTATTGCAGTGATGTGTCGTCGGCATACTGCTACGGTGTTGGTGCTGGTCTGCATCGGTCTCGCAGGCTGCTACCGGACGTACTCCGGAAACTACTTGCTGAAGCCGGCAAGCATGGGCGCACCCTTTGACCCCGCTACACTTCCTACAACGGTGTGGGATGCTATCGAGCCGTTCGGCTTCAAATGGGAGTATCAAGATCAAACAGTCATTCTTTATACCCGGGACATCCGCGCCATGCAGCCGGATGTGGCGACACTGGCGGGAGCCAACGCACGGGTGCTCGTCGCAATAACATTTGGGAGGCAGCCTAGCATTACGATCAGGGATCTCGACAATGTAAAGGAGACGGATTTCGTAGCGGCATTGAAGCGCAGCCTGAAGAAGCAGCTGAGAGAGCAGTACGGTATTCGTGGACTCAAGTTTGAAAGAACGCTCGACTGGTTGGCATGAACACAACCGTCCCGGGAGCGTGAGCACCGAGTACTCAGCGACGGGGTAGATCACGCAGATTGATGACGACCATACAGGCTTGGGCTCGCCGCGCAGAAGCTTACAATTGTGTGTCCAGGTGTCGTACGGCAACGCGGTCTTGGATGCGGATGTTTCCCCGGCGCCGCTGGAGTCCGAGAAGTGCTACAGCTGTAATGTAAGGGGGCAGAAAGGTTGGGGAAGCGTGGTGTTCATGTTGACTAGAGACGGTCGTCTGCTGCAGCCCTGCCCGCACTCGACACCAGCGGTACGAGAATAGGGGGTACGCTCGGGCAACGTGCTGGTTCGCGCTCTGGCAAACTGGCAATGGGAGAGAAGGCGACTACGCCTGTGAAAGGACGACGATGAAGCGATGGATCGGTGGCTGGGCAGTCGCAGCGTGTTTCTGTCTGGTGACGACACAGGTGCGAGCGGGCGATATGTCGGTGCGCAGCTTTGACCGCTTCGAGTTCGATACGGTGAACGCTCGCGGTCTGTGGGCGGAGGTGGCCACGGCGGCGACGCACGACGAGCCGCATGCCGTGTCCGTCGATGCGCAAACAGTGGAACCACGCCTCGTCTATGGGGGCGAGCTGGCCGAGGGTGGTATCTTCATCCCGTACCACTTCATCAGCGTAGAGCAGCATGCCTTCTACGGAACTTCCTACGGAACTTCCAGCAATGAGGAAGACGGGATCGGCGACATTCGTCTTTACGGCAAGCTGGTACCCCTACGCACGCACTACCTTGACGCAGGGCTCGGATTGGAACTCTCGTTTCCGAGCGGGGACGAGTACAAGGGACTGGGTACCGGCGAAGTGGGCTTTCTGCCGTACGGCATGGCGGCAGCCCACTTGGGCCCCGTCGACGTACGCGGGCATTTTGGCTACCAGACGTACGCGGACTCGAATCGGAGTTTCAACGGCTTTTCGACCGTGGAGCTCGCCCCAGATTCCTTCGTCTACGGCGGCGGGCTGTTCGGCGTGGTTAACGACTACGTCGGTTTGCGAGCGGAGTTCGTTGCCCAGACCTTCGATGCAGCTCAGAACAACACCCACGTGCTCTTCTTCGAGCCCGGTCTCGACGTGCGCATCCCGCTCGGTAGCGTCGATCTCTTCGTGCGTCCGACCGGCGCGGTCGGCTTGACGCACGATTCACCCGAGTGGGGGGTCGGTGGTGCGATCTCGCTGGCATGGAATCCCAGCGCGGGGTGATTGGCGGCGGACGAGGGGATCCCGAGCATCGCTGAGCCGGAGCACTACGGATACGGCCCCACTCGGGCTGCTGCGCGCCGGCTTCCCTTGGCCCATGGTCGTGAGGTCCGCGACGCCCGGAGCGAGTCTTCGCCGGGGGAAAACCGAACGCCTCCGTTCTCGGAAAGAACGGCTGTTGGCTAGGGCTGAACCTTTTTGCGTTGGAAAACGAACCATAATCGGCTACGAACCCGGTTCAGCCAACGTCACTCCTTCTCCTCTGCGCTTCGCAAGGTCCCCGCCGCTCTGCGATCGGCCGGCCTCGTTCTCCTTGTCGACGGCAGAAGTCGGGGGTCATGGCGGTCTCATTCTCCTCGGGAAGGGAGATTCTTCGATGCGGCAAGAGGATCGGCGCCACGGTGGCGGAATACGATGGGCTTTGATGCTGGGCGGCCTGATATCGGCCTT
>CAZYMF010000182.1:0-9836 GCA_964648215.1 uncultured Binatia bacterium (SeqCode) | reverse complement strand
CCGATAATCCCGGTGGCAACCCGGCGCTCAGTCCCGATGTGCTGGGCCATGAGATATTTAAAATCGGCATGGATGTGATCGTCCATTTCACCTGCCGGGACATGAACCGGGTGGGAATGGAAAGTCGTGCGCTGCAACTGGTGGCGGGTCAACGGCGAGGAACGGCGCAGGGCCTTGAACGCCAGCTCGGCGCCGAAGGCCAAGGGCATCAGCGCCAGCGCCGGCGCGTACACCGCCCGCCAGCTCTCGCCGGCGGCACGGCGATACATCGCGGCGTACTGTGCATGCGGCACGTTGGCGTCCACCAGCGTATACGCTCTGCCGGTCGCGCCCTCCGCCTGCGCGGCCAGCAGCACCGCATCGGCGGTGTTCTCCACATGGCTCATCGGCATGAGATACCCCGCGCGACCGAGGATCAGGCGCACCGGACCCAAGGCGAAGGCACGGCGAGCCAGAGGGGGGCGGCGGCCCGCTCCGTACAGAAGGCCGGGCCGTACGACCGTGACCGGCGCGCCGCCACGGGCGGCCTGAAGGGCGAGGCGATCGGCGATCAGCTTCGACCGAGCATAGAATCCCCGCGCGCCGGCTCCACGCTCGTACGAGCTCTCCTCGGTGACGGTCACGCCGTCCGCCACAACCTCGTACACGCTCAGGGAGCTGATGTGCACCACGCGCTGCACGCCGCCTGCGGTCGCCACACGCAGCAGGCTGGCGGTGCCGCTGACGTTGGCGGCCTCGAACTCGCTCCACCGGCCGCTGCTCTTCACGCGGGCGGCGGCGTGAATCACCCAGTCCACTCCGGCCACGGCGCGGCGCAGGCTCTCCTCGTCGCCGAGGTCACCGACGGCGCGCTCGACGCCCTCGGGCAACGATGCCCCGGGCTTCCGCACCAGCGCGCGCACGTCGATGCCGTTCGCCAGCAACCGTGCGACCAGAGACCGACCGAGAAAACCCGTCGCTCCCGTCACCAGCGCTTTCACGTCCCCACCGCCTTCGTTGTAGTCATGGCGTCACCGGGGCCCAGGATGCGTTCGCACAGGGCGACGACGTCGCGCGCCTCGTCGGCGCTCACCGGGGGTGGCAACCCCTGGCTCAGGCAGCGGTAGAACTCGCCCACGTGCGCCCCCATTCCGGGGTAGAAACGCTGCCGCCCGCGGACGAAGTCGATGCCGTTGCGCACCGTCTCTCGCGCCAGTTGCCAGGCGACGGTCAGGTTCGGCCGCACCTTGCCGACCAGCTTGTTGCCCCGGTACTCGCGATACTGGAGCAGCGTCATGTGGTTGAAGTTGACCTCGATCGTCGCCAACGAGCCGAAGAGTCGCAGCCAATTTCCCGGTGGACACGCCCGCATCGACAGCGTGATCGTCCCCGCCCCGCGCGCGCCCTCGGCCAGCAGTCGAGCCTCGGTGACGTGGCCCTTCTCATCGCGCTCCGTGACGGCTTCGACCGTCGCCAGAGGCCCGAGCAGGTGACGCAGCAGATAGATCGGATGGGGCGCGATGTCGTGCATCGGCCCGCCGGGCAGCGACGCCTTCCACGCCAGCGAGCTCTCGCCGCCCTCGCCCCCCGCGCCCTGAAAGACGTCGACGCCGATCAGCTCGCCGAGGGCACCCTGCTCCAGCAACCCGCGCGCCCGCCGCATCACCGGATCGAACCAGCGGTTGTGGTCCGCGGTGACGATCAACCCGCGCCGGCGCGCCTCGGCCACCAGCTCGTCGGCCTCCTGGGTGCCGAGCGCCATCGGTTTCTCGATGAACACGTGCGCGCCGGCCTCAAGGGCCTGCCGCGCCAGTGCCGCGTGCGTCGAGGGCGGGGTAAGGACATGGACGACCTGGGGGGAGGCGCAGCGCAGCAGTTCTTCGACCGTCGCGTACGCTGGTACGGCCGCCCGCGCGCTCATCGCCGTCCGCGCCCGGACATCCGCGTCGCAGACCGCCACCAGCTCCGCCTCCGGCACGGCGGCCAGGTACTGCTGGTGCACCTGGGCGATGCGGCCGCACCCCAGCAGCGCCACGGAGACGCGTGAAGACAGACTCATGGGAGAAGGAATCGGCGGTGAGACCGGGCGGGGGTCACTGCGCATGGCTTCGCCGCATGCCTTCGCGGCGCAGCCACTTCACGTTGTGATAGACCTCGTCCTCGAAGTTGGGGACGCCCCCCGAGGCCAGCACCTCGCGTACCTCGCGGATCGCGTCGTCGACGGTGAATTGCGGAACGAAGCCCAGCTGGTCACGGATGCGCTCGAAGCTGACGCGATAGCTGCGGCGATCTCCGTTGCCGTTGGCGTATTCGACCACCGTGTCGGGTAGATGCTGCAGCACTTTCTCTCCGATGTCACCGATCGTGAAGTTCTGCGACTCGTGGCCGACGTTGAAGATGCCCCCCTGTGCCGCCGCGCTCGGGGCCGCCACGGCTCGGGCAAAGGCGGCGGCGGCATCCTGGACGTGCAAGTGCGGGCGCCACTGGTCCGTGCCCACGATCCGCACGCGACCGCCGATGGCGGCACGCGCCGTGATCGTGTTCACCATGAGGTCGAAACGCATGCGCGAGGACACGCCACAGACCGTGGCCAGGCGCAGAACGATCACCTCGATCGGTCCCCGTTCGCGCAGCAGGATCTCCTCGGACATGATCCGCGTGCGGGCGTAGAGAGAAACCGGGTTCAGATGCGAATCCTCGCGCAGCAACTCATCGCCGTTGGCGCCGTAGACGCTGCAGGAGGAGGCGAAGACCAAGCGCTGCACGTCGGCCTCACGAGCCGTCTCGACAAGACACCGAGTCGACTCGAAATTGATGTTGTGCGCCTGCTCCGGATCCACCTCGCAGGCCGGATCGCCCACGAGCGCGGCCAGGGCCACCACTACGTTGGCGCCGCGCAGGGCGCAAGCCATCGCCTGGCGATTGCAGATGTCGCCGGACTGCACCTCCAGCGCCGGGTGATCGCGCAGGTCGGCCAGGCCCTGGTCACCATACAGAAAATTATCCAGCACTCGCACCCGATAGCCGTCCCCCAGCAGCCTACGGGTCAGATGGGAGCCGACGTAGCCGGCTCCTCCGGTGACAACGACGAGATCCTGTGACATGCCTATCTCCCCCTTTGACGAAAAAGAGCCTCACAAACGTGCCGCCGTCCTCTGCCGCACGTAGCCGGGTCGCTCGACGGTGAAATCATCCGTATTGAGAAGATCGGAAAGCGTCGGGACGACGCGGTAGTCCACCCCGGTGCGCTGGCAAACCGCCATGACTTCCTGGGCCAGGCTGTCCTCCAGATCGGAGGGGCAGACGAAGACCGCCTGTACCTTGTTGGCGGAAACCGCCAGCGGCAGCTCCGCGGTTCCTCCGAGGACGCGGATACCGTGGATCAGCGAGCCCCAGCGCTCCGGCGACTCGTCGATGAAGCCGACCGGACGGTACGGCGAGAGCGGATCCTCGAGCAGCATGCGGCTGATCTGCTCGCCGCCACTCCCGGCGCCCACGATCAGCGCTCGCTGCTTGCGCGGCCGTTGCTGACGCACCCCGCGGCGCACGTAGCCGCGCCAACCGTAGCGCAGGCTGCCCAGGACGAACAGAATGAGCGCCCAGTCGACGGCGAACACGGAGCGTGGAAACTTCTGCAGCCCGACGAAGAAGGTCAGACCACCGGCGACGACGGCGCTGAACGAAATGGCCTTGAACAAGGCGACCACGTCCCACAGCCCGAAGTACGCCGGAATCCCCTGGTAAGCGCCGTAGTACAGCAACGAGATCGGCCTCGCGACCAGGAGGATGAGGAGGGGCGTCAGGGCGAAGGCCGGATCCGAGGGCCAGCGACCGTCGTAGCGCAGCAGGACGGCCACCCAATAGGAGAGCGCGATGAAGAAGAGGTCCGCCGCCATCAGCGCGATGCGCTTGCGCCGGCGCCAGAGGTACTTGGTCTTGATCGCGCCGCGCACCGTCACCCACAGGCCCTGCAGCAGCAGCTTCATGTCTCCGAGCAGGGTGGCCGAGGCGGCGTACTCGATATCACGGGCCAGCTTCTCCGGCAGGATGTGATCGACGTAGTAACGTTCGGTGTCCTGCAGCCCTTCCGGATAGCTCTCCAGCTCGTCTCGCCCGAGGATCTGGCTCGGGCCGACGATGCCCGGGCGCACCAACAGGGCCGCTCGTTGCTCCGGTGAATAGAACTGCACGAAGTACGGATCCTCGGGGCGGGGACCGATGAGGCTCATCTCCCCCCGCACCACATTGATCAGCTGCGGCAGCTCGTCGATCTTGAACCAACGCAGGATCTGGCCGACGCGCGTGACCCGCGGATCCCGCTTGGTGGTTAGACGCGAGCCCATCTGGTAGGCGCCCACGACCATGGTCCGGAACTTGAAGATCTCGAACAGGTCGCCCTTGAGGCCGACGCGGCGTTGCCGGAAGAAGACCGGCCCCGTCGAGTCGAGCTTGATCAGGGTCGCCACCACCGCGAACAAGGGCAGGAGAAAGAGCAAGCCGAGTAGCGCCAGCGTCAGGTCGACGGTTCGTTTCATCCTCGTGCCTCACCGTGTTGGACCAGCTGGCGCACAGCCGCGGCGATCCGTTCTACCTCCCGCTCCCCGAGGTCCGGGTAGAGGGGCAGGGACAGAGAGCAGGCGGCGGCAGCCGACGCCACGGGGAACTGCTCGGCACGAACCCCGAAGGCATCCTGGTAGTAGGAGTGCATGTGGATCGGGATGAAGTGCTGGCTGCTGCCGATGCCGCGCTGTTTGAGAGCTTCGATCAGACGATCGCGCGTGATCCTGGCGCTCGGCCGCAAGCGTAGTACGTAGAGGTGCCAGGCGTGCACGACCTCGGGCTGAGCCACCGGCACCTCGACCTCGGAAACGTCGCGGAAACAATCGGAATACCGTGCGGCGATGGCCTCGCGCGCCGCCCGGAACTGCTCCATTTTCTTCAACTGCACCAGACCGAGCGCCGCGTTGATGTCGGTCATGTTGTACTTGAAACCGGGGTAGGCGACGTCGTAGCGCCACGAGCCCGCGGCGGTGTACCTCCGCCAGGCGTCGCGACTCATGCCGTGGAGACGACGCTGGCGCAGCCGCTCGGCCAGCGCCTCGTCGTCCGTGGTCAGCATCCCCCCCTCGCCGGTTGTAATGTTCTTGGTCGCGTAGAAGCTGAACGCCGTCAGCGGGCTGAGCGTACCGATCGTTCGGCCGCGAAAGCAGGCGGGCAGCGCGTGAGCGGCGTCCTCGAACACGATCAATCCGTGCTCGCGGGCGATGGCCGCGATCGCCTCCATGGCCACGGGGTGGCCGGCGAAGTGGACCGGGACGATCGCCTTGGTTCGCGGCGTGATCTTGCGGCGCACGTCCTCCGGATCGATGTTCAAGGTATCCGCCGTGCAGTCGGCGAGCACCGGCCGGGCTCCGGCGTGCACGATCGTCGCCGCGGTGGCCGTGAAGGTGTACGTCGAGGTGATGACCTCGTCTCCGGGGCCGATACCGAGAGCGTTGAGCCCCAGATGCAGTGCCGCCGTGCAGGAGCTCACGGCGACCGCGTGGGGCGCGCCGATGGCCTGGGCGAAGGCCTTCTCGAACTCGGCCGTCTTCGGACCCATGGTGATCCAGCCCGATCGCAGGGTGTCGACGACGGCGGCGATCTCTTCCTCTCCGATCGGCGGGCGATGGAAGGGCACCGGAGCCTCGGCCGCCCCGGGATCTGCCGCTTCGCTCACGAGACGACTCTTTGCGCGTTCTCCCATGGTTCCTCGCACCTCACTCCCTCGCTGCCGCTGGCTCTATCTCGAACGGGTGGAACGTAAGCATCAGCCCGCCGCCGCCTGGAGTGCCGGCTCGTCCGCGGCCGCGCGCAGCAATTCGGCCAGGCCACGAACGTTGCGGCTGTTGTCGAAGTCTCGCAACACGCGCCGGCGCGCCGCCTGCCCCATCCGCAAACGCTCGGCGGGATCCTCCGCCAGCCGCCAGATGGCCTCGGCCAGCCGTTCCACGTCGTTGGGGCGGAACAGGTAGCCGGTCTCCCCATCGTCGACCAGCTCTTCCACCCCCGGAATGTGAGAGGCAACGACCGGGAGACCCGCCGCCATTGCCTCCACGATGACATTGGCGATCACGTCTCGTCGCCCCGATCGGCCCGCCAACTCGCTGGCCAAGGCGAAGAGATCGGCCCGCCGGTACAATGCCGCCACTTCGGCATGGGGCTGGGGTCCGGTGAGGTGGACCCGTCCCGCCAAGCCGAGGCGCTCGATCTGTCTTTGCAAGCGTGGCCGCTCGGGCCCGTCGCCGACGATCCAGCAGGCGAAGGCGACGCCTCGCTCCGCCACCCGCGCGCACGCATCGACGAGCAGATGCATCCCCTTGTACCGCTCGAGCTGCCCACAAGAGACGATCGTCAGTGGACGAGCACGATCTCCGGCGCCGTCACCGTTGGTCGTCGGGGCAAAGCGGGCCACGTCGACGCCGTGATAGCTGACGATGACCTTGCGGCCCAGCTCGGGACCCGACAACCTCGTCAGAAAAGCCGCGTTGGTCTTGGCGCAGGTCACTAGGAAGCGCGCCGCGCGAAGCTTCGCCGGCAACATCCGCGGCACCATGTAGATGTCGTAGGCATGAGCGCTGATGCTAAACGGCAACCCGGAGATCAGGTGAACGACGTACGCCACGGTGGCCGGATAGCTCGCCCAGTGGACATGCAGGTGCGCCACCCGGTCGCGCGCCAGGCGCTCGGCGAGATCGACGGCGGTCGGCACCAGCAACCACGACTTCAGAAGATAGAGGACGGGCTGGCTGTTGAACCAGCCGCGCCAGCGATTGTAGAGCGACACGCGCGGCCCGCCGCTCCCTGCGGCCGGCGCGCTCGCGATCCCGGTCCGCCACGCCCTCGCCACCTCGACGTAGAGACGGAAATAGCCCCGCGGGTCGGCGCGCAAGCGACGCAGATTTGCACGCAGCACCGGCCCCGACAACAGACGCGGCAGGTAAGTGACTTGCCCCACGAGACCCTGCGCCTCGGGCTGTTGGCGCGAGCTCGGCCGCCGCAACGAGTACAGCTTCGGGCTCACCCCACTGCGGCGCAGCCCAAGGACCTCCCACAGAACGAAAGTCTGATGAAAAACCGGGAAAGCCGGGAACAGATAGGCCACTTGCCCCATGATTCGCCTACAGCCCGCCTTCCTCCGCAAAACGGAGGAGCCCAGACGCCTTGCGCCAGAAGGTGCCCTGCGAGCCCCGGTGTTCGCTCCATTGCCGGAACAAGGCCCGCACCGGGCGATGGCGCAGCAGAGCCTGCAACACGGGGTGGAAGACCACCCGTTGTCGCAGCGGCCGGGCCTGAAACCCCATGCCGAACTTGAACTGGTCGAGGGGGCCGACAGGTTCGAGGGACTCGAGGCCGAAGGTGATTTGCGGCGCCTGCCTTCTGGTCAACATTTCCTGCGTCACGTGAAAGATCAGGGCATTGTTCGGGTACGCGCCCAACGTGTCACTGCTCGAACGAGCCACGAGGAACTCGACCCCGTCGTCGAAAGTGACGGTGACCAGAAACGCCGCCAAGGTCTGGTCGCACCACGCGCCCCAACCTTCCATTCCCGGCGTCGATTCCGCGGCCGCCCAGAACCGATCCCATCTCTCCGCGGTCAAGCCGCCGCCATCCCGCCCCTGGCGGCCAAGGGTGTCCTCATTCGCCTTGCGACCGTCACGCGCCAGGTTGGCAAACGCGACCGGGCCCACCTCGCAGCGTTTGAGACCCCGACGAACCTTGCTGCGGATGTTCCCGCTCAACGATTCGAGCCCGTAGGACGGATTGTCGCACACGATCTGAAAACTCAGCTTGCCGGGACCGCCGAGCGGCGCGGCAAAGCGAGCGCCGAGACAGCGGGGCTGGCGCGTCACCGCGCGCAGCTCGCGCTCGTCCGGTTGATAGAGACGGTGCGGCGGCGCGCTCATGTAGAAGTAGCGGCTCGCGTCGTACCAGTGTGCCGATCTGGTCGGCACCACCCGGTGACCAAGCCGATTCAAGAACTGCGCGTAGGCGTCGGCGTTCACTCGCCCTCTGCTCCTAAGAACTCAAAGATGGTGGGGGGGGCGGGAGCTTCCCGGATCGGGATTCCGGCCCCCACTTCGGCAACGGGCAGCGAGCGCTGCCCAATTGGTCAAGCCGCAACCGGGTTCAGGTTTTCCGCGTAACGCCGCAGCACAATGCCCAGGCCGACCAACCAGAACAGCACGATCGACTGCCAGAGGTCGGCGAACAACGAGAAGATGACGAGCGTGATCAGACCCACTTGCGCCCCCTTCACGACCCAGCTCAAGTCACGCAGCCTTCCCGCCGGCAACAGCTGCTCGGCGATGCCGAAGTTCCGCCACGTGCCCCAAAAGAGCCCGAGAAACGCCAGCAAGCAGAAGATCCCGCCCTCGGCCGTCGCCCGGATGTACGAGCTGTGCGGCGCGGCCGTCGAGCCGGTGGGATCATGAAGGAATCGAGTGATGTCCCAGTTTCCCGCGCCTACCCCGAGAAGGATGTTCTCCTTCATGATCTCGAAGCCGATCGCAAACCCGTACTGACGGCGTTGCAGTGATCCGGTACCGACATCGCTGCTGGCGCTGCCGGAACCGGGAAGATTTCCGATTCGTTCGAGACTCTTCTCGGGTACCAACTGGAGGACGAGGATCAGGGCCAGTGCACCCACCAGCATCATGCCGAAGGCCTTGCGCAACGACAGTCCCTGCTCGAACCCGACGTAGGCCCCGCAAGCGAGCAAACCCACCAACCCGCTGCGCGACGCCGTCATGAACACGCCGAGAATGAGCACGAGCAGGATGGTCACGATGCCGGCGCGCAGAAAAACGTGATAGACGTTCATGAGAGCGTACCAGAGAGCACCGATCGCAATGATCGCGAACAGGGCCAGCCGGTTGGGATTCCATGCCTGACGGATCAGAGCTTGGTCGGTGGTGGCGCGGTAGCCATAGGCGCCGCCGCCGTGGAGCACCTCCCAGACGCCGAGGACGGCGCTGGCCACCATGAACGAGATCGCCAGCGCGTAGATCAAGCGGATGTGACCCGAGGTGCGGATGAAGTTGGCGAAGAAGATGACGAACGCCACTCGGTTGAAGTACAGCCGCGTCTCGCTGCCCCCCCCGGAGGCGCCGATCAGCTCCAGCAAACGAGGCTCGGGCCCGTTCAAGTATGATGAGACAACGTAACAAAGCCCGATGACGAAGAGCAGCCGGACCTCACGGCTTTTCAGAAACCACCAATCCTCGGTCATGTACACGCGCTGGGCGAGCAGGACCAGGAACACCAGCCCGAGCACGTTGTTGATGGTGAGAAACCCCGTGCCCTGCAGGGCCTTCGGGTACTCGATCATGAACGCCGACATCAGCACCGCGATGCCGATGTGGGGCCGGCTCACCACCATGGCCAGGACACAGGCGGCGGCAACGGCAAAGAACCAAACACCGCTGCCGACGGCGAGGTCGGCGACGACCGCCAGCACGCCGAACAGGGACAAGTAGATGGCGGGCCACCACGAGGACGACCCCTGTCCTTCGCGGCGACGACCTGCGATCGCTTGAGCCACTTCGTTTACACCGACGGGCTAGAGCAGACTTTCCAGAAACGCGGGGATGTAGGAGCGGCGGCGATTGAGCACGACGCCCAAAATGCGCGCATCCACCTTGTCGAGCTGTCGCTTGGCGGCCTCGGCTTCGTTCACCGGCGTGCGGTCCGCTTCGACGACCAGGATCACCCCGTCCACGCGCGGCGCCAAGATCGACGCGTCGGCGTAGCTGTTGACGGGGGGGGCGTCGATCACGATGAAATCGAACTGTGGTCGTAAACGAGCGAGCAACCCG
>CAZYMF010000181.1:0-9865 GCA_964648215.1 uncultured Binatia bacterium (SeqCode) | reverse complement strand
GAGGTTGTGCAATGATGAGAAGTGGCGGGTTACAGACGGTGATCTCCGGGCCTGGCAACCATCCGCGTAATCCGTGTAATCTGCGGTGATCGTTTTCTTTTTCACATCAGGGTTAGCTGTAGCGCGCCTCCACGCCGCGCGACTTGCCGTGGGTGGCGACGGCCCCTCCCAGATCCGCGAGAAACTGCTCGACGATCTTGGCGTGATTGGGAGTCACCATGAGATGCAGCGCGTCGGGGTTGTGCTGGCGGTCGAGGTGCCAGCCCTTGTCGTCCATGACGTCGCCGACGGCCATGATGTCGATGGTGTCGGAGCCGAACGCCAGCAGACTGACGTCGGGGTTGCCCCAGATCTTCAGCGGCGCGATCGACTCGATGCCGCGGCGCAGCCGCTGCGCCGTCTCCATCACCACCTTCTGCAGGCGCATGTAGCCGGCGACGCCGAGGAAGTTCATCACCGCCCACGCCGCGGCGATCGGCGCGGCGGGGCGGGTGCCGGCCATGGCGGCGGAGCCGTAGAGTCCCCCCGGCCACTGGTCGTACATGAACATCTGGTACTGCATCGTCGCTTGCTCGCGGTGGACGATGACCGACGCGCCCTTGCTACAGTAGCCGTACTTGTGCACGTCGGCGGACATGGTGGTGACGCCGGGAACGCGGAAGTCGAACGGCGGCACCGGGTAGCCGAGCCGCTCGAGAAAGGGCAGCAGAAAGCCGCCGACGCAGGCGTCGGTGTGGAAGGAGATGTTACGTTCGGCCGCCAGCGCCGCCAGATCGGGGATCGGATCGATGACGCCGTGCGGGTAGCTCGGCGCCGAGCCGACGACGAGCACGGTGTTGTCGGTGATCAGCTTGGCCGCCGCCGCCACGTCCGCGCGCAGGTCGTCGCGCAGCGGCGCCTGCTTCATCTCCAGCCCGAGATACTTGGCGGCCTTGGCGAAGGCGGGGTGCGCCGAGTGCGGGATCACCAACTCCGGGCGGGTGATGCCCTTCTCCTCCTTGCCGCGATCGCGGGCGGTCTTGACCGCCAGCAGGATGCTCTCGGTGCCGCCGGAGCTCATCGAGCCGCCGGCCTGCTCCCCGCCGTGCAGCATCGACGCCGTCATCGCCACCACCTCGGCCTCCATCCGGCGCAGGCTGGGAAAGCGGAAGGGGTTGAGGGCATTCTCGAACATGTACATCGAGTTGGCCTCGCGCAGTACCTCGTCGACCTCCTCGCTGGCGGGGTAGACCAGGCTCCAGGTCTTGCCGCCGCGCCAGTCGGCGTCGCGCGTCTTCATCTCGCGCATGGTGGCGAACAGCTCTTCGCGGGGGATTCCTGATTCGGGCAGCTTCATCGTATTCTCGCTCCCTCTCCTAGAGTGGGCCATTCCATAACAGATCCCGCCATCCGCTGGCGACCCCCGGCACGACGAAGTTGCCGGCTCCGGTTTGCTGTTTCCTGTTGTTCGTTGCCATTTCCGAACGGCTCGTCCGCGCCGCGACCGTTTCACGCCGCGCAGACGAAATCGCGCAGCTCCTCGAACCCCATCGCCGCCAGCGCCGCGCGGATCTCGCCGCGCGGCCCCTCACCGGCCACGGAGACGACGAGCGGGAGCCCTCGCCGCGACGGCAGCTCGCGCGGCGGGATGACCGGCGCGCCGTGGATCCGGTTGCCGAGCCGCCCCGGGTGCAGCTCGACGATGAAGGCCGGCCGCTTGCCGTACAGGAGCAGGGCGGCGCGCAGCAGCCGTCCGGTCTCGCCGTAGCCCCACAGGCCGTACGTCTCCCCAGCCGCCAGAACACCCGCCGCCAGGAAGGCGGCCTTGCAGGCCGTGAAACGCTCGACGGCGTACGCCGCGCCGGTGCGCGAGAGCCGGCTCGCGGCGTCCCGCCAGCACAGCAGCCGGCGCGGCACCACGGCGATCTCGTGACCGGCGGCGAGAAGGCGCAGGAGCAGGTCGTAGTCTTCCGGCCAGCCCTGATCGCGGTATCCAAACCGGGCGAGCAGCTCGCGGCGGATCAGCAGCGTCGGATGCGCCACCGGACACTCGACGAAGGCCTCGGCGCGCACCCGCCGCGGCGAGTCGATCCCGTTCAGCCAGCGCTCGTAGGCGCGCCGCCCCTCGCTGAGCGGCGCGCGGGGAAAGATCCGGACGTGAGAGCCGACCGCCGCCAGCCGCGGTCGGCTCTCCAGCTCCCGTAGCTGCAGCGCCAAGCGGTCGCGATGCATGATGTCGTCGGCGTCCATCCGCGCGACGTAGCGACCGCGGCAGCGCTGCAGGCCGAGATTCAACGTCTCCACCAGGCCGCGGTGCGGCGCGGCGACGACCTCGATCCGCTCGTCGAGCGCGGCAAACTCCCGTGCGCAGCGTGACGTCGCGTCGCGCGAGCCGTCGTCGACGACGACGCAGTGCCAGCGCCGCTCGCTCTGCCGCCGCAAGCTCTGCAGGCACGCCGGAAGAGTTGCCGCGGCGTCGAACGCCGGCAGCAAGACGGACACCACCGCCTCCATGCTGGTGTTCTGTCTCTCGAGTAGGGATGCCATGCGCATCCAGTGCTACATCGATCTCCTCACCCTGCCCTCTCCCAGGGGGGTGGGGAAGAGGCTCGCGGCGGCGTATCGTCCCATGGGATCCAGTTTGACGCGCCCTGGCCGAAGCGGCAAGGAAGAGCGAGCGCGGAGACCACACTCGCTCGCGGCTGCGGGCCACCGACGAACGGCTGACCGATTCGGTCGCCCGGGGCGGCCTGCTCGAGGAGCGTTCCCCCGCGGGCGGGAAGCCCGGAAGGAGAGGCAGATGGAATTGACTCTGGTTCGTTACGAGCTCGGCGATCACGTCGCCACCATCACCCTGAACCGTCCCGACGTGCGCAACGCCCTCAACCGCGACGCCTACGCGCAGCTGGAGGCCGCCTTCCATCGGGCGCAGCGCGATCCCGAGGTCCGTTGCGTCATCCTCACCGGAGCGGACCCCGCCTTCTGCAGCGGCGACGACGTCAAGGCGATCATGCTCGGCGCGGAGCGCGAGTCGGCCGTGGCGGCGCTGCGCGAGGTGCGGCCGCGCCCCACTCCCGCCGCGGCCGCCGTGCTCGAGTGCGACCGGCCGGTGATCGCGGCGGTCAACGGTCCGGCGGTCGGGTGGGGCATGGATCTGGCCCTGCTGTGCGACATCCGCATCGCCTCGGACAAGGCCCGCTTCTCCGAGCTGTTCATCAAGCGCGGATTGATCGCCGACGTCGGCGGACTGTGGCGTCTGCCGCAGGCCGTCGGTCCCTCGCGGGCGGCCGAGCTGCTGTTTACCGGCGACGTCATCGACGCGCGCGAGGCGGAGCGCATCGGGCTGGTGTCGCGCACCGTCCCCCACGCCGAGCTGTTGCCGGCCGCACGCGAGCTGGCGCAACGCATCGCCGCCAACGCGCCGTTGGCGCTCCGCTACATGAAGGAAGGGTTGCGCCGCGCCACACACGGCAACCTCCAGGACCTCGGCGCCTACGTCGGCGTTACGCTCGGCTACCTGTTCACCACCGAAGATCATCGTGAGGGCGCTCTCAGCTTCGTCGAGCGGCGCGCGCCGGTGTTCAAAGGCAGGTGACCGCTACGAGATGACCACGCGGCCCGCCGTTACCCGAACGCTCAAGGAGCGCAAGGTCTCGCGCGTGCGCGTGCCGAACGCCCAGACCGCCGCCACCAGCACCGCGCTGAACCCGAAGCCCGCCGCGAAGCCGTAGCCGCCGGCGACGTAGCCGAAGGTCACCGGTCCGATCAGCAGGCCGAGATCGGCCGCCATGCGATAGACCCCCATGGCCTGACCGCTGATCTCGGATGGCGTGATGTCGGCGATGATCGCCGCCGGTGCCGGGGCGAGATAGCCGAGAACCGCGCCGAGGAAGGCGGCGTCGAGCAGCAACGACCAGAAGCCGCGCGACCAGGGAAAAACGGCGACCACGGCGATCGTCACCAGCAGCACGGGCTGCACGACGCGCCGGCGTCCGTGACGGTCGATCATCGCCCCCGCGTGCCAGAGGACCAGGAAGTTGACGAAGGCGGTGGCGGTGAGCAGCACGCCGATCCAGAACTCGTTCAGACCGAGAGCCGCATCGGCGAACAGCGGGATCAGGTTCAGACGCAGCCCCGCCCGGGTGCCGAAGATGAGCATGGTGAGGACGATGGCAAAGACGAAGGCGCGGTCTCGTGCCAAGGCTCGCAACGCATCGCCCCGCTTCTCCCCCGTCGCGCTCGGGTGCGGCGGCGGCATGTCCCCCACCAGGCGGCCCGCCGTCACCGCCACCAGGGCGCTGAGCAACGCGTAGGCGAAGAACGGCGCGCGCAGCCCGGCGACGTGGGCGATGTAGCCGCCGACCGCGGGCCCGAAGGAGATGCCGAGCAGGATCATGCCCTGGTAGAAGCCCATCACCCGCCCCATCTTCTCCGCCGTGACCGTGCGCGTGATGAAGGCCATCGCCGTGGTCACGTAGAAGGCCGAGCCGATGCCCTCCAGGCCGCGATAGAGGATCAGCATCGAGAAGCTGTGCGCCAGACCGCACAGCAGCGAGGCCAGGGCTGTCAGGCCCGCGCCTCCGGCCGCCAGCCAGCGCGCCGGCACCCGATCGGCCAGGGCGCCGCCGATGTAGTCGAACAGGAAACGGCCGAGGGCGAAGGCCGACACCAGGGCACCCGCCCCGGCGAACGAGGCACCGAACTCGGTGGCGTAGAGCGGCAGCACGGGAGAGATGATGCCGGCCCCCAGCATGATCACCATCGAGGCCAGGGAGAAGACGACTACCCGGGGGTCGAGCTCGCGCGGGATGAGCGAACGCAACCGCGTCGGCAGCGTAGGCACGGCTCAGGACGCTCTCTTCGACCGGCGATCGGCGCGATCGGCTCGACGCATGCGGGTCTTCCTACAACGTTCGCAGCCGCTCCGCCACGGCACTTGACCCGAAGGCCCGATGAGGGCACCTAAGCACGGACGGGCGCGCCGGCTCGCACGGGGAACGAGGGACGGACAGCAGTGACACGCGACAGTGGGGGGGCCTCCGGGATGCGAACGGCACGGTCGTTCGTCGGCCGCGAGCGCGAGCTGAGCGAGCTGCAAGCGGGTCTGCTCGAAGCCGCCGGCGGGCGCGGCCGGCTGTTTCTGGTGGCCGGCGAGCCCGGCATCGGCAAGACGCGGCTGGCCGAGGAGCTCGCCGCCACGGCCGCCGAGCGCGGCGCGCCCGTTCTCTGGGGTCGTTGCTGGGAAGGGGGCGGCGCCCCGCCCTACTGGCCCTGGATCCAGGCGATCCGGGCGCTGCTCGCCGGGCTCGACACGGCGGCGCTCCGCCGCCATCTCGGATCGGGGGCGGCGCGCGTGGCGCGACTGATTCCCGAGCTGCACGAGATCCTGCCCGAGCTGCCGCAGTCGCCGGCACCCTCGCCGATCGACTCCGAGCACGCGCGCTTCCCGCTCTTCGACGCCACGGTCACGTTTCTCAAGAACGTCGCGGGCGCGCAGCCTCTCGTGCTGATTCTCGACGATCTTCACGCCGCCGACGAGCCGTCCCTGCTGCTGCTGCAGTTCCTGGCGCGCGAGCTGGTGACCGCGCGCATTCTGGTGATCGGCACCTATCGCGCCGTCGAGGCGCAGCGGCGGCCGGAGCTCGGAAAGATTCTCGGCATGATCACCCGCAACGGCAACCGCCTGCCCCTCGGGGGCTGGTCGGAGGAGGACGTGCGCCGCTTCATGGAGCGGGTCTTCGCCCTCGAGCCGTCGCCGAGCCTGGTGGCCACCGTGTACCGCACCACCGACGGCAACCCCTTCTTCGTCGACGAGATCGTGCGGCTCCTGGTTTCCGAAGGCCGCACCGAGCTCTCGGGGCTGCGCATTCCGCACGGGGTACGCGAGGCCACCCGGGAGCGCCTGCGCCCGCTTTCGGCGCGCTGTCGCCGGGCCCTCGAGATCGCCGCCGTCATCGGCCGCGACTTCGATCTGGCTTGCCTGCAGAGGGTGGGCTCGCTGGCGCCCGCCGACCTGCTCGACGTCGTCAACGAGGCCGCCGCGGCGAGCATCGTCATCAAGCTGGCCGCCGAGCTGGGGCGTTACGGCTTCACTCACGCGCTGATCCGCGAGACCCTCTACGATGACCTGCCCCTGCCGCAAAGGGTCGAGCTGCACCGCCGGGTGGCCGAGGCGCTCGAGGCGATCCATGGCGATCATCCGGATTCGGTCCTCACCGAGGTCGCCCATCACTTCCTGCAAGCCGCCGCGGGCGGCGGGGTCGACCGGGCCATCACCTACGCCGTGCGCGCCGGGCGCCAGGCCGCGGCGCTGCTGGCCCACGAAGAAGCGGCCCACTGGTACGAGCAGGCGTTGCAGGTGCTGGCGCTGCGCGACTCGCCGCAGGAAGCCGAGCGACTCGACCTGCTGCTGGCGCTCGGCGAGGCACAGGCGCGCGCGTGGCACAGCACCGACGCCCGCGCCACCTTTTCCGTCGCCGCCGAGCTCGCCAGGAAGCTGGACGCCCGCGAATCGTTTGCCCGCGCCGCTCTCGGCTGCGGCGGCGCCGGGCTCGGCCTGCCCGTGGGCGGCGTGGTCGATCACGCGCTGGTGCGGCTGCTCGAGGAAGCCCTGCGCGGGCTCGAGCCTCGGGACAGCCGCTGGCGCGCCCTGGTGCTCGCCCGGCTGGCGGTCGAGCTCTACTTCTCCGACGCCGCCGAACGGCGCGCGGCCCTGAGCAGGGAGGCCGTCGACATCGCCCACCGGCTCGGCGATCCGGCCACCCTCGCCTACGCCGTCAACGCGCGTCACTTCGCCCTGTGGAGCTCTCCCGACGTCGCCGAGCGGATGGCCGTGGCCAACGAGGCGCTGCGCCTGGCCGAGCAGGCCGGCGACGGCGACATGGCCATCCAGGCGCAGACCTGGCGGCTGCTCGATCTGATTGAGATGGGGGCCACCGAGACCTGGGAGCAAGAGCTGACCAAATGCGCCCGGCTCGCCGAAGAGCTGCGACAGCCGCGTTACCTCTGCGGCGCGGCCAATCTCCGCACCATGCACGCGCTGTGGCGAGGACGCTTCGCCGAGGTCGAGGCGCTCGCCCAGCAGGCCCTGCTGATCGCCGAACGCGTGCAGGACACCAACGCCGCCGGCAACGTCCGCGTCCAGCTCTTCGTTCTCCACCGCCTGCAGGGCCGCCACGACGTCATCGAGCCCTTCGCCCGCGCCGCCGTCGCCCAGCTGCCGCACGTGCCGGCCGTGCACTGCATGCTGGCGCTCGTGTGCATGGACCTGGATCGGCGCGAGCAAACCCGAGCGGAGCTCGAGCTGCTGGCCGCGAACGACTTTGCCCATCTGGAGCGCGCCAACGCTCTCGAGGCATTGATCCCCTGGCTGAGCCAGATCTGCGCCTACCTCGGTGACACTCGTCGCGCCGCCCTCTTGCGCGAGCGGTTGCTCCGCTACGGCGAGCGGCGCAACGTCTCCTTCGGCATGCGCGTCTGCTTCGGACCCGCCTCCCACGCGCTCGCCGTCCTGGCCACGGTTCTCAACGATTGGGCAGAAGCCGAACGATGCTTCGAGGCAGCGCTCGATCGAATCGAGGCGATGGCCGGCGGACCGGCCCTGGCCTTGGCGCAGTGCGACTTTGCTCGCATGCTGCTCTGCCGCAACGCCCCGGGCGACGGCCCGCGCGCGCACGATCTCGCCGCGCAGGCGCTGCAAGTTGCCGAGCCGCTCGGCATGTCGCCGACCGCGACTCGGGCGCGGGCCCTGCTGTCGCAAGCCGCCGCCACACCCGCGCTGCCCGAGACCGAAATCCGGCGGGCGCGGGCCTATGGCGGCCGCACGCACGCCCCGGCGGTCGTCGACGACGAGAGCGGGGAAGAGCGAGCACCGGCGGGGAAACGAGGCCGGAAAGCGCGGGTCCTGAGCTTTCCCGCCAAGCGCGGGCCGGCGTCGCCGGCACCGCAAGCGCCCGCCGCGGGCGCCGGCACGGGCCGAGGCTCCAGCGCCAAAGCCGAGAGCGACACCAGCGCCGGCGTCTTCCACCTCGAGGGCGAGTACTGGACCGTCGGTTGCGGCGGCTCTCTCCTGCGCCTCAAGGACACCAAGGGGCTGCGCTACATCGCCCATCTGTTGCGGCATCCCGGCCGAGAGTTCCACGCCCTCGATCTCGCCACCTCCGACACTTCTCCGGCAGCGGCCGCCGGGCGAGGCGTGAACGCCAACGAGATCGCGCAGCTCGGCCTGCGGGTGAGCGGTGATCCGGAGCGCGGCGAGCCGCTGCTCGATGCCCAGGCCAAGGCAACCTACAAGCAGAGGCTCACCCACCTGCGCGAGCAGCTCGACGAGGCCACCAGCTTCAACGATCGCGAGCGCGCCGCGGCGCTACGGCGTGAGATCGAGTTCCTGTCCCGTGAGCTGGCCCGCGCGCTGGGGCTGCAAGGCCGGGATCGCACCGCGTCGAGCGCCGGCGAACGCGCCCGCCTCAACGTCACCCGCGCGATCAGGTCGGTGATCAAACGCATTGCCGCCCGCAACCCCATTCTCGGGCACTATCTCGAGTCCACCATCAAGACCGGTACCTTCTGCGTCTACGTCCCGGACGTCCGCGCGCCGATTCACTGGGACCTCTGACCCCGGCCGCCGGCCGCTTTTCATCTCCCCGGAACTCTCTTTTCGCACCCGTTCAGCCTCCCGTTCGGCTTGGTTGAACATTGTTCATCGCCTTCGAACGCCAGGCCAAGTGAAAAATTCTACCCTGGAGGTGGAGGGGATGACCCGTCCGAATAGAACCCTGGCGGCGTGGCTGATGCCATGCGCCCTCACGACCCTGTTGCTCGCGTCGGGCTGCGGCGGAAACGACAACGGCCCGGCCGGAACACCGACGGCAACCAAACCCCCGACGGCGACCAACACGCCCGCGCCCACGGACACGCCGGCGCCGCCGGCGATCGCCGGCAACTACACGGGCACGGTGGCCCTGGCGAACGGCCAGAGCGGGCAGGTCGACCTGACCGTGCAGGCCAACGGCGACGCCAGCGGCACGCTCACCGTGTCGGACAGCAACACCGTGAACTTCTTCGCCACGGCCGGCTCCACGCGCCTCGGCCGCGCCGCCGCCATCATCGCCACGGCCAATCTCAGCGGCACGGTGAACCCGCAGACCGGCGAGTTCTCGGTCCACGGCAACTTCACCGACAACGACGGGCAGCCGGTGCAGGTCGACCTCAGCGGCATCCTGCCCTTCTTCCCCGGCGGGGGCAGCATGACACTGTCGCTCAACTCGGCCCAGTACTCGGGCACGATCAGCGGCAGCAACCCCACGGCGACACCGACGCCGACGAGCAACGATACCGGTCCGACGTCGACACCCACGCCTACCGCGACGCCGACACCAACGGGCGGCGGGGCCAATCCCACACCGACGACGGGCGTCGTGCCCCCGGGAATCTCCTCGGCCATGCTGGGGACGTGGAGCGGCAGCAAGGTGAACCAGACCACCGGGGTCCACGAATCGGCCCGGATCAAGATCGAGGTCGCCGGCGGCCAGGTGCAGGTCACCGACCTCGGCGGCAACGTCTTCGTCGGCGGCAATCAGATCACGATGGTCGTGCGCAGCGCCGAGGCCCTGAGCTACAACGTCGGGCCGCCGAACCCCAACGTGATCGTCTTCACGCTGTCGCTGCTCGGCGGCAACACCATCGAGGGCCTGTACACGGTCACCACGGTATCATTTCCGCCGATGTCGAACGGCTACGCCCTGGTCGACCTGCACAAGGAATCCTGAGCCGGCACCGAGACACCGTCGCGGGCGGGGCACGTGTGATCGGGCCCCGCGCCGCGTTGCAGCCCCTCGCAACAGACCGCTTGTGGCTCCGAGTCCTTCCCGGGGCTGGGCGAGGCCAC
>CAZYMF010000180.1:0-9967 GCA_964648215.1 uncultured Binatia bacterium (SeqCode) | reverse complement strand
ATCCCCCTCATCCTGGCCTTCTCCCATCCGGGAGAAGGAACCCACGGTTGTCAGGACCCTGCGGGCGCACCAGGGCGACAATTACCCAGCGGATTTTCGAAGCAGCAAGCAGGAAACCGGAGACCGGAAACCGGCAAGCTGCCGTCCGTCCGATGGGCTAGTGTAGCAAGTTGTGGCAATTACTGCCCGGATGCGGGCAGATTTCTTGAATTTGTTCCAGCCCGATGCTTGTTTGTCTCCCTATGGACGCGGAGGAGTCGTTGGCGGAGCTGCTGGCGCATCTCGAAGCGACGACACGGTTGAGCCGGGCGGAGGCGGCGCGCGTGGTCGACGAGGTCGTCGAGCACTTTTCCGAGTCGGTCGAGCAGTTCGTACGCCGCCGCCACGCCGAGCTGCAGGCGGAGGAGCTCAAGAACCCGGAGATCTTCGCGCGCATCGCGGTCGAGCTGGGCCGGCGGCGCTTTGCCGCGCCGGCGCTCACCGAGCGGCAGATCCGCCGCCTGATCTACGGCTGAGAGAACGGAGGACGTCATGTGCGGCATCGTCGGCTACGTCGGACGGCAGGACTGTGTGCCGTTGTTGCTGGCCGGGCTGCACCGGCTCGAGTACCGCGGTTACGACTCGGCCGGCGTGGCGGTGCTGACGCGCGGTGGGCTCAAGGTGCACAAGGCGGCGGGCCGGCTGCGGCAGCTCGAGACCTCGCTGCCCAAGCGGCTGAAGGGGACGGTGGGGATTGCCCACACGCGCTGGGCGACGCACGGCGAGCCGACCGACGTGAACGCCCACCCGCACACCGATTGCAAGGGGCACCTCGCCCTGGTGCACAACGGCATCATCGAGAACGCCGGCGTCTTGCGCGCCGAGCTGGAGTCCCAGGGCCACACGTTTCGCTCGGACACCGATACCGAGGTGCTGGCGCATCTGATCGAGGCCGCGGGCACCAAGGACCTCGTCCGCGCGGTGCGCCAGGCGCTGACGGCGGTGGAGGGAACCTACGGTCTGGCCGTCGTCGACGCGCGGGCGCCCGATCGCCTGGTGGTGGCGCGCAACGGCAGCCCGGTGGTCATCGGCATCGGCGATCGCGAGATGTTCGTCGCCTCCGATGTCGCCGCCCTGGTGCGTCACACGCGGCAGGTGGTCTACCTCGACGACCGCGAGGTGGCCGTGATCGAGGCCGGCGGCTTCAGGACCACGACCCTCGACGACCGGCCGACGAGGAAGAGCCCGTCGACGGTGCCGTGGGGTCACGAGGCCTACGATCGCGGCCCGTACCCCCACTTCCTGCTGAAGGAGATCATGGAGCAGCCGGAGGCGTGCGAGCGGACGCTGAAGGGCCGGCTCGACACCCAGTTCAACACCGCGCGCCTCGGCGGCCTCAATCTGAGCGCGCGCGATTTGCTCGACATCCGCCGCATCAAGATCCTCGGCTGCGGCTCGGCGTACTATGCCGGCATTGCCGGCGCCCACATGATCGAGACGCTGACGCGCGTTCCCGCCGATGCCGAGCCGGCGTCGGAGTTCCGTTACCGCAACCCGGTCATCGAAAAGGAGACGCTGTACATTGCCGTCAGCCAGTCCGGCGAGACCGCCGACACCCTGGCCGCCGTGCACGAGGTGCGCCGCAAGGGCGGGCGCGTCCTCGGCCTCGTCAACGTCGTCGGCAGCACGATCGCTCGCGAGTGCGACGGCGGAATCTACATTCACGCCGGCCCGGAGGTATCGGTGGCCTCGACGAAGACCTTCGTGTGCACGCTGGTGAGCTTCGCCCTGCTGGCGCTCTACCTCGGGCGCATCCGCGATCTGTCGCCCGGCGACGGCAAGCGCCTGATCGCGGCGCTACAGAGCCTTCCCGCGCAGATACGCGCCCTCCTCGCCGACGCCGAGGGGATTGCCCCCCTGGCGCACAAGTACGCGGCGGCGAGCAGCGCCTTCTTCATCGGCCGCGCCAACGGCTATCCCGTGGCCCTGGAGGGAGCGCAGAAGCTGAAGGAGATCGCCTACGTTCACGCCGAGGCCTACCCGTCCTCCGAGCTCAAGCACGGGCCGCTGGCGCTGATCTGCCCGGAGACGCCCACCTTCGTCGTCCTGCCGCGCGACGACCTGTACGAGAAGTCGCTGTCGTCGATCGAGGAGATCCGCGCCCGCCGCGGTCCGGTGATCGCGGTGACGCCGCCGGGCGACGAGCGCCTGCTGGCCAAGGTCGACGACCTGCTCCTGGTGCCGCCGACGGAGACGCCGCTCAACCCGATTCTGCTCACGATCCCGCTGCAGCTCTTCGCCTACCACAGCGCCGTCGCCCTCGGCCGCGACGTCGACCAGCCCCGCAACCTGGCCAAGAGCGTGACCGTGGAGTGAGGCGGCCGCGGCGATTGCCATAACGCCCCGCCTCGTCGACAATGCGCGCAACGGCGAGGAGGAGGAACCGATGAGCCACGACCTCAAGTTTGCGGTGGTGTTGCCACTGATCGACTTTGCCACGGCGCGGGCGACGACGGAGAAGGCGGAGGCCCTCGGCTTCTACGCCGTCGCCGCCGAGGACCATTTCTTCATGACCGGCATCGGCCGCGACCGCAACGAGCCGCGGCTGGAGTGCTTCACGCTGCTGAGCGCGCTGGCGCCGCTGACCCACCGGGTGCGGCTGACCCAGGTGGTGGCCGGCAACTCCTACCGTCACCCCGCCCTGCTGGCGAAGATCGTCAGCTCGCTCGACGCCATCAGCGGCGGCCGCGCCGACCTCGGCCTCGGCGCCGGCTGGTTTCGCGAGGAGTACGACGCCTTCGGCATCCCCTACCCCAAGCCGTCGGTCCGCATCGCCCAGATGCGCGAGGCGCTGCAGATCGTCAAGCGGCTGTGGGCCGAGAACGAGGTGACGTACGACGGCGAGTACTACAAGCTGAGCCAGGCGCCGCACGCTCCCAAGCCGAGCGGGCGGCCGCGGATCATGATCGGCGGCGGCGGCGAGAAGCTGCTCGGCGTCGCCGCCGCCGAGGCGGACATCATCAACATCATCCCGCCCTCGGGCGGCGCCAAGGGCAAGGTGGTGCTGGAGGACGCGATCACCTTCGGCATGGACGACTTCCGGCGCAAGGTCGACACCGTCCAGCGCGTCTGCCGGGAGATCGGCCGCCGTTTCGAGGACATCGAGCTGTCGGGGATGGTCTACGTCCTGATGGGCCGCACCGAGGAGGAGGCCGACAACTTTGCCCGCATCACCGCTCAGATGATGGGCCTCGACGACGTCGAGAAGGCGCGCACCTCGCCGAGCACGCTGGTCGGCACGCCGGAGCAGGTTGCCGCCGAGATTCGCCGCCGCCAGCGCGAGCTCGGCGTGACCTACTATTTCTGCAACTTCTTCACCCCGGACGCGCTCGACCTGTTCGGTACCGAGGTGATCCCCCGGCTGCGCTGACGCGGGCGACTCAGCGGCTGCGCGGCAAGCCGAGGACGCGCTCGGCGATGATGTTGCGTTGGATCTCCGAGGTGCCCGCGAAGATGGTGCCGGCGCGATAGTAGAGGTAGGAGCGCGGCCAGAGGCCGCCGGCCGGCGCGCGCGGATCCCCCGCCATCCGCTGGCCGTCGGCGCCGAGGATCTCCATCGCCGTGTCGTGCAGGCGCTGGCTCATCTCGCTCCAGAACAGCTTGACCAGCGAGCTCTCGGGGCCGGGTTGGCCGTGGCGCAGCAGGTTGGTCAGCGTGCGCCAGTTGTGCAGCTTGAGCAGCTCGACCTCGACGAAAGCCTGCGCCAGGCGTTGCCGCGACACCGGATGCGACGCGGCGCGGATGCCGTCGCGGTCGTGCGCACGCGCCAGGGCGAGCAGCTCGTCGAGCAGGATGCGGTGGACCACCAGTTGCCGCGCCGAGGTGCCGCGCTCGTGGCTCAGCGTCGTCTGCGCGATCTGCCAGCCGCCGTGGAGCTCGCCGACCAGGTTCTCGGCGGGGACGCGGACGTTGTCGAGGAAAACCTCGTTGAACTCCTCGCTGCCGGTCATCTGCCGCAGCGGCCGGATGGTGATCCCGGGGCTGTGCATGTCGACGATGAGGAAGCTGATGCCCTTCGACTTGGGCGCGCCGGGGTCGGTGCGGGCGAGCAGGATGCCCCAGGCGGCGAACTGGGCGTAGCTGGTCCACACCTTCTGCCCGTTGACGACGAAGGCATCGCCGTCGCGCTCGGCGCGGCAGCGCAGGCCGGTGAGATCGGAGCCGGCGTTGGGCTCGGAGAAGAGCTGACACCAGATCTCCTCGGCGGCGAGGATCGGCGCCAGGTACCGCTGCTTCTGCGCCGGCGTACCGTGGGTGATGAGCGTCGGGCCGACGAGGTTGACGCCGATGCGGTTGATGATCTCGGGCGCCTTGGCGCGCGCCATCTCTTCCTGGAAGAGATAGTTCTCGACGACGGTGGCGCCGCGCCCGCCGTACTCCCGCGGCCAGTGCACGCCGACCCAGCCACCGGCGTGCAGCTTCCTCTGCCAGTCGACGAGGAGGGCAACCTCCTCCGCCAGGGTCTGTGGCTGTTCGCTCTGCTCTCCTGCCGCCGGCGCGTTCGCCGCCAGCCAGGCGCGCAGCTCGCTGCGGAAGGCTTCCTCGGCGGGGGAGAAGGACAGGTCCATGAGGACAGGCGTTTAGGGGGTTGGCGGTTAGGCGGTCAGGGGTTGGAAGAGCTCCTCAGATGGCGCCGGCGGCGCGCAGGTTGGTTATCTCGTCGTCGGAGGCTTGGAGCAGCTCGCGCAGCAGGGTGTCGGTGTCGGCGCCGAGGGTGGAGGCGGGGCCGTAGCGCGGCGGCAGGTCGTCGATCTTGATCGGGCAGCCGACCTGGCGCACGGTGCCGAAGTGCGGGTGCTCGTAGGAGATCACCATCTCGCGCGCCAGTACCTGCTCCGCCTGCAGCGCCTCTTCGATCGTGGCCACGGCCGCGCACGGGACGTGGCCGCGCAGCAGCGCCAGCCACGCGGCGTTGGTCTTGGTCCGCAGGACGTCCTTGAGGATCGGGATCAGCTCGGCGCGATGGGCGAAGCGGTCGGCGAAGGTGCGAAAGCGCGGATCTTCGCTCAGGTGGGCGATCCCGAGGCGCTCGGCCAGCCGGGTCCAGAACTTCTCCTTCATGCACATGACGACCAGGTGGCCGTCCCTGGTCGGGAAGCTCTGCGACGGCACCAGCGTCTGGTGCGCCGAGTCCGGCAGGCGCTGGACGCGGTGGCTGGTGTTCAGCACCCACACCGCCAGGTAGTTCAGCATGGAGACGGCGGTGTCGAGCAGGCTCACGTCGACGTCGCCGCCGACCCCCGTCGTGCGCGCGCGCAGCAGGCCGATGAGCAGGCCGACCGCCGACATCAGCCCGCCGGAGAAGTCGATGACGGAGATGCCGCACTTGGCCGGCGGCCCGTCGGGCTCGCCGGTCAGGCTCATGAATCCGGCCATGGCCTGGATCAGGTAGTCGTAGCCGGGGTCGGCTCGCATGGGCCCCGTCTTCCCGAAGCCCGACAGTGCGCAGCAGACGATCCTGGGATTGACGTGCTGCAGGCTGGCGTAGTCGAGGCCGAGCTTCTGCGGCAGGTCGCCGCGCGGGTTGGAGTACACGGCGTCGCAGACCCGTACCAGGCGATGGAACAGCTCGCGCCCGGGCGCCGTGCGCAGGTTGAGGGTGAGCGACTTGCTGTTGCGGTTGAGCGACTGGAAGTAGAGCCCGTCGCCGCCCTCGGCATGCGGCGGCACGTTGCGCGCCTCGTCGCCGCCGACGGTCGGATCCTCGACCTTGATCACTTCGGCGCCGAGATCGGCGAGCAGGGTCATTGCGTACGGCCCCGCCCCGAGCTGGGTAAAGGCGAGAATGCGAAGACCGTCCAGAGGTAGTGCGGGCATGAAGGCTGTCTACTAAACCGCCGCCGCGGCTGCAAAGATCCTCGGGGGCGGCGGTCCCGGCGAGATGGGGGCTTCGCCCCACGCTCCCGTTGGTCGCTCCCCTCGGTGACTGGCTGAAACTCGACCCAAATGAAGCGAGTTCCAGACTTCAAGAAGCCGACGCTAAGCACTCGATTTCGTAATTACGGTGACGTATCGGACTACGGTTCCTTCTCCCGGATGGGAGAAGGTCAGGATGAGGGGGATGAAATTGAGCGGCGAAGCCGAACCTCGTTGGTCTCCTCATCCGGTGATCGAGATCGGACATTGTGGCCTCCGGCATCGTTCAATCCCCCTCACCTCGATCCTCTCCCATCCGGGAGAGGAAGCCTATCAAGATACGTCGTCGCATTTCCTCAAAAGGCAGGACTAAGAAGGGGCGCCGACGGCGCGGGTGAGGGCGGCCAGGTCCGTTTTCTCCAACGCCGCGACCGCGTCGACGATCGCGCCGATTCGTCCGGGCGCCAGGGTACGCGAGGCGTTGCGGCGGAGCTTCTCGATCACCTCGGCCTCGGTGAGCGGGCGCTCGGCGCTGCCGCGGTTGACGGGCTGGTGGTGCTCGAGCACGCGACCGTCGCGCAGATGGACGCGCAGCCGGCCGCCGAAGCGGCGGGGGAACTCGGCGCCGGGATCGACCTCGTAGGAGGTCCGCGCCGCCAGATCGAGGACGGCGAAATCGTTGATCGCCGCGGGCGTGAAGTCGTCGACGTCGACCTGGCCGCGCACCAGCATGCAGGCGACGGCGTAGGGCAGGCTGAACTTGGCGTCGTAATCGGTCTGCGGTCGTTGCTTGGTGGCCGCCGGCTCGCAGACGATGGGGATCTCGCGCGCGGCGATGGCGCAGGTGACGTGGGAGATGCTGGCCGGGTCGAGACGGTGCGCCGCGCGGATGGCCGCGGCGCCGTCGATGAAGGCGTGGTTGTAGTGACAGCAGGGGTAGGGCTTGAGCCCCGTTTGCAGCAGCTCCCAGCGCTCGCCCAGGCCGTCGGTGACGGCCGCCGCGTCCCACGCGGCCGCGCCGAGGTGACTCTGGTAGAGGCCGAAGCGCCCGTCGAGAACCCCGCGCGGTCCGCTGAAGCCGCCGCGCGCCAGCGCCGCCGCCACCAGCCCGGCGTGCGCCGCCCAGCCGCCGTGGAGGCGCTTGACCCAGGTGCCGTCGGTGAGGAACTCGAGCGAGCCGGCCGCCTGGCTGCCGGCGATGCCGAGCGCATCGGCGAGCCGATCGGCGTCGAGGCCGCCGATCTTGCCGGCGGCCACGGCGGCGCCGAAGGTGTTGCAGATGCCGGTGGGGTGAAAGCCGCGGTCGTGGAAACCGCCGCGCGCCGCCAGGCCGATGCGGATCGAAACCTCCTCGCCGACCGCCAAGGACAGCAGCAGGGCGCTGCCGTCGCCGCCCGCCTCTTCGGCGGCGGCCAGCGCGGCCGGCACGATGCCGGCGCTGACGTGCACGACCGACTCCTGGTGCGTGTTGTCGAAGTCCAGCCCGTGGGCCAGTGTGCCGTTGGCCAGGGCCGCCCACGGCGCCGGCAGGCGACCGGCCGACCCGATCACCGTGCAGGTCGGCGGGCCGCCGAAGGCGCCGATGGCGGCGAGCGCGGCCCGTCCGAAATCCCGGGGGGCGGCGGCCAACGCCACGCCGATGGTGTCGAGCAGGTGCAGCTTGAGCGTCGCCACCACCGCGGCGGGGAGCGCGGCGAAGTCGGTGGCGGCGGCGAAGGCTGCCAGCCGTTCGCTGAGCGAGCCGCCGCGCCTGTCCGACGGCGGGGTCACGCGCTCCGCCACCGGCGCCGAGGAGCCGCGGATCCGGCCTGATGGCTCACGCGCAAGCGATTCATTCCATTGACAGCTTTCCGCGCTTCCTACTATGGGGGCGCTACGGTCGCAAACGTCCACGGAGGTGCCCATGGAAGAGCCCCGGCGCGAGTTTCGCAACGTCATTCGCAGCGGTGCGATGGAGGCGGCGCTGCCCGTCGACCAGTATCTGGCCGAGCTCGACGCCTTCATCGAGGAGCACAACCCTTATCGGCAGAACCGGGTCATCGCCGCGATCGGCGACGGCACGGCTGCGCTCGACATCGTCAAGCGCTACGCCAAGGAGCTGTACTACCTCGGCCTGTGGATGACGCCCGAGTTCGCGCTGCTGATCGCCAACGCGCCCGACGTCTACGCGTTTACCCTCGAGGACTCCGAGCACTACGCTCATTGGGCGCAGAACTTCGCCGACGAGACCGGCTATCTCCGCGACCCCAACCACGTGACGATGAAGGTGGAGATGGCGCGTCAGCTCGGCATCGCCGACGACGAGCTGCGCGCGTACGTGCCGATGCCGGAGACCATCGGCTCCGTGTACACGCTGCTCTACTACTGCCGCCGCTCCTACGAGGAGGGCCTGGCGGCGTTCGGCTACGCCCGCGAGCGCGTCGCCGGCATGAGCGGCTACGCCGGCACCGTCTATACGGGGCTCGCCAAGCACTACGGCATCAAGGCCAGGAATATGGAGGTCCACGCCTACGCCGAGCCCGAGCACGGCGATCGCGCCCTGGAGCTGATGCAGCGGTCGTGCGTGAGCGCCGACATCCAGCGGCGCTGCCGCCAGGCGGTGCAGCACACCATCCTGACCAACGAGTGGCGGGCGCGGGCGATGAGCCGGTGGTTGGAATGAGATCGTGAATCGTGAATCGAGTCGGGCAGGGCCTCGGCACCGATCACGACTCACGATTCACGAGCACGGCTCACGACTCGGGCTTCGGCACCATCGGGCCGTAGATGTCCTTGACCTCGGCCGAGGCCTTGTCCACGGCCACCACGCGCACACCCTGGTACTGCCCCGCCGGGAAGAACACGAAGCCGCTGACCGGAATGCCGGGCTTGGAGACCTTCTCGCCCAGGTACAAGCCGCCGAGCTGATCGATGATCTGCTGCTCGGTCTTGGTCTTCGATTCGTAGAAGCCGCCGACGGCGCCGACGGCGATGCCGATGCCGGCGCCGATCGCGGCGCCCTTGCCGGCGCCCGATCCACCCCCCTGGGCGGCGCCGATGATGGCGCCGGGAATCGCCCCGAGCAGCCCGGTGAGCAGGGCGCTGCCGCCGGCGCCTTCCAGGCCGGCCTTGAGCGCGGTGGCACCGCCCGCCTGGCGGGCCGCCTCTGCCACGGACAGGGGCGCGATCCGGTTGCCGGCCGCGTCGACGGCGAGCACCCGATCGGCGTTGATGACGTAGTCGTCCCTGGAGCCGTTCGACACGCCGATGCCGACGGCGACCATGTCGCCGAACTGTCTGGCTTCGGTTCCCGACACGCGCAGCTCGGAGGTTACGGTCTCCGGCACCACGGCGCGTGGTGCGGTGACTGGCTTCTTGACGCAGCCGAAGGCGAACAGGCCGAGTACCAAGGGTAGGATGATGCCTGCCGATCGTTTCATCGAGACCTCCTCTGGCTTCTGAAGATGCGCTGCCCCCTGCGGCAACGCAAGGTACCTCTGTTTCAACGGGCGGGGTGCCGCGGAGTTGCGGTCGGCGGCGCCGATCTCCGTGAGGCCACGTGCTTGACGACGTGCCCGGCCGGGTGACGGCGGCTCGAGCTCTTCGTGCGCCCGCGCCGTCGTTTGGCGGAAGGAGACGGCGTTGCGCGCGCGGGCGGCACCGGGGCGCTGGCGACCGCGCGCGGTGTCAGCGGCTGGCGCAGACGCAGGTAGAGGACCGTGCCGGGAAACGCGCCGACCGAGATTCGCACCAAGCCGGCGTTGACCGTGGCCGCGGCGATCTGGTTGTCGCCGGTGACGATGCCGACCTGGTAGGGAGTGCCGCCGTCGAGAAAGAGAGCGAGGTCTCCCGGCTCGGGCTTGTCGACGGCGGCGTACGCGTCGGCGTCGACAAGCCTGCTCACCGGCTGATAGGGGATGGCCGCGCCGGCGTCGCGAAGCGTGTGCCAGACGAAGGCCGAGGCGCTGGTGTAGGTCGAGGACTCCGGCGCGAGCGTGTCGCGCATGGCGTCGGCGTCGACGACATTGGCGAACAGATGCGGCGCGGGCGGGGGGCCGGCGATCCGCCAACCCTTGGCGTAGTCTCCGACCAC
>CAZYMF010000179.1:0-10017 GCA_964648215.1 uncultured Binatia bacterium (SeqCode) | reverse complement strand
GGCGGACACGCCGCGGCTGCGCGACATCCGCTGCATGGGCGGGCGCGACTACAGCCGTGTGGTGCTCGATCTGTCGGGAACCGTGAAGTATCGCGTGCGGCAGGTGGCCTCCGGCACCGGTGCCCGCGGGCAGGTCTTCGTCGACCTCCTCGGCGCGCGCCTGGCCGTGCCCGGAAAGCCGCCGTCGTGCGCGGCGCGCGGGCCGTTGGCCCACATGCAGGTGGCGCAGACCGATCGCGGCCTGCGTCTGCTGCTCGACGTGCCGGGCCTGACCAGCAGCCGCGCCTTCCCGCTGCTCGACCCCTTTCGCGTCGTCGTCGACGTCGAGGCGCGGGCGCCGCAGCCGACGCCCGCGCCCAGGCTGCCCACGCCTGCGCTCAACGCCCTCGACGGCCGGCGTGGCCCGGCGCCCGCACCCCGCGCGATGGCGCCGGCCAAGCCGCTGAAGATCGTGATCGACCCGGGCCACGGCGGCAAGGACCCGGGAGCCATCGGCGTCGGCGGCATCGAGGAGAAGGACGTCGTGCTGGCGATCGCCCTGCGGCTGCGCGACGAGCTGCGGTCGTGGCCGGGGGTCGACGTCGTGCTCACCCGCGACCGCGACGTGTTCCTGTCCCTGGAGGAGCGCACCGCGCTGGCCAACGCCGAGCGCGCCGACCTGTTCGTCTCCATCCACGCCAACGCCAGCCCCAACGCCGCGACCTCCGGGGTGGAGACGTACTATCTCAACAACACCAACGATCGCGCCACCCTGCGCCTGGCGGCGATGGAGAACGGCATCGCCTCGGTGACCGGCCATCACCGGCGCGATCGCGACGTCGCCCTGCTGCTCAGCTCGCTGATCCAGAACTACAAGGTGCCCGAGTCGGCGGCGCTGGCCGACAGCGTTCAACGCGGCGTGGTCGGCGGGCTGGCCGCGCGCTGGCCTTCGGTCGTCGATCTCGGGGTCAAGCAGGGCCCCTTTTACGTGCTCGTCGGGGCTGGTATGCCATGTATCCTCGTGGAGGTGTCCTTTGTGACCAACCCGAAGGAGGGGGCCCGGCTGGGCCAGGCCGCGTATAGGGAGGCGATTGCCGGCGGGTTGCTGCGCGGCATACGGTCCTTCGTCGATCATCACCGCGTGGCGGGAACTCTTTGATGGAGCTGGAGATAGCGACGCCGACCGCTCCCGAGCCGCTGTCCGGCTTGGGCCGCTTCGAGCCCGGCAGCGACTGGGGTCGCCAGGCCAAGGAGTACCTGCGCCGGGCGCGCGAGCTGCTGCGCGAGCAGCACCTGGTCGGCGCCAGCGGTCACGACGTGGTCCGCAGTTACACCCGCGTCATGGACCACCTGCTGCTGCGGCTCTTCGAGGCGGCCAGCAGCGCCTACGCCGAGCGTTATCCTCGACTCGACCAGCGCTGCGCCGTGGTGGCGCAGGGCGGCTACGGCCGCGGCGAGCTCAACCCGTGCTCGGACATCGACCTGCTCTTCCTGTATCCGCAAAAGCGCGACCCCTACGTCGAGACGGTGGCCGAGAAGATTCTCTATACGTTGTGGGACACCGGCCTGACCGTGGGCCACGCGCTACGCAACGTCTCCGAATGCGTGCGCCTGGCGGCGGGAGATCTGAAGGTGAAGACCGCCCTGCTCGACGGTCGCTACGTCTGCGGCGACGAGGCGCTCTACGTCCAGTTCGCCGGCGCCATCGAGTCGCAGGTGCTCAAGCGCAACGCGGCGCGCTTCTACAAGGAGAAGCTGGCCGAGAACGAGGAGCGTCACCAGCGTTACGGCGACTCGGTGTACGTGCTCGAGCCGCAGATCAAGGAGGGGGAGGGCGGCCTGCGCGACCTGCACACGGCGATGTGGTTGGCCAAGGTGAAGTTCAAGACCAACGACGTCGCCGAGCTGGTGCGCAAGAGCGTGATCAACGACAGCGAGCGCGCCGAGCTGGAGGCGGCCCGGGACTTCCTGTGGCGCGTGCGCAACGCCCTTCATTTTCTCTCGGGGCAGCATCAGGATCAGCTGACGTTCGAGTACCAGGAGCGCATCGCCGCCGAGATGGGCTACCGCGACGGCAGCGGCCTCAAGGGGGTCGAGCATTTCATGCGCGACTACTATCTGCACGCCGCCGCGGTGAACCGCTTCGCCACCGAGATCATTGCCCGCTGCCTGCAGCAGCCGCTGGTCTCCTCGCTGGTGGGGCGCTACACCGGCCGCGAGATCCGCCCCGGCGTGCGCATCGTCAGCGGCGAGCTCTCGGTGGGCGACCCGGCGTTCTTTCGCGAGCACCCGATCGAGCTGCTCCGCGTCTTCTCGGACGCCCAGCGCCACGGCGTGCCGCTCTCGCACGGCACCAAGCGCAACATCCGGGAGCACGTCGGTCTGATCGACGATGGAATGCGCCACGACCGCGACGCGAGCGAGGTGCTCCTGCGCATCCTGGCCTGGAAGCACGACGTCTACGAGACCCTGTTCGAGATGCACTGGCTCGGCGTGCTCGGGGCCCTGCTGCCGGAGTTCGGCGCTCTGCTGTGCCTGGCGCAGCACGACGTCTACCACATCTATACGGTCGATCAGCACTCGCTCATGGGCGTGCGCGAGCTCGAGAGGCTGCGCGACGGCGTCTACAAATCCGCCGTGCCCCTGCTCACCGAGGTGGTGCGCGAGATCGACCAAGTGGAGATCCTCTTTCTGGCCATCCTGTTCCACGACGCCGGCAAGGGGCAGGGCGGCGGGCACTCGGAGAAGGGGGCGACCCTGATTCCCCGCGTCGCGCGGCGCCTGCATCTCAACGACGATGCCGCCGCACAGCTGGAGTTCCTCGTTCGCCATCACCTCACCATGTCGCACCTGGCCCAGCGGCGCGACATCCGCGACCAGAAGCTGGTGATCGATTTCGCCAAGACCGTGGGCACCGCCGACAACTTGAAGAAGCTCTACCTGCTGACCTTCGCCGACATGAAGGCGGTCGGTCCCAAGGTGTGGAGCAACTGGCAGGACATGCTGCTGGCGGAGCTCTACATGAACGCGATCGAGGTGTTCGAGAAGGGCACCTTCGTCGAGTCCGACCAGAGCGAGCGGGTGGCCCGGATCCGGGCGCGCGTCGCCGCCGCCTGCACCGAGCTGAAGCCCGACCGCGTCGAGGACTTCCTCGCCGACATGCCGGATCGCTATCTGCTCCAGACCCCGGAGGACGAGATCCGCCGGCACATCACCCTCGTCAGCCACCTGCGCGAGGAGCCGCTGGTGACCGAGGTCCGCCACTACCCGGAGCGCGGGTTCAGCGCCTTCACCGTGGTGACCAAGGACCGGTCGGGGCTGTTCTCGAAGATCACCGGGGTGCTGACCGCGCACGGCATGAACATCGTCGGCGCCCGCATCCACACCAGCCGCAGCGGCGTCGTGCTCGACGTCTTCCGCGTCTCCCACCTCGATCACGCCGAGATCGCCCAGGACGAGGAGCGCTGGGAGAAGATCCAGGTCGCGCTCGGCCGGGTGCTCACCGGCGCCGTGGACGTCGAGGAGCTGGTGGCCGCCTCGCGGCGCCCGTCGCTGCTGGGAAAGAAGTTCGTGCCTCGCGTCGGTACCGACGTGCTGGTCGACAACCAGGTGTCGAACGACTTCACCGTGCTGGACGTGTTCGCGCAGGACCGCGTCGGGCTGCTGTTCACCATCACCAACAGCCTCTTCCACCTCGGCCTGTCGATCCACGTCGCCAAGATCACCACCAACGTGGACCAGGTGCTCGACGTCTTCTACGTCACCGAGGACGGGCGCAAGATCGTCGATGGGCAACGCCTGGAAGCGATCCGCGGCGAGTTGCTGACCCGCCTGCAGGAGGACGCCCAGGCGGCCGCGTGAGGTGAGGGGTGGAGATGGGCGGGGTGGAGAAACCAGTCGACGGCTGCATCGACCGTTTCATCGCCTATCTCGCCGCCGAGCGCGGCTTGTCGCCCAACACGCTGAGCGCCTACGGCGCCGATCTGGCGCGCCTGGCCGATCATCTCTCTCGCGCCGGGGTTCATGACATCGTCGCCGTGCGTCCGTCGCATCTGATCTCGTTTCTCGAAGAGCTGGCGCGGCGGGGCCTGGCGGCTCGTAGCCGGGCGCGCATGCTGGCCGCCGTCCGCATGTTCTTCGCCTTCTTGCTGCGCGAGCGCGTCGTCGCGGTGAACCCGACGCAGGACCTGCACCTGCCCCGGCTCGGGCAGCGCCTGCCGCGCTCGCTGTCGCCGGCGGACGTCGGCAAGATCATCGAGTCGCCGGTGACGGGGCGTCCCCCCCGCGACGAGGCCCTGGCCGTCCGCGACACCGCCATGATCGAGCTCGTCTATGCCACCGGGCTGCGGGTTTCGGAGGTCGTCTCGCTCAAGACCAACCAGGTGAACCTGGAGGCCGGGTTTCTCACCGTCGTCGGCAAGGGGCGCAAGGAGCGCGCCGTTCCCGTCGGCCAGTACGCCTGCGAGCGCCTGCGCCACTACCTGGGCGAGGTGCGTCCGGCCCTGCTGCACGGTCGCGCCAGCGCCTTCCTGTTCGTCACCCGGCGCGGCGGGCCGATGACGCGGCGGGCCTTCGGCCTGCTGCTGCGCAAACGCGTGCGGCAGGCGGGGCTGCGGGGCAAGGTGAGCCCGCACACGCTGCGGCATGCCTTTGCCACGCATCTGGTCGAACGGGGGGCCGATCTGCGTGCCGTCCAGATGATGCTCGGCCACGCCGACATCTCGACGACGCAGGTGTACACGCACGTGGCCCGGGAGCACTTGCGGCAAATACATCGGAAGTTTCATCCGCGCGGGTGATGGGAGAGATGAGAATGGAGAACCGGGAACCGAGAATTGAGAACGGAGAACCGGTCATTGCCCTGGATTTTTCAGTGTCCCGTTCTTCATTCCCGGTTCTCGGTTCTCGGTTGGTCATTCTCTTCGTCCGTACGATGCGCGGGGTCATGAACCGAACGACACAGCCCGCCCCCGGCGTGGCGGGGCCGGGGCCTTTCTGCTAGGGTTCGCGGCGAAATGCCTCAAATGAACTCGTTTCTCCAGGGCTTGTCGGTGTGGGCATTGCCCGTGCTGGCGGCGGTCATTTTGCACGAGCTGGCTCACGGCGTGGTGGCCAAGTGGTGCGGCGACGACACCGCCGCGCGCGCCGGACGTCTCACCCTCAACCCGATCGCGCACATCGACCTGATGGGAACGGTTGCGCTGCCGCTGTTCCTGTTGTTGGCGCATGCCCCGTTTCTGTTCGGGTACGCCAAGCCGGTTCCGGTCAACTTCGGCCAGCTGCGCCGGCCGCGGCGGGACATGGTGCTGGTGGCGGCGGCAGGCCCGGTGACCAACATCATCCTCGCCCTCGTCAGCGCCGTGGTGCTGCAGTCCCTGCTCCAGCTGCGGCTGCCGCACGACAGCGCGCTCACCGGCGTGGCGATCACGACGCTGACGCCGGTGGCGATGATGGCGCAGAGGAGTGTCCTCATCAACGTGGTTCTCGCCGTCTTCAACCTGTTGCCGATCCTGCCCCTCGACGGCGGGCGCGTGCTGGCGGGACTGTTGCCCCGCCCGCAGGCGATCGCTTTCGCGCGCCTCGAGCGTTACGGCATGCTCATCGTGGTGGTCTTGCTGGCGACGCGCACGCTGGACGCGGTGATCGGCCCGGTGGTGAACCTGTTCTTGCGAGCCCTGTTGTGATCTCGTCGTTCCTGCGAGCGCCAGGCACGAGCACGATCCCCGAGCACGACAGACGATCTGCGGGGCGGATGTGGCGGTGAGAGAGATGGAGAAAGCAGCGTCGCAGCCGCAGGGCGCCGACATCATCGTCAGCGGCATGCGCCCGACGGGCAAGCTGCACCTGGGGCACTGGCATGGGGCGCTGCGCAACTGGATCCGCCTGCAGCGCGAGCACCGCTGCTTCTTCTTCGTCGCCGATTGGCATGCCCTGACCACCAGCAGCGATGCCGGCGGCGTGCGGCAGAGCACGCGCGAGATGACGCTCGACTGGCTCGCCGCCGGCCTCGATCCGCAGCAGGCGGTGCTCTTCCGCCAGTCGGCGATCAAGGAGCACGCCGAGCTGCACCTGCTGTTCTCGATGATCGTCCCGACCCCGTGGCTGCTGCGCAACCCGACGATCAAGGAGCAGGCGCGCGACCTCGGCCTGATCCAGGGGGAGGACGACAGCGAGCTCACCAAGATCAACTACGGCCACCTCGGCTACCCGATCCTGCAGGCCGCCGACATCCTGATCTACAAGGCCGCGGCGGTGCCGGTGGGCGTCGACCAGGCGCCGCACATCGAGATCACGCGCGAGATCGCCCGCCGCTTCAACAACCTCTACGGCGCCGTGTTCCCCGAGCCCGACGCCCTGCTCACCGAGGTGCCCAAGATCCCCGGCACCGACGGGCGCAAGATGAGCAAGAGCTACAACAACGCGGTCTTTCTCTCCGACTCGGCGAAGGATGTGGACACCAAGCTGAGCCGCATGATGACCGACCCCCGGCGCGCGCGCCGCCACGATCCGGGCGAGCCCAACGACTGCCCGGCGTTCAACCTGCATCGTGTCTACTGCACGCCGGAGGAGATCGACTACGTCACCACCGGCTGCCGTACCGCCGGGATCGGTTGCCTCGAGTGCAAGAAGGTGATGATCAAGCACGTCAATGCCGAGCTGGAGCCGATCCGCGCGCGGCGCGCCGAGCTCGACGGGCAACCGGAGCTCGTCGACGACGTGCTGGCCGAGGGGAACGAGCGGGCGCGCGCGGTGGCGACGGTGACCATGAGGGAAGTGCGGGCCGCCATGAAGCTGGAAGGCTGAGGAGCCGGGTTCGGATGAGTGACGACAGCCCCGACATTCTTCCCGAGTCGCCGGAGGAGATGACGGCGGACGCCGGCGCGCGCCGCGGCGTCCCCTACCGCGTCAAGCTCGAGGTGTTCGAGGGGCCGCTCGACCTGCTGCTCCACCTGATCAAGCGCGAGGAGGTCGAGATCGTCGATATCCCCATCGCCACGATCACCGACCAGTACATCGCCTATCTCGACCTGATGCGCGATCTCAACCTCGACATCGCCGGCGAGTTCCTGGTGATGGCCGCCACCTTGACCCTGATCAAGTCGCGCATGCTGCTGCCGCAGGACGACGAGGCGGCCGAGGAGGACGAGGAGACCGACCCGCGCGCCGATCTGGTGCGCCAGCTCCTCGAGTACCAGCGCTTTCGCGAGGCGGCACAGCAGCTCGGCGAGCGCCCGCTGCTCCGCCGCGACGTCTTCGTCCGCGACGCCTCCTGGGAGGACCTCGAGCCGGTCGAGAACGAGGGGCCGCCGCGGATCCGCGCCAGCGTCTGGGACCTGATCGAGGCCTTTCGCACCGTGCTGCAGCGCGCCCGGCCCGAGGCCGTGCACGAGGTCGTGACGGAACGCGTCTCACTGCGCGACCGCGTGCAGTCGGTGCTGCAGACCCTGGGGCGGAAGAGAAGCGTCGAGTTCGAGAGCCTGTTCCCGGAGGACGCGACCCGGATCGAGATCATCGTCACCTTTCTCGCCGTGCTGGAGCTGGTGCGCATGCAGGCGGTGCGGGCGCTGCAGGAGCGCCACTTCGACCGCATCGTCATCAACCTGGTCGTCGACGACATTTCGTCCGTCTCGCTGGATCTGGCCGACGAGTACGACGGACGGACGCTGCATGAAGGGCAGGAGGGGAAAGATGGAGGTGGAGGTGGAGACGCAGGAGGAGAGGATGGCGGAGATGCTGCCGGAGGAGACGCCGGAGACGATCGTGGCGGAGACCCCGGAGACGATGGCTGAGATCGAGGACGAGCCGGGCGAGCCGGGCGAGCCGGCCGACGACGCCGTCGCGGCGCCGGGCGAGGACGCCGCGCCGGCGGCGGCCGAGGAGCTGCCGCGGCTGGACTCGATTCTCGAGAGCCTCCTGTTCGCGGCGACCACGCCGTTGTCGCTGCGCCGCCTGATCCAGCTGCTCGAGGGCCCGACGGCGAAGGAGGTGGTGGCGTCGATGCGCCGGCTGCAGCAGCGCTACAACGAGGGCCGGCGCGGGCTGCGCCTGACGGAGGTCGCCGGCGGCTACCAGTTCCGCACCGCCCCGGAGAACGTCGACTACGTCCGCGCCCTGCTGCGCGAGAAGCCGGCGCGACTCGGACGCGCTACGCTGGAGACCCTGGCCATCATCGCGTATAAGCAAGCGGTGACGCGCGCGGAGATCGAGGCCGTCCGCGGCGTCGACGTCGAGGGTGCGCTCAGCTCGCTGCTGGCGAAACGGTTGATCAAGATCTCGGGCCGCAAGGAGGCCGTGGGCCGGCCGCTGCTGTACGTCACCACGCCCGAGTTTCTCGAGGTCTTCGGCCTCAAGGACCTCAACGAGCTGCCCACGCTGAAGGAGTTGCCGACCGGTGAAGCCACTGAAGAAGCATCCGAATCCGCCGCGCCCGACGCGGAAGGGGAAGCCGAGGCCGGAGCCGGGCCCGGGGCCGACGCGGCTGCAGAAGCTGTTGAGCCAGGCGGGAGTGAGCTCGCGGCGGGCGGCGGAGGACCTGATTCGGGCGGGGAAGATCCGGGTCAACGGCAAGCCGGTGACGGAGCTGGGGACGAAAGCGGATCCCCGGAAGGACCGGATCACCGTTGACGGCCGGCCGCTGCCGGTCGTCTCGTCCCCCGTCTACGTCCTGCTCAACAAGCCGCTCGGGGTCGTCACCACCCTCTCCGATCCCGAGGGCCGAACCACCGTGCGCGATCTCCTGCCCGACGTCCGCGTGCGTGTCTTCCCGGTGGGGCGCCTGGACTACCTCTCCACCGGCCTGATCCTGCTCACCAACGACGGCGAGCTGGCGCTGCGGCTGACCCACCCGCGGTACGGCGTGGCCAAGACCTATCGCGTCAAGGTGAAGGGTCTGCCCGACGAGCAGCAGCTCGGGCGCCTGCGCACGGGGGTGCGCATCGAGTCGGGAGTGACCGCGCCGGCCGAGGCCCGCGTGCTGCAGGCGCGCGACAAGAAGACGTGGCTGGAGATCATCGTGCGCGAGGGCCGCCGGCGCGAGATCCGCCAGATGTGCGAGCGGGTGGGCTTGCCGGTGGAGAAGCTCAGCCGGATCGAGCTCGGGCCGCTCAAGCTCGGCAAGCTGCCGCCGGGCGCGCACAGGATGCTGAGCGAGCGCGAGGTGGCGACGCTGCGCGCCGCCGTCGGGCTGCGCCGAGACGAGGTGGCGCGCGGCCCGCTCGCGCCAAGACGAGTTCGACCCTTGCGGAAAGGAGTAGCCCATGGCGGCGATTGAGACCCGGGACGTCGACGGCGGCGTGCGCATCCTCACCCTGAACCGCCCGCCGGCGAACGCCATCAACCCCGAGCTGCTCGCGGATCTGGCCGCCGCCTGCGCGGCGGCCGCGGGCGACGACGCGGTACGCGCCGTGGTCGTCACCGGCGCCGGCAAGTTCTTCTGCGGCGGGCTCGACCTCAAGGCGCTGACGACTGCGGGGCAGGGCGAGACGGGCTCCGGCTTCGGTGGCCAGGGCGACGGCGTGTTCGCGCTGTGGACCCTGCCCAAACCGACGGTGGCGATGGTGAACGGCCATGCCATCGCCGGCGGCGGCATTCTCACCCTGACCTGCGACGCGCGCATCGCCGCTCGCGGCAACGCCAAGATCGGCCTCAACGAGACGGCCATCGGCTTGCCGCTGCCCACCGGGGCCATGGAGATCACCCGCCTGGCGCTGACCAACGCGCAGGCGCGTCGCATCGCCTTGGAAGCCGAGCTGCACGGTCCCGAAGCCGCACGCGAGCTGGGCGTGATCGACGAGGTGGTCGAGCCGGCCGACCTCGAGCGTGTCTGTCTGGAGAAGGCCCGCCTGCTCGGCTCCTATCCCCGCGCCGCGTACGCCTACAACAAGCGCGTCCTGCAGCAGGCCGCGGTGGCCGCCGTCGTCGGCGAGACCGAGGAGCAGCGCCGCGCCATCCGCGACGTGTGGCTGTCCCCGGAGACGGCGCAGAAGCTGATCGAGCAGCTCTCGGGAATCTCCTCGAAGGGGAAGGCCTGACGGCCTC
>CAZYMF010000178.1:0-10037 GCA_964648215.1 uncultured Binatia bacterium (SeqCode) | reverse complement strand
CTGCAGCTACCCGCTGATCGAAGGCTCGAAGGTGCGGATGCGGACGCCCGCCGCTGTGGTGGACGAGCTCGAGGAGATGCGGCGCCAATTCGGCATTCGCCACTGGTTCTTCGTCGACAACATCTTCAACATGCCGATCCGCCACGCCAAGGAAATCTGCGCCGAGATCGCCCGCCGCGACCTCGACATCGAGTGGTCGGGCTATCTGAACCCGAAGTTCGTCGACGACGAGCTCTGTCGGCTGATGGCGCGCTCGGGCTGCAAGGCCATCGAGTTCGGCACCGACGCCGGCTCGCCGTCGATAATCGCCAACTTGAAAAAGGAGTTCGACGTCGACGACCTGCGCCGCGCCTCCGCGCTCTGCCACCAGCACCAGCTCAAGTTCTGCCACAGCCTGATCTTCGGCGGCCCCGGCGAGACGGCGCAGACGGTGAGCGAGACGATCGCGCTGATGGACGAGCTGCGGCCGACCGCGGTGATCGCCATGACCGGCATCCGTATCCTCCCGGGAACCGGCATGGTCGAGATCGCGCTGCACGACGGTCAGATGGATCCGGACGACAACCTGCTCTACCCGAAGTTCTACATCGCCCCGACTCTTCGGGACGACGTGGTCGAGCGCATCGAGTCGTACGCCCGCCGTCATTCCAACTGGATCGTTCCCGGCAAGGGCATCAAGACCAACATCCAGGTGCTGCAGAAGCTGCGCGAGCGAAAGATCAAAGGTCAGCTGTGGCGGCTGCTGCGATAGACTCCGATCCCTTCCGGCTCGACGGCAAGCGCGCGTTGATCACCGGCGCCTCGCGGGGCATCGGCCGGGCGGCCGCGGCCGCCCTGGCGCGCGCCGGCGCCCGGGTGGCGATCACCTACGCGCGCTCCGCCGCGGAAGCGGAGGAGGCCGCCGAGTCCCTGCGGGCCCCGGGTTCCGACGTGGTCGCCGTTCAGGCCGACGTCGCCGATCCCGACGCCATCACCAGCCTGTTCCAGGGGCTGCAGGAGCGCTGGGGCGGCGTCGACATCGTCGTCAACAACGCCGCCATCACCCGCGACGGCTACGTCATGCTGATGTCCGTCGACGCGTGGGACGAGGTGATGGCGGCGGATCTACGCGGCGCCTTTCTCTGCGCCCGGCAGGCGTTGCGGCCGATGATCCGGCAGAAGTGGGGCCGGATCATCAACGTGATCTCGCCGGCCGCCATCGTCGGCAAGGACGGCGCGGCGAACTACGCCGCCGCCAAGGGCGGCTTGCTCGCTTTCACCAAATCGCTGGCGCGCGAGGTCGGCCGCTACCACATCACCGTCAACGCCGTCTGCCCCGGCCTGATCGAGACCCGCATGATCGCCGGGTTGCCGGCGGAGCAACGGGAACTCTACCTGCACCAGATCGCCCTCGGCCGCTTCGGCCAGCCCGCCGAGGTCGGCCATGCCATACGCTTCCTCGCCAGCCCCGCGGCCGATTACGTCACCGGGGCGACGCTCACCGTCGACGGTGGGCTGACCATGGCCTGACCCGTGCCGCGATGACCCACACCGACGCGAGGCGCCGGATCGCCATCACCGGAATCGGCAGCACCAACGCCCTCGGCGCCGGCGTCGGCGCCTTTCTCGCCGGGCTGCGCCAGGGTCGCTGCGCCATCGGCGAGCTGTCCCTCTTCCCCAGCGCCGGCTTTCGCAGCCGGGTCGCCGCCGAGGTGCGCGCGCTGCCGCCACCGGCGGCGGTGCCGCGAGCGATCGCCCGCCACACGTCGCGCTCGAGCCTGATGGCCCTGATTGCCGCCGACGAGGCGTGGGCGATGGCGCGGCCCGACGGGCTCGATGCGCGCCGCCGCGGCGCCGTGCTCGGCACCACGACGGGCGGCATGATCCTCGGGGAAGAGAATCTGCGTCGCACGCTGCTCCGCGAGTCGGGGCATCGGCCGTTGACCAACTGGCTGGAGACCCCGGCCTCGGTTGCCGTCGACGTCGTCGCCCACGTCTTCGGCTGCCGCGGCCCGCGGCTCACCGTCTCCACCGCTTGCTCCTCCGGCGCCAACGCCCTCGGGCTGGCGGCCGATTGGATCCGCAACGGACGCGCCGATGTCGTGCTGTGCGGCGGCACCGACTCGCTCTGCCGCATGACCTACAGCGGCTTCAACGCGCTCCAGGCGCTCGACCGCGGACCTTGCCGGCCCTTCGACAGGGACCGTGCCGGTCTGACCCTCGGCGAAGGCGCGGCCATGTTCGTCTTCGAGGGCTGGGAGGCGGCGCGGCGGCGCGGGGTGGGCATTCTCGGCGAGTTCGTCGGCTACGGCGTCAGCGCCGACGCCCATCACCTCACCCAGCCGCGGCCCGACGGCGCCGGTGCGGCGGCGGCGATGCGGCGAGCCCTCGCAGAAGCCGGCGTCGAGGCCGAGGAGATCGACTACGTCAACGCCCACGGCACCGGCACGCCGCAGAACGACGCTGTCGAGACCCGCGCGATCAAGGCGGTGTTCGGCGCGCGGGCGCCGCGGATACCGATCTCCTCGACGAAATCGCTGGTGGGCCACTGCCTCGGCGCGGCCGGAGCCATCGAAGCCCTGGCTGCCTTGCTGGCTCTGCGCGAGCAGTTCGTGCCGCCGACCGTCAACCTCGAGCATCCCGATCCCGAGTGCGATCTCGACTACGTCCCCAAGGCGAGCCGGCCGGCGTCGCTGCGCACCGTGTTGTCGAACTCCTACGGCTTCGGCGGCAACAACACCAGCTTGATCGTGCGGGCCGCCGATGACTGAAGAGCACAGGCAGCAGACGATCGTCACCGCGCGGACCGCCGTTGCCGTCACCGGAATCGGCGTCGTCAGCCCGATCGGCTTCGGGCGCGAGCAGTTCTGGTCGGCGCTGACCGAGGGTCGCTCCGGCATCGGCCGCCGTCGCGACGCGGTCAGCGAGCGGCTGCCGACGATCGCCGCGGAGGTTCACGGCTTCGCCGCGCGCGAGTTCATCGCCTCGACTCATCTGCGACGCATGGACAAGCTGTCGCGCATGATCGTGGCCGCCAGCCGCATGGCCCTCGACGATGCCCGCGTCGCCCACGGGCAAGTGCCGGCGCAGCGCATCGGCGTGGTGATCGGATCGGCGCTCGGCAACATCTCCGAATCGGTGACCCAGCTGGAAAAGGTCTTCACCAAGGGGCCGGCGGCGGCGAGCCCGATGCTTTTCCCCAACCTCGTCCTCAACGCGCCCGCCAGCTACGCGTCGATGGAGCTCGGCACCACGGGGCTCAACCTGACCGTGGCCCAGGGCGAGATCTCGGGGGAGCAGGCGCTCATCGAGGGCTGCGACGCCGTGCGCGCCGGGAGGGCCGACGTGGTCCTGGCCGGCGGCGGCGACGAGCTCGGCGAGATCCTGATCGAGATCTGTCGCCGGGCACGGATCCTGTCCGGCCAGCGCGGCGATGGGAAACGGGAATGGTGCAGCCCCTATGACACCGACCGCAACGGTGTCGTTCTCGGCGAGGGCGCCGCCATGCTGGCGCTCGAATCCCTGCACCACGCGCGGGCGCGCGGCGCCACGGTCTATGCGGAGATCGACGCCGATCTCACCTTCGCCGTCCCGTCACCGATCTACGACTGGCCCGCCACGGCCGCGGACGCGGTGCCGGCGCTGACGCCCCTGACGGCGGCCGGCGTCGATCTCGTCTGTGGTGGCGCCAACTCCTCGCGCCGGCTCGACGCCACCGAGCTGGCGCTGTTCGGTCAACTGGGTGCGGCGCGCGTCACCTCGATCAAGGGCGCGGTGGGCGAGTTCGGCGCCGCCGGTGCGCTGAGCGCGGCGGCCGTCTGCCTGGCCATCCGGGAGGGCGTCGTGCCGCCTCTGTGCCACCTGCGTGCGCCCGAACCGGACGCGTCGACGCGACTGGCGGCGACCGTCGGCGAAGCCGCGACCATCGACCGCGCCCTGCTCCTCGGCCTCGCCCGTGGCGGCGCCGGTTGCGCCCTGGTTTTCCGCCGCGGCGGCGCGTCCGATCACTGACTGCCCGCGGCCGAGCTGCGGGCCGAAGGCTCAACGTTCAACGCCGGGAATCGAATGCGGCTTCGTGCGTTCGCCGAGCCCGGCTCGCCGGTTTCGGATGCCGGCAACCGCAGCAACCTGGGGCGCCTTGGCGGGCGGTGCCCGCCCTACTATTGCAGCCCGCCCGGCGGCGGGCGGAAGTTCTCGATCGGCTCCTCCGGAGTGAGGTGCTCGCGCAGGATCTCCTCGAACGGGCGCTTGTCGATGACTTCGAACTGGCTGGTCTCGAGCGGGAAGCGCGCGCTGGTCTCGGTGTAGGGCGTCACCGCAGCGGAGCCCGCCGACAGCACGGTGACGATCGGCACCAGCTTGTGCTGGATGTCGGAGTCCTCGCGCGTGGTGATGACGATCTTGCAGCGCGGCAGCCCGAGGGACAGCACCGCGACCAGACGAATGAAGTCGTCGTCGCTGATTCCGCCCTGGCTACGCCCGCCGGCGATCTGGCGCAGCCGGGGCACGGAGAGATAGACCTCCATTCCCAGCGCCAGCAGGTGGCGGGCATGCAGCGTCAGGGCCATCATCTCGAAGGCGATGTCGGGATTGAGCCCGACGAGGATGCCCGGGTTGGCGACGCGCATTCCGGCGCGGAAGCAGCGATCGAAGTTGGCCAGGCGGCGGTCGTAGTCGGCGCGGGGATTGCCCGGGTCGGTCCCCATGAACTTGGCGTAGTGATGGCGCGAGTAGGTTTCCTGGAACGTGCACATGGTGAGCTTGGGACGTACGCTGCCATCCGCCTTGCGCTCCACGCCGGCGAGCAGGGCGTCGAACTCGGGCTCGTCGATCGAGCCGACGTTGATGAGGACGTGGCCGAAATTCATCGTCACCGCAGTGCGCAGGGCCTCGTTGACGTAGCGCAACGCCCACGACCGATTGGCGGCCCGGTACTCGCCGGTGAGCAAGGCGACCGCGTGCATCCCGCGCCCGCCGAGCAGGCGGAGCTGCTCCGTCACCGCGGTCATGTCGGCGGTTTCACGTTGCAGCGCGCGGTTGTCCCGGCGCATGCCGCACATGCGGCACTCGGCGTCGCAGGTGTTTGTCATGTAGAGCGGCGAGAAGGTCTCCAGCGGCGCGCGCTCGTGCGAGCGCACGCTGCGCGCCAGCCGGTAGACACCCCCGCTGTCGAGCTGAGGCGCGAACCACAGGACGGCCATGTCGTCCGGGTCCAGGCCTTCGCCCCGTCGCGCACGCTCGATCACCTCGCTACCGGCGGCGCCCGCACGTTCGCGCGCCCGTCGCACCCGCTCGGACAGCGCCTCCAGATCGAGCTCGAAATCGGCCATCAGCTCACTTCCGTTTAGAAGTCCGTGTATCCCAGCGGCGCCGCACACGTCAATGCGGTCCGGTCCGCAGACACCTTCGCCGCCGCTGGGAATGACCTTTCCCCTCTCTGGCTCTTCGCTTTCAGCTTTGGATTTTCGGCTCCCGTCGCGCCGTTGACCCGTCGCAGACTGTGCGTTAGCCAACGCAGGTGGCCAACGACATCGCCTCCGCGCGTCTGCCCGTGCGCCATGCGCTCAGCGTCGACGTCGAGGACTGGTACCACGACGCCGCCTCCGGCGATCCGGACCGGTTCGAGGATCGCGTCGAGGCCAACACCGAGGAGCTGCTGGCGCTGTTCGCCGCGCACGGAGCGCGGGCGACGTTCTTCGTTCTCGGCGAGGTGGCGGAACGCTTCCCGGCTCTCGTCCGTCGGGTGGTCGCGGCCGGCCACGAGCTCGGCAGTCACGGCTACCGTCACCGGCCGGTGGCGCACCTGCTGCGGCGCGACTTTCGGGACGACGTGCAACGTTCGCTCGCGGCAATCGAGGATGCGTCGGGGCGGCGCGTTCAGGGCTTTCGCGCCCCGTACTTCTCGATCAAGGCCGGCGTCCGCTGGCCCATCGAGGTCCTCGCCGAGCTCGGGTTGAGCTACGACTCGAGCATCCTGGCGATCGACCGGCCGCCGGGCCTCGAGCTGGTGTGCCCGCGCGCGCCGTTTCGGCACGCGGGCGGCATCTGGGAGGTTCCGGTCGGTGTTCTGCAGGTGCTCTTCTTCTGGCACCTGCCGGTGGCCAGCGGCGCCGGCTTGCGCCTGCTACCGAAACGGCTGCTGTGGCGCTGCCTGCGGCGTTTCGAGCGCGACGTCGGTCCGGCGGTGTTCTATCTCCACCCGTGGGAGATCGATCCGGCGTCGCCCACGGGGACAGGCACCGGTCGCTGGCTGCTGCGTGTCGGGCGGCGGCGGCTGGCCGCGCGCCTCGGCGAGCTGCTGCGCGCCCGATCATTCGCTCCCATCCGTGAAGTGTTTCCCGAGCTACCGCAATGCCCCGCTCCACGATAGCCGCCCGGCTCGCGTCGCTGCTGCCGCTCGCCGTCGGCCTCGCCGTGCTCGCCGGGCTCTGCTGGCGTTTCGGCCTGAGCGAGCTGGTGATCGCGATTCGGCACCTGTCGCCGGTGGCACTGGCGGCGTACCTGGTTCTCGGCGTCGCGGTGCGGCTCGGTTACAGCTGGCGTTGGGACCTGGTGGCGCGCGCGTTCGGGAGTCACGTGGCCCTGCTGCGACTGCTGCGGGCACGGCTGGCGGGAGACGCGATCGGAGCGCTGGTGCCGTCCGCCAAGCTCGCGGGCGAGCCGGTGCGAATCGCGATGATGTACGCCGACGGGATCGCCGGCGCCGAGGCGACCGCGGGCGTGACGGTCGACCGGTTGCTGGAGCTGATCGGCAATCTCGTCACTGTCGTCGCCTACGTGCTCGTCTTCGCCTTTGCCCGTACCTTGAACGAGCCGACACCAGCGCTGCCGCTGCTGTTGGCGTTGACCGTGGCCTCGCTGGCGGCGCTGGCGGTGCCGCTGTGGATGCTGTTTCGCGGGCGGCGCCCGCTGGCGCCGTTCTATGCCTGGCGCGGCCTGCCGCGGCGACTGGCCTCCTGGGCCGCGGGCATGCGACAGACCGAGGACCATCTGCTGCGCTTCTTCGGCGCCCATCGCCGCACGTTCCTCTGGGGCCTGATGAGCTCGCTGGCCATCGAGCTGGTCATCGTCGGTGAGTATTTCTGTCTGCTCGCCGCCTTCGGCGTGGTGTTGCCTCTGCCCCTGCTGTTGCTGGTCCTGCTCGGCACCGGCTTCGCGCGCGCCGTTCCCACGCCGGCGGGAGTCGGCGCTCTGCAGGCGGGCTCCGTGGCGGTTCTCGGCCTGGCGGCCGGGCAGCCGGAGACCGGCTTCCTCATCGGCCTGGTGCTGCAACTCCACGAAGCGCTGTGGGTGGCGGTTGGTGTGCTGGCGATGTCGGCCAACGGGAAGGCGCTCGTCGCCTGGCGGCGGTTGCGGGTGGTGGAGCGAATATGATGCTGCGCGTCTTGGCGGGGTTCGGCTTCGCGCTGGGATGGCTGCCGGTCTTCCTCTTCCGCGTCGAGGAGCAGGGCGCCTCCTTGCCTTTCTACACGCCCGCCGAGCGGCTGTGGGTGCGATTGACCCCAGTGATTCTGACGGTGCACGTCAGCACCGCGTGCTCCCTCCTCACCTTCGCCGCCGATCCGTCGCCATTGCGCATCGCCGGCGGCGCGCTCATCTTCGCTTCGGGTTTCGCCTTCTGGTTTTGGGGCCGATTCTTGATCGGCCCACTCCGGCGACGGCGCCTGCCCGACGAACCGCCGCACCAGTTCCGCCAGGACGGCGCGTTCGGGCTGGTGCGCCACCCGCTCTACTTCAGTGTCCTGGTGATGGCAGCAGCTCCGCTGGTCGCCAGTGGATCAGCCATTCCGCTGGCGACCTACGCGTTCTGCGTCGTCGCCATCGCCGTACGGGCGAGGCAGGAAGAGCGGTGGCTACGGGCGCAGCTCGGGCCGGCCTACGAGCAGTACAGCCGCCGCGTCAAGCGACTGGTGCCGTTCCTGTGGTGAGGGGCGTGCTCGCCGGGTGAAACGCACGCCGAGCGGGCTCGAATCAGCGGGCCACGCCACTCTCGGTCGGATCGTAGTCGACACGGACCACCTCCGCGGTGCCGCCGCCGAAGGCGTTGCCGTCGGCGAACACCACCCGACCGAGTCCCTTGTAGTACCACGAGGTGCGGCGTGCATCGTTGCCGAAGTAGAACGGGATCCAGACCTTCCCGGTCGAGTAGCTGTTCTCGTCGGTCGGCGACCCGAGAAGATCCCGAACCTGTTTCTTCCCCATGCCCAGCTGCACCTTGGCCAGCGGGCTGTTGGGCGGCGCCGGCACGCCCTTCGCTGTGGCCCCAGCCGGTGCCTCTGCGGTATCGGCAGGCTTCGCCGTCTGCGTGGCACACCCGTTCAGGACAAGGGCGAGGATCCCGGCGGCGAGCCAGAACGTTCTCTTCTTCATGGCACTCTCCTTCGTTCGTGCGTTGCGCGGATTCTGCGCTCGCGCTGCTTAGCCAACCGTGAAATGCGGGTCAAGCAGAGCCGCGGGCTCGCCGCCGGGAGCTTGCTCGTGGCGCCGGCTCTGAGCTACCGTCGCGTACATGCCGGATGCGCCAGGGCCGAACAGGACTCTCGTCTTGTGCGAGCCTCCCTACGTCTTCTGGGATCGCTCGATGGATCGGCTGCGCCAGGGGGAGGAGACCATTCCGGGGATGGGCGTGCTGGTGCTCGCCGCGGTGGCGCGGCGGCACGGCTACAACGTCCACCTGGTCGACGCCAAGGAGCAGGGCACGGCTCTCGAGGAGGTCGCGCGGCAGATCGCGGCGCTGCGACCGGACTACCTCGGTCTATCGGCGACGACGATCTCGGTCACCAACGCAGCCCGCATCGCGGCGCAGGTCAAGGCACTGTCGCCGGACGTGATCACCATTCTCGGCGGCGCGCACGTGAGCGCCATTCCCGAGCGCACGCTGGCGGCCTTTCCCAGCATCGACTACGGCGTGATCGGGGAGGGCGAGGTGTCGTTGTTCGATCTGCTCGCTCGCCTGGAGCAGGAGCGCCCCATCGACGACGTGCCGGGCTTGGCGTACCGCCGCGACGGCCGCGTTCAGGCGAACCTGCGGGCGCCCTATCTCGACGATCTCGACGCGTTGCCGATGCCGGCGTGGGACCTGCTGCCCGACTTCCCGCACCGGTTCCAGCCGTCGTTGTTCAGCTACCCGCGCACGCCCGTGGCGACGCTGATCACCTCGCGCGGCTGCCCGTTCTCGTGCTCGTTCTGCGACCGTTCCACCTCGGGCAAGCGCGGGCGCATGCACAGCGTCGACTACGTCGTCGGGCTGTGCCGCCACCTCGAAGGGCTCGGGGTGCGCCACATCCTCTTCGTCGACGACCTGTTCACCGTGCGCAAGCAGCGCGTGGTCGAGATGTGCGAGGCCTTCCTCGACAACGGCTTTGCGTTCACATGGAGCTGCAACAGTCATCCCAACCTGCTCGACCTGGCGACGCTCGAACTGATGCGGCGCGCCGGCTGCTGGCAGATCGCCTACGGCATCGAGTCGGGCTCGCAGCGCATTCTCGACGTGGTCAAGCACGAGGTGCGCATTCCGAAGATGCGCGAAACGCTGCGGATGACGCGCGCGGCAGGGATTCGCACCAAGGGCTATCTGATGATCGGGCACCCGACCGAGGGGCTCGACAGCCTGGCCGAGGACGTGCGCTTTCTCAAAGAGGTCGAGCTCGACCTCTGCCAGATCACCAAGTTCACCCCCTATCCCGGCACGCCGGCGTATCCGACGATTCGCGAGCACGGCTGCTTCGAGGAAGACTGGGAGCAGATGAACGCGATGAACTTCAAGTTCATCCCGCGCGGGCTCAGCGAGGACATCCTCGAAACCTATTTCGATCACCTGTACCGGGCCTTCTACAGCCGTCCCGACGTCCTGTGGGGCTTGGCGAAGCTGCTCGTGCGGGAGCCCGCCTACCTGCGGCGCTTGGCGGCATCGTCGCGCGTCTATGTACGCGGCAAGTTCAAGGCGGGTCATCACCTCATCGGCCACCTGCCCCGCCGCTATCGCGTCGCGCTACGACCGCAGGGAGTCGAATAGCCGACCTTCGGTGAACGAAGACGGCGGGCCGTGCCCGCCCTAC
>CAZYMF010000177.1:0-10119 GCA_964648215.1 uncultured Binatia bacterium (SeqCode) | reverse complement strand
TTGCCCTTCGATTCCGATACCGATTCCGACCCCAACCCCGACTACCGCCGAACGCTGGTGGTCAGCCGCGCGGCGGTCCTTTCGCCGCGTCGGCTGCAACGCTGAGTTATCTCCCGAGTTAGCTTCCGCCCCCTGCACCTGCCAGTGCACGCTCCGCCTCGCGTGGCAGCTCGACGGCAACGAAGTAGTCAGTCGGATACAGATAGTCCTCGCCCGACTCATCGACGACTCGGACATATCCGTCCCTTGCAGCACGAGCGTCGGGGAGCCGCTCGTAGAGCTTGCGCAACTCAAGATCCTCACACCCTGTGTTCCGCACACAGAGCAGATACCGCTTTCTTGTTCGGGCCACCGTCATCAGTCAAGAAACCGCTTGATCTTCATCCGCACGCGACCAATGCCGTGCGCTTCGTACCAATGTACCTCGGCCCGCCTAATCTCGCCAGTTGCGATTCGCACCAATGCCACGGCTTTGAGCTTGCGCCACCGGCTCGATCCGTACCGCTTGCGAAGACGACCCAGGTCGCGAATGCCCCGCCCAGTCGCGATCGTCTCCACACCTGCGACCTCACCGACAAGCTCGAAATGCATCGGGATTCGTATCGCACGCGACGCACTCTAAGGCTAACACTAATTCACCCGCTGTCGGCCTAATACCGTAACCCCGCGTGGACCGTCAGCCTAGCATCGCCGTCGTTCTCCCACCAAATGCATCTAACGGGTCGGGTTGAAACGTCTTCTTCCTTGGCGTTCCGTCAGCGGCTGGCGTGCTAGGCTGACCAGCGTGTCACCCCGGCCTGCGCCGGGCCAACAGCCCGCTGAAAAACGCGAAGACACCCTTCGACAGGCTCGGGGTGCGCGGGAAAAGTCCTCTGAGGTCAGGATGGGGCTCCGCTCATGCTGAGCGTGTCGAAGCATGGGGTGGGGTTCTTCAACGGGCTGCTGAAAGTGCTGTTGCGGGCCGCCGTCAACGACGATCACGCCGGTACGCGCCCCTGCAAGCGAAGCAGCCAGCGCATGCAGCGATGCCCGAGATCGACGGGCCGGCAGTACATGAGCGGGCAGCCGCCGACGATGCAGCCGATGCCGCGCACGTCGCACTCCCGCACCGCCTCCTCGGACACGCTCCCTTCACCGAAGGAACGATGGAACCAGACAAGATCCACGCCGAGTTGGCTGCATTGGCGGACGACGTCGACGGAGGCATCGGGACGCGTTGCGATGACCACCGCATCGACGCCCCCGGGTATAGCGGCAAGGTCGGGATAGCACGGCGCGCCCTCGACCTCGGTGGCGTTCGGGTTGGTGGCAAAGACCTCGTAGCCGGCGCCCCTCAGCTTGCGGTACACGGCGTTGGCGGCCTCACCCGCGTTTCGAGACACGCCCGCGACGGCGATACGCCGGCGACCGAGGAACCGCTCCACCTGATCCGGTATCTTTGCCATCAGCGTCTCCTGGAGCTGCCACGATCACAGACGATCGGCCCAATCCCCCTCAGTCCCCCTTTTCCAAAGGGGGAAGTCGGAGTGCACCCGTCCTCATCCAAAAACTCGACAGTCCCTTACCAACGAGGGGGCTAGAGGGAGGTTGCTTTTCGGCGTTGCAGAACTTCGTCGATCCTCGCCAGTACGCCGTCGAGATGCCACGGACACTGAGCAAAGGCTCTGGTCGAGCACGGAGGTCGTCGCCAGCGCGGCCTATTGCGCTGGCGGCATGACGATCACGTCCGGCCGGGCGCGCTGCCCGCTGGTGTGAACGTTCATCGCCGCCGATCCGGCGGGGCCGTAGTTCTCGTGAATCTCGACGGCGATGGCCAGCATGCCGTCGCCGCGCAAAGGATCCGTGCCGTCCACGGGCCGGATTCGGGTCTGTCCGGTCAGAGTCCCCTGCACCCCGACGCTGAACAGCGATCGCAGGCCCGGGTACGGAAGCACGCCGAGGGGAAGGCTGGTGTCGATCCCCGACAGGAGCATCGCCGCCCAGCAGCTCACCGACCGGCTGGTCGACAGCCGCTGCTCGAACTCGTTGAACACCAGGAACTGCAACACGGTCGAGGTCCGGCCGCCGCTCTGGAGCAGGAAATTCTCCGAGCAGGGGGCGAAGACGACGGCGGTGAAGATCTCACCGCCGCTGGCGGGATCGACGGCGCCGTCGAAGAAGTGGTTGAGGCTCAGGATGTTCGGACAGCCGCCGTACTCCTGGCCGAGGACGAGAGTGTCGTCGCCGTCGTTGGCCCCCTCGACGGCCGGGAAGCCGACGGCGTTGTAGCTGGCGGCATCGATCGGCGGCAGCATGTCGAAGGCGGCCCCGCCAGCCGCAGGCAACTGGTCGAGCTCGCTGCGCTGGAAGAACAACGTCGCCTGGCCGATCAGATCACCGGCGAAGTTGTTCTCCGGGTCGGTTCCCTGCGTCGGCTGCCCGCTGGCGACGTCGACCTGGACGCACTTCAGCTCGCCGACGAACGGGATCTCCGGCGCCGGCGGGATCCTGCTGTCGAAGTTGGTCGCCGGCTGTCCCTGCAGCGCCGCCGGTAGATTGGGGTCGTTGTCGACCGGTCCGACGCGGGTGCTGCCGTCGAGGGGAAACGAGGGCAGGCCTTCGCTCAGGACCCAGGAGATCGGCTGCCGGCCGGTCAGATGGAAGTGGAAGTCCGTCTCGGTCCAGCCGGGGACGCACAGGCCGCCCGTGATCGTGCCGCCGTTGCAGTCTGACCTCGTGCGACAGACCAGAGGGGCCGTGAAGCCGCCGCCGCTGGCGCCGGCATTGGAGCAGTGCGAGTTGGCGTTGACCAGAAAGCAGCGCACCCCGATCTGGTGCGGCGACGTGTTGCTCAACTGAATGATGGTGTCGACGCCGCCGACCAGGTCGAGCCCGATGCCCGAGCCCACCGCCACCGCCGGGTAGACGACGATGGCCGCCGACTTGTCCGTGGTGATTGTCGCCCCTGCCGCGCCGGCCAGCAGCATGGCCGCCACCAGCCCCATCGCCAGAGAACCACGTTTCACGTTGCTCATCTTCCCTCGCCTCCTTACCGCCGCCGGAGAGAGTGCCGTCGCGCCCTAGAAGAGCTCGGGCAGAACGATCTGGTCGAACGCCGCCCCGTCGGTGCCGAGAAAGCGGTCGCCGCGGGTGTGGATGTTCACCGCCGTGCGTCCTTCGAGCGGCGCCTGGACGCCGACCCTCACCGCCTCGGTGTGGGCGGTCTCGGAGATGCCGATCACCGCGCCGTCGAGGTCCGACGCCGGGGTGATGCGCGTCTGCGCCGTCAGGGTTCCCAGCTGCGCGTACGAGAACACGGAGCTCTCGGGGTTGTTCGGGCTGTCGATCTCGTAGAGCCAGATTTCGGCCCAGCAGGTCACCGTCGTGCTGGTGGAGAAGCGCTCCTCGAACTCGTTGAAGATCTGGAACTGCACGGTCACCGAGCTCGGCGCCTGTCGTTGGAAGTCCTCCGAGCACGGCACCAGGGTGATGGAGGTGGAGGTGATGCGAGTGGTCGGGTCGGGCGCCCCGTCGGCGAAGTGGTTGAGCAGCAGGGTGTTGGGGCAGGCGTTGTACTCGCCGTCCTGGCTGCCGTCGCTCGGCCGGTTGAGCAGCAGCGTGTTGCCGGTGGCGCCCACCAGCTCGCTACCCTCGATGCCGATGGCGTTGTACTTGCTCACGTCGCTGCTGCCGTCGGTGCTGTCCAGCGTCGCCTCGCCGATCAGGCTGTTGGCGCCGATCGGTGTGCCGTCGACCATCACCTGCACGCACTTGAGCTCGCCGGTGAAGCCCGCGGGCACCGGCGGGATGGCGCCGGGATCGAGCCCGGCCCCGTTCCGAGGCGAATACTTCTCCGGAGCCCCGAGCGTATCCCCCGCGACCATGAGATTGTCCGTCGGATCCACCGGTCGCCCCGCCGACACCAGCCAATGCGTCGGCTGCATCTTGGTGAGCCAGATGCTGAAGTCCGTCTCGTTCCACGACGGCACGCAGCCGACCACGGGATTCACCTCGGTACAACCCTCCGGCAGCCGCGCGTCGACGTAGAAGCAACGGGCGTGGACGATGTTGTTCGTCGTGTTGGCGATCTGGATGATGGTGTCCTCGGTCACGGTGTAGACCACCTTCGGGAACACCAGGATCGACGCTCCCTTGTCCGTCACGACGTCGGCCCGCACCGCCGTCGCCGCCACCGTCGCCACCAATCCCAGCAGGCCTACCAGAAGCGAGTATCTCTTCACTGCCCTGCTCCTTTCAGCCGCCCCGCGGCCGCGCGCGTGGACATTCCGGTCATCCGGAAAACCGCGCCGAACCTACCGGAATCCCGTGCAACTTGCAAAATGCAACCAAGCGCAAAGACGGAAGAGGATGGTCTACAACGGATTGAACGGATTGAACGGATTGGAGGAGAAAGGAAGGGAATCGGAGCAATGATCTCCGGTCAGAAATCCGTTCAATCCGTTCAATCCGTTGTTGGAGTGTTTTTCCCCCGCCCGGACCACCGCGTCTCGACCTCGGGCGTCGATGTGCTATGGAAACCGAGATCCATGCTCCGTCTGCTCGAGAAGCTCGGCCTCGCGCCCCACCAACCAGCGCTTCCAAAAGGCTCGATCCTGGCCCGCCTGCGCCAGCGCCTGCCGCGCCTGGGGCCCGAACGGGTCGCCTATCTCGCCGCCTTTGCCGGGCTGCTGGCGCGCATTGCCTACGCCGATTCGGAGATCTCGCCCGCCGAGAGAAAGGCCATGGCCAAGCTGCTGCGCGAGCGCACCGAGCTGACGGCGGACGAGGCCCGCCTCGTCGCCGACGTCGCCGCTCGCGAGACCGCCGCGCTCAGCGGCATCGAGAACCACCTGCTCAACCGCGCCTTCAATGCCCATGCCACCGAGGCCGAGAAGGATGCGTTGATCGATTGCCTCTACGCCCTCGCCGATACCGACAACCTGATCTCCGACATCGAGGATCGCGAGATCCGACGCGTGGCGCAGGCACTGCTGGTCCCCAACCAGCGCGTCATCGAGATCCGCTCCCGCTACCGCGACGACCTGGAGATCCTCAAGCTGGCGCGGCAGTAGGCGTCACAGCGGCTCGACGCGGACGCCGTCCTCGATCTGGTCGCTCGGGTGCAGGATCACCCGGGCGCCCTCGGCGAGACCGGCGAGCACCTGCGCGGCCGTCGTATTGCGCTGGCCGATCCGCACCGCCCGGCGGCGGGCGCGGCCGCCGTCGACGGCGAACACGCTCCACTGGCCGCCGTGGCGGAACAGCGCGCTCGACGGCAGCTCGAGCACGTCGTCGGCCTGCCACACCACGATGCTCGCCTCGATGCGGTAGCCGTCGGCCATCGGCACGTGGTCCTCGACGAAGTCGGCAATCACGTTGACCCGTTGCTCCTCGACGCCGAGCGCCGACACCTTGGTGAAGCCCGACGGCTCGACCAGGCGCACGCGCGCCCGTAGCGTCTTGCCGCCGCCCCAGTCGCGGATCAGCATGAGCGCGCCCGGCTTCACCTTGACCGCGTCGGCGGACAGGACGTCGACGACGATCTCCAGCGCGCCGGCGTCGCCGAGCTCGAGCAGCGGCGTTCCGGCGGTGACCACGCGCTCGCTCTGCTCGGGCACGCGCAGCACCTGCCCCTGCACCGGCGAGCGCAGCTCGAGGCAGGAGTCCGGCTGCGTCTCGCAGGCGGCGACGAGCGCCTGGCTGTCGTGGCTGCCCGGCGCCATCAGCGCCGCCCTGGCCGCCTCGACGTTGTACGCCGCCGCGCGGGCGCCGAACAGCGCCGCTTCCAGCTCCTTCTGGTGCGAGGTCTCGTCCAGCTCGGCCTGCTCGCGCTCTTCCTTGGAGATGCTGCCCTTGCGCCCCAACGCGCGCGCCCGCGTCGCCGTGCGCTGCGCCTGCTCCATCGCCGCCCGCGCCTGCTCCACGCGCGCGTCCGCCTCCTTCTGCGCCGCCTGCGCCGCGTCGAGCCGTGCCCGCGCTTCGCTGCGCGTGCGCGGGTCGAGCGGCAACGGCTGCATCCGCGCCACCACCATGCCGCGATCCACCGGGTCGCCGGCATCGAGGCTGATGCGCGCCACCCGCCCGGCGATCGGCGCCGCCACCACGAAGCGGTCGCGCACGCGCGTGTGACCTTCCTCGTCGACCGTCACCTGCAAGCGCCCGCGCTTCACCACGCCGACGTCCACCCGCAGCGGCGCCGGCAGAAACACCCACACCAGCAGCGCCGCCACCACCAGCGCCACCGCGGCCATTCCCAACCTTCTTCGCGAGACCTTCACTTGCGATCTTTCTTCCAGGAAAAAGAATACAACGGATTAAACGGATTGAACGAATGTTTCGGAGGGCAGTGTCTCCTGCTCGGTTCGCCACCACCCGAATCCGATCCGTTCAATCCGTTTCATCCGTTGAATCCGTTGTAAACACTCCGAGTCTTCTTCTCTTCCTCCTCACTCCCGCGTCTTCAGTACCTCTACCAGATCCAGCCGGTCGAGTCGGCGGCGGACGATGTAGCCGGAGCAGATCGCCGCCAGGATCACCACCAGGAAGGCGAAGCCGTAGGACTGGCTGCTGACGAAGAGCGGCAGGCGAAACAGCTCCCACTGGTAGGCGCTCGCCATGATCGCGCACATGCGGTAACCGATGAAGTAGCCGAGCGGGATGGCGAGCAGCGTCAGGATGCCCTGCTCGCCCAGCAGCATCACCGCCACCTCGCCGCGGGTGAAGCCGAGAACGCGCAGGCTGGCGAGCTCGCGGCCGCGCTCGGAGAGCGCGATGCGCGCCGCGTTGTAGACCATCGCCACCGCGATCACGCAGGCGAACACCACCAGCACCAGGGTGAAGATCCCCATGCTCTGGGCCAGCGTCTTCTCGAAGCTCGCCAGCGCCACCTCGCGCAGGCTGACCCCGCCGACCGCCGGCATTCGCTTGAGATCGGCGTACAGGGTCGGGCTGGCACGGGAGTCGACGGTGAGAAAGGCGCCCGACACGGTACCGCCCTCGCGCATGAGGCGGTTGAGGGCGCCGAGATCCATGTACGCCGAGAGGCCGACGAGCTCGTCCACCGTGCCCACCACCGCCACCCGGCGGATCGGCCGCTCGCCCTCGAGCACCTCCACCGTGACCAGGTCGCCGCGCCGGACGCCCAGGATGTCGGCCAGCTTGGTGGTCAGCAGCATCCCCTCGGGCGGCACCTCGTAGGGTTGCAGGTTCCGGCCGATCAGCCGGTGCAGACGCGCCCCTGGCTCCAGCCCCATCAGGGCGACGCGGTGGGTGCGGTGCTCGAAGCGCAGCCGCACCGGCACGGCGCGAAACGGCTCCGACTCCATCACGCCGGGCAGGCGCTCGATCTCGTAGCGGGCGCGCGCCGGCAGCGGATCGTGGAAGACGACGGTGACGTCGTCGCGCTGCACCAGGCGGAACTGGACGTTGGCGATGTGCTGGATGGCGTCGACGAAGTAGCGGCCGAGAATCAGGATCGCCACGGCGAAGCCGATGCCGAGGACGGAGAGCGCGGCGCGGCCCGGCCGGCGGGTGATGTTGCGCAGGATCATCCGCGCCGCCGACGGCAGCCAGCGCTGCAGGCCGCTGCGCTCGAGCGCGCCGGCATGGAACCGCAGCGGCGCCTCCGGCCGCATCGCCTCCGCCGGCGGCAACGCCAGCGCCCGGCGCACCGCGCCCCACGCGCCCAGCAGCGCCGCCGCACCGGCGATGAACACCGATAAACCGACAACCTGCGGTCCGGCCTCGTAGCGCAGGACGGGGAAGCGGTAGAACTGGACGTACATCCGGTTGATCACGCCCCCGAGCCACAGGCCGAGCCCCGTCCCCAGGATGGCGCCGAGCAGCACCGCCACCAGGGCGAACTCGACGTAGTGCATGCCGACGGTGAAGCTGTCGTAGCCGAAGGCCTTGAGCACGGCGATCTGGTCGCGCTGCGTGCTCACCAGGCGCGACAGGACGATGTTCAACAGGAACGCCGCGACGGCGAGAAAGATCGTCGGCAGTATCGCGCCGAAGACCCGGTTCTGCGCGATCTCGTCGGTGATGAAGCGATTGGAGATCTGATCCTCGCGCCCGAAGGCGCCGAGGCCGCCGTAGCGGTCGAGCAGGTGATCGAGTCGGGAGAGGACCTCCGCCTCGCTGCCGCCCGGGGACAGCGAGAGGACGACGTCGTTGAAGGCGCCGTCCATGTCGAAGGCCGGCCCCATTGCTTCGCGGCTCATCCACAGCACGCCGAAGCGCTTGTTGTCGGGGAAGATGTCCGAGCCGCGGATCTCGTAGACGTACTCCGGCGACAACGCGATGCCGACGATGCGCAGCCGTTGCCAGCGGCCGTTGAGGATGGCGCCGATGCTGTCGCCGACGTCGAGGTGGTTGGCCTCGGTGAACGCCTCGCTGGCCAGCACCTCGTCGCGCCGGCCGGGATCGACGTAGCGGCCACGGCGCAGGTAGACGTCGTTGAGCATGGAGACGCGGTGCTCGGGGATCGACACCAGCCGCCCGGTGGCGGGCTCGTCGAGCCCGGGGACGTCGAGGGTGACGTCGAAGACGATGCGGGTGCGGACGACGCCGACGCCGGGAATGGCGGCGATGCGCGCGGCCAGCAAGTCGGGGGCGCGCTTCAGGCTCGCGAACACGTCGGCGAAGCGATAGTTGGCGTAGTACGTCTGCTGCGAGATCAGCAGCGAGTCGTAGGCGGTGCGCGTGGTGACGAACACCGCCACGCCGCAGGCGACCACCAGGCTGATGGCGAGCATCTGGCCGCGCAGGTGGACGAGGTCGCGGAACAGCTTGCGGTGCAGCGCCTTCATTGGTTCACCACTGCAGCTCGCTCGGCTTCACGCGCTTGGCGTTGCGCTCGATCTCGGTGATCTGGCCGCTGCGCAGGCGCACCACGCGGTCGGCCATGCCGGCGATGGCGGCATTGTGGGTGATCACGGCGGTGGTGGTGCCAAGCTCGCGGTTGACGTGGTCGAGGACGTCGAGCACCAGCTTGCCGGTCTGGTAGTCGAGCGCGCCGGTGGGCTCGTCGCACAGCAGCACCTCGGGCCGCTTGGCGATGGCGCGGGCGATGGCGACACGCTGCTGCTCGCCGCCGGACATCTGTGCCGGGAAGTGATCGAGGCGGTCTCCCAGTCCGACCAGCCGCAGCGCCTCGTCCGGGTCCATCGGCGCCTCGGCGATCTCGGTGACCAGAGCGACGTTCTCGCGCGCGGTGAGGCTGGGGATCAGGTTGTAGAACTGGAAGACGAAGCCGACGTGCTCGCGGCGGAAGCGGGTCAGCTCGTCGTCGTCGTCCACGGTCAGGTCGTGGTCGAGGAACCGCACCGTACCGCTGGTCGGCACGTCGAGCCCGCCGAGAATGTTGAGCAACGTCGACTTGCCGCTGCCCGAGGGGCCGAGGAGGACGACGAACTCGCCACGGTAGAGATCGAGATCGAGCGAGCGCAGGGCATACACCTGCACGTCGCCCATGCGGTAGATCTTCGACAGGCCGCGGGCGCGGAAGACCGCCTCGCCGGCACCGTCGCTTCCCGTCTCCGTGCTCGTTGTCGTCACGGTTCCCGTGGTCTACCTCCTCGGGCAAGCTTCGAGGTTCAAGGGTGAAGTTTCAAGTGCAGAGCGAGGAATTGACGATCGGGTCACCGAGTCATTGACGATTGCCGTGGAGCAGACCACGCGTCCGTGCCGCTGTTCCCCAATAGCCACTTCGGCGCCGTGCCGAGGAGCGGCTCGATCAAGCACCGGGACGATCCGGAGTCGGCCCGCGCTCGCGATTCATCGACAGGCTCGTAAGGAGCGGGGCCCCAACGACGCGCCTTCTTGGATCTCTCTGCCCGCTTTTCCCTTTACGTTTCTTGCATTCCGTATAAACATTCAGACGTGGGACTGCTCCGTCTCCTGCGCACCGGCAAGGGTCCGATGGACGGCTGGATCGCGCGCGCCTACGACCAGGGCGTGCAGAGCGCCTTCCGCGACATCTTTCCGGTGCTGGTGCGCGACATGCTGGAGGACGTCAGGGCGGTCGCCGAGCAAGTCGGGCGGGTCCTCGACGTGGGCTGCGGGCCCGGACAGTTCACCATCCTCATGGCGGAGGAGCTGCCCGGGGTCGAGACCTGAAAGTATAAGGTGGGCAGAGCA
>CAZYMF010000176.1:0-10196 GCA_964648215.1 uncultured Binatia bacterium (SeqCode) | reverse complement strand
ATCGCCCTCAGGACGCGCTCGTGTACTCGCCCCGGTCCCAGCGCTCGCGCAGGACGAACTTCTGGATCTTGCCGGAGCCCGTCAGCGGGAACTCGTCGAGGAAGATCCAGTAGCGTGGCGTTTTCGGCGCGGCCAGCCGTTGGCGCACGTGCGCGCGCAGCGCCGCCACGGTCGGGCGCGCGGCGTCGTGCGTGCGGAGGAAGGCGGCGAGCTCCTCGCCCATCTTGGGGTCGGGGACGCCGATCACCGCCGCCTCGGCCACGTCCGGGTGCTCGCCGAGCGCGGCCTCGATCTCGGCGGGGAAGAGATTCTCGCCGCCGCGGATGACCATGTCCTTGAGGCGACCGGTGATCTTGCAGTAGCCGCGCCCGTCCATCGTCGCGAGATCGCCCGTGTGCAGCCAGCCGTCGGCGTCGATGGCCGCGCGCGTGGCGTCCGGCCGGTCGAAGTACCCGTGCATCACCGAATAGCCGCGCGCGCACAGCTCGCCGACGACACCGGGTGGCACCACCTTGGCCGTTCTCGGATCGAGGATCTTCACGGCGGTTTGCGGCAGCGCGGCACCGACCGTCTCCGCTCTGTCAGCGGGCGAGGAGTCCGGGGGGCTCTGCGTGATCAGCGGCGACGCCTCCGTCTGGCCGTAGACGATGGTGAAACGTGCCCCGAGCCGCGACTCGACGGCGCGCACGAGCTCAGGGGCAACGCTGGAGCCGCCCGACATCACCGCACGCAGCGAGGAGAGATCACGCCGCGCCAGGTCCGGGTGCCCCATCATGGCGATCAGCATCGTCGGTACGCCGAAGAGGTGCGTGGCGCGCTCGCGCTCCACGAGCTCCAGGACGCCGCCCGGGTCGAAGGCGCCGAGAAACGCGTGCGTCGCCTGCAGCTGCACCGGGCCGAGAGTGGCGAGGACACAGCCCGCCGTGTGGAAGAACGGCATTGCGTGCGCATAGATGTCGCCGGCCCGCCCTCCGAGACGCTGCATGCTGAAGCGGGCGTTGTTCGTCAGCCCGCGATGGTGCAGCAGCGCGCCCTTGGGAAACCCGGTCGTGCCCGAGGTGTACTGGATCTGGGCCGGATCGTCGGGCCTCACGTTCGGCAGGCGGCGGGAGCTCGGCGCCGAAGCCATGAATTCATTCCATTGGTCCAAGGAGACGACCTCGCGAAGGTCCGGTAGCTGGGGGCGCACCTGCGCGACGGTCTCGGCCATCGGGTTGCCGCGGAAGCCGGCGACGTGGAACAGCCCGACCGAGCGTGATTGCCGTAGCACGTAGTCGAGCTCGCGCACTCGATAGGCGGGATTGACGGTCACCACGACCAGGCCCGCGAGGCCGGCGCCGAACTCGAGCAGCAGCCACTCGGGGAGGTTCGGGGCCCAGATCGCAACGTGCTCGCCGGGCTCGAAGCGCGCGAGCAGCGCCCGCGCCGCGCGCTCCGCATCGCGCAGCAGCTCGGCGAAGGTCCAGGTTCGCCGCGTTTCCGGCTCCAGCCCCCAAGCGACGATGGCGGTGCGGTCCGCAGCCACGTCCGCGGCTGCTCGTAGAATCGAGCCGACGGTCGTTTCCAGGACCGGCTCGGAGGTGTCGGCAGGCCAGAACGATTCCGCGAGCGCCATGATCGTCTCCGTTCCGGCGGTCACTGTTGCTCCGCCTCCAATTCCGCCCAGCGTTCGTAGAGGCGGTCGACGCGTTCCTGTGCCGCCTGCAGCTCCTCGTAGCGTTGGTGGAGCAGCGCCGCGTTGGCCGCGATCGACGGGTCTTCGACCGCGGCGCGGCGGGCCTCGAGATCCTCCTCGGCGGCTAGAATGGTCGCTTCCATCTGCTCCCACTCGCGTCGTTTGGCGTACGACAGACGCTTGACGCCGCTTGGGGCCGGTTTCGCGGGCGCAACCTCTGCCGCGGCAGCCTTCCCGGCCACAGCCAGCGGCCGGCGCTGCGCTTCCTCCCACTGGCGATAGTCGGCGAAGAACTGTGTTCCGCCCGCGCCGTCGATCGCCAGGACGAGCGTCGCGACACGTTCGAACAGGAAGCGGTCGTGGGTGACCAACACCACGGCGCCGGGGAAATCCAGCAGGCTTTCCTCGAGGACCTCCAGGGTCGGGATGTCGAGGTCGTTGGTCGGCTCGTCGAGAATCAACACGTCCGCCGGGACGAGCATCAGCTTGGCAATGGCCACGCGAGCCCGCTCACCGCCCGAGAGGCGGGCTACCGGCATCTCGAGCTGCTCGGCGGGGAAGAGGAAGCGCTTCGCCCAACCGGCGACGTGGATCGGCCGATCGTGGTAGACGACCTGGTCGCCGTGCGGCGCCAGGGCGCGGCGCAATGTCACGTTCGGATCGATCTGCGTGCGCTGCTGGTCGAGGTGGGCGATGCGCAATCCCTCGGCGCGCTCGACGCGGCCGACGTCGGCGGTCACCTCGCCGGTGAGCACGCGCAGGAGCGTGGTCTTGCCGCTGCCGTTGCGGCCGAGGATGCCGAGCCGCGTGCCCGGCGACAGGGTCAGGCTCACGGACTCGAACAGCGTCCGCGCATCGAAGCGCTTGGTGATGCGCTCGGCGACCAGGAGCCGTTTGGTCTTGCGCTCGGACGCGTTGAACTCGAGACGCACCGAGCGGGTCGCGGTGCGGCTGGCGACCGCCGCGAGCTCGTCCTGCAGCCCGGCCGCGCCGTCGATGCGCGCCGCCGACTTCCGTGTCCGCGCCTTGGGGCCGCGCTTGAGCCATTCGATCTCGCGCCGCACCCGGTTCGCCAGCGTGTCCTGGTAGCGCTCCTGCCCGCGCAGCACCTCGTCCTTCTTCTCCAGGAAGTCGCTGTAACGGCCGCGTGTGTCCAGGACGCCGGCGGCGTAGCAGCGGTTCAGCTCGATGACGCGGTTGGTGACGTTCTCGAGGAAGTAGCGGTCGTGGCTGACGACCAGATAGGCCACGGCATCGGCGCGCAGCAACCGTTCGAGCCACAGGATGCCTTCGATGTCGAGGTGGTTCGTGGGCTCGTCCAGCAACAGCAGGTCCGGGTTGCGGACCAGGGCGCAGGCGATGGCCAGGCGCTTCGTCCAGCCGCCCGACAGCGTCGCCGCCCGCTGCCGGATATCCGGAAAGCCCGCCTTGGCGAGCGTCGCGCCGACGCGCGCGTGGCGCTCGTCCACATCGAGCAGATCGTCGGCGAGCGCCGCGGACACGATGTCCTCGACGGCGTGATCGGGAGCGAAGCTCGAGTCCTGCGGCACGTACCCGACTCGCAGCAGCTTGCGCACCGAGCGCGTCCCCGTGTCGGGCACCTCGATCCCGGCGAGGATCTTCAGCAGCGTCGACTTGCCGCTGCCGTTGGGACCGACGAGGCCGACGCGGTCTCCCTCGAACAGCCCGAGGGAGAGCTGCTCGAACAGCACCGTCGCGCCGAAGGCTTTGCCGATGGCTTGGCAACTGAGCAGCAGAGACATGGGGGGATCCGGGGAGTGTTGTCGCGGGCCGGCCGGCTGAAATCAAGAAGGTAGAGCCCGGGGCCGCCGGGTCAGTCGCCGCCCCGCCCGGACGGGGCGGCCGCTTCCACGCGCATGAAGTTGTCGCGCCAGCTCTGATCCTCGCTCCACACGAACGGGGTCTGCACCGTGGTGCGCGGGGCGGAGGCTTTCTCCAATAGATCGAGGCCCAGGCCGACGATGGCGCGTTGCATGGCGACGTCGCCGGGCTTGCCGCAGGGATTGCCGAGCGGGAAGTCGGTGAAGACGAAGCGCGGCACGCCGCAGTGCTCGACGATGTCGCGCGCCGAGCCGAGGATCACCGTCGCGATGCCGTGCGTCTCCAGGTGGCGGGCGACCAGACTCACGGTCTGGTGGCAGACCGGTCAGAGCGGCACCAGGATCGCGGCGTCGGCGCCGTCTTCGCGGCAGCGCCGCAGGATCTCCGGGGCGTCCCGTTCCTTCGTCTGCCGCTGGCTGTACTCGGTGGGCACGCCGTGCAGCCGGCGCGCGAGGTGCCCGATGCGTCCTTGCTGCGCCAACTCCTGCAGGCGATGCACCGGAAAGTAGGAGTCGAGGTCCTCGGTGTGTGTCGCCTGCCGGTCCCAGAACAGGCCGTCGGTGCTGAGGCGCGCCGGCGGATCGTCGCTCGGCACCGAGTAGACCGCGTGCAGCGACGGCGTCTCGCCCTCGGTCGGGATGTAATGTGCCGTGGTGATCAACGTCACCACGCTCTGCGACAGCGGTCGCGGCAAAGGGGCGAAGGGGACTTCGTCGAAGTGCGCCCAGCGGTACGGGTTGGCGTAGCCGCGGGCGGCGTAGTACTCGCGGCTCTTGTCGATGTAGCTGACGAAGGTCCGATGGGTCGGGTCGACGGGGCGGCTCATGTCACGTTACCTCGAGAAAATGGAGAACCGAGAACAGGGAATCAGCCCCAAAACCAAGACAGTGAACCACAGAGGCACAGAGCACACCGAGGTCGGACGCAGAAAATCGTTGGGTGCAGCGCTCATGGGCAACCTTATCGGGATCGTGTTCCTTATCTCGATGCAGAAGCGCTCAGTGCTCTTTCCCTCTGTGCCCTCGGTGCCTCTGTGGTGAAGTTCTTTTTTTCGGATTGGGATTGGCAACGCAGAAGCGGTCATGTCGTTCATGGTCCGTCCATACCGGCGGCAGCGGTGGTCGGCTCCGCGGCTTGTCGCAAGAGGGCGCGCAGCGCGTCGGCCGAGTCGACGTGCTCGACGCTCTCGATGTTGAGCGCCTGGAGACGAAAGACCGTGACCTTGCCCTTGACGAAAGGAAAGTCCGCCGTCGTCTTGCCGTCCCGGTCGAGCAGGATGCGGTAGGGGCGCTTGCGCATCTTCGGCAGGGCGAACAGCCTGGTGATCAGGCTCGGCATGCCGGAGATGTCGGAGACGACGACGGCGTGCGCCGCGGTCAGCGCCGCCGGATCCTTTTCCAGCACCTCGTTCACCACCTTGGTGGCGGCCATGTCGCGGGTGAAGAGGACGAGGCGAGTGTTCGGGCCCACCGAGCCTGGCGCATCGTGTTGATCGCTCAACGCCAGCGCCGGCATGCGCATACCCGCGCCCAGGGGGGCGGCGGTGACGGTGGCGGCACACAGAAGGATGACGGGGACGGCGAGGGGGGCGAGTCGCATGCGCGCGATCCTACCAGGCGTCGCCCGCGCGGCAAGGTCGGCGCTGGGTCTCACAGCCGGCCCGCCGTTGCGAACGAGGCTTGTCGACCCCGAGGCCTGGAGCGGTTGGTCCGACCCCGCCGCTGCGGCCGTTCTGCCCCGACGTTCGAGCTCATCGCGCGGCGGCCCTGACGGGCAGCCGCTTCGCCGCCCTGGCTCCCTTTGAGCGTGAATGCGGGACGACGAGATCTTCCATCTCGTCGACCGCCGCCGCCAGATAGCGGCCCAGCAGCTCGGGGTCCGGAATTGCTGCGGGATCGGTATCGATGCCGACACCGTAGGTCTCCCCGTAGGACATCAGCGCGATGGACACAGGGGTGCCCAGCGCTACCGGTGCGAAGGGGTAGATGGCATCAATCGTCGCGCCGGCCAGATAGCGTTGGGCCGGCGGTCCGGGGACGTTTGTGCAGATGAGGTTGACCCGGCCGGTGACCGTCTGTGCCAGCAGGCGATAGGCGAAGCCCGGCATGGATGCCAGCACCCGGGTCAGAAGCGGCCAGACGGCTCCGCGACGGTCGCGCTTGGCGGCGCCCGTTTGCCGTTGGATGAGGGCGAGGCGCTGCATCGGATCCGCCTCGCCAATCGGCAGTGCGACGTTGAACGCACCCACCCGATTGCCGAGGGCGGAGCGTTCGTCGCGCTCCCGCAAGCTCATCGGCACCATGCAGTGGAGCTCATCGAGGGGCACCTTGCGGTGCGCGTAGTAGCGACCAACGGCGCCCGACACCGCGGTGAGAACGAGATCGTTCAAGGAGATATCCAAGACGTTCTTGATGCGACGGAGTTGCGGAAGCGACAGCAGCATGGCGTCGACACGGCGGCCGATGCCGGTCGACGCGCGGGCCAACGGATCGACGGTACTCGGTGCGGTGAGGTCGGCGATCATGCCACGGATCCCCCGTGCGGCCCGCCCGACATCGGCGATCGCCTCGCCCGGCCGGAGAGCGGTGCGGATCGACACCGCCGCTGCCGTCCCGAGTCCGCCGACGGCGTTGGCGGCGGCGTCGCGGACCAGTCGCGCTACGCGCAGCCTTGGCGAGCTCGGGGGACGCGGCGCGAGGTGCCGCGGCACACGCACCGGCTCGGCCCGGTGTGCCTGGGTGAAAGCATCGAACAGGGCCACGGATCCCACGCCGTCCATCACGGAGTGGTGCATCTTGAAGAAGCACGCCGCCCGGCCGCCTTCGAGCCCTTCGATCAAGTAGGCTTCCCACAGCGGCCGCAGGCGATCGAGCGGCGTGGCGAAGACGGCACCGACGAAGTCCATCAGGTGACGTTCGGTTGCCGGCTCCGGGAGGATCACCTCGCGGGCGTGATAGTCGAGCTCGAAGTGCGGGTCGTCTTCCCATTCCGGCAGGCCGAGACGCCACGGTGCCTCCACCACGCGCTGGCGCAACCGCGGTATGCGTGCCACCCATCGTTCGACGGCGGCGTGCAGGCGGTCGTGGTCCGGACGCCGATCCAGGGTCATCACCGCCGCCACCAGTGGGCGCAGTTCCGGCGTTGCCTCCTCGATGTACCAGAACAGCGCGTCGGTCGGCAGCATGCGTTGGTTGAGCTGCAGCGGATAGTGACGGTAGTCGCCGGTGGTCATAGCAAACCCCCTGGCGTTGCAACCTGCATACGGCGGGCCACGCCTTGCGCCTTGCTGATCGGCCCTGGAGGGTCGCGCCAATCGGTTCCCTTCGCAGCTTTGCGAAGCCGAGGGATTGGATGCGCGGCGATCTCCGTTACCGCGCTTCGGGATCGCGTCAATCGGCCGCTGGTCCGGGTTGCGCCTCGCTCTTCAGGGGTTCGATCGGCGGCAAGTCGGGTGTCCACGCCGTCCTCCATACCGAGGAACCGGCGAAAGGCCCGGTCGCAAGCATCGCGGTCGCCCTCGAGCTCCGATCGTGCCTGCGTTCCTCCCGGTGACGTGAGACCGGAGTGCTCGTCGTCTTCGGCCGGAGGTGAGCGTGATGCCCGTGACACGTCGACAAGTTCTGGCGACCGCTGCCGGCTCGATCCATGGCCGGCGCCGGCGATGCGCTCCTTCACCCGCTCATTCTTCGCACGCCTAGAGCTAGCCCTGGGGCGCACCGTTACGACGATGGGACGCGTTGTGGTTGCAGGAGGATGTCTTCGAGCATCTTCGCGAGAGTCATGTCGCGTGCGGTCGCCATCTCCAGGTCGCGCTCGACCGGCTCCTCGACCTGGATCGGCAGCACCCAGAGCTTGGGCCTGCTTCCACCGGGCTTCGACTCGGCGAGCAGGGTGTAGTCTCCGGGGGCGAGCCCGCTGAACTCGAAGGTCTGTCCCAGCTCGCGCTCCTGCCTGGCGATGGTGCGGCGGTCGACCAGCGCGGTGGAGTTGCGGACCCAGTCGGCGACGCTCTTGGGTTCGCTCAGATCCCGCTGGAGGACCGGGCGCAGACGCGCCTGGACGGCGAGCTCTTCGGTGTGCCCTTCGGCGATGGCGTGAAGCGCTCGCTCCACTTCCTGATAAGCCTCCTCCGCCTCGATCGCGCGATGACAGGCGAGCAGCCTGGCCTCGGCCTGCTTGACGGCGCGGGCGGCGGCGGAACGGGTGATGGCCTCGATCAGACGCGTCTCCTCCAGCCCGGCCTTGAAGCGTTCCAGTTGCCCGGCGAATACAGTCGACAACGCCTCTTCCTGCGTCGACTGCGTACCGTCTGGAGAGACGGCGACGAGCGAGATGTGCCGCCACTGTACGCGCCATTTCCCCCCGCGTGTCGGGCTGGAAACCGCCAACCCGTAGGAGTTCGCAATGTCGAGCGACAGCTCGGCTCCGCGGCCATAGAAGCACGCCTCGAACTTCGCTCCGGGCAAGAGGACATCTTCCTTGGCGGTTTGACCATTCGGAATTCGCAGCGGCTGGTCCTGTGGGGGCAAGCCCCAGATCTGTCCGGCGACAGCGTCCGGCAGTGACTTGCCATTGAACGACACGATCACCCCGCGAAATCGAAGCCCGACGTCCCCCCTGTTCTCTCCACTCCAACACAGACGGTCCATCCCCAACCCGGGGGCGAGGACGGTCCTGCTCTCCTGCACCAGCTGTGACTGGAGATACTCGTCGCGCAATCGCCGCTGCTCGTTGGCAGTCTTGACCTGTATTGCCGCGCGCAGGGCGGGAACCGCGCCGGCCGGAGTATCGGCCTGCACATCCAGCGCGGCGATTCGCGGAGCAACGGTCGCCAGCAGCTTCGCGTAATCTTGTCGGGCCATTGCCAGCTGCGCCTCGGTGGCGGCCGGGCAGTTCCGCAGCGACAGGGAGTCGGCGCCTTCGGCGGGAGCGGCTGTCCCGCCCGCGCTGCCATCCATGGATGCCAGCGCGGCCCGCGCGTGCTGCAAGGCGTCGGCTCGCTCGCTGTCTTCGGCCGACAGCAACGCGCGAGCCCGTTCGAGCGCTCGTGGCCCGGCGTCGCGGCGATACCGCGCCGCGAGATGCGACAGCTCTTTGATCAGCTCGCCACGGATCAGTCGCACCTCGACGCGCCGCCCCAGCAAGCGGGAACGCTCCGCTGCGTTCGGCAGCACGCTCCCGTGCACCGCGGGCTTGCCGCACGCCGCCAGCGCCAGCGTGCCGAGAACACACGGCACCAGCCCGAGCCGCCTCCACGAGAATGCGCGGCGCCGCGCGCGTTCCGCGATCGCTGCCGACGCCACGATTACCCTCCGCTGCGCACGGCGCGAACGTAGAGCGCAGCGTCCTTCTCGGCCGTGTAGGCCTCGCCGTCGCCGAACGAAATGGCCCAGGCTCGTTTGCGGTCGAGGGAGAAGGTGGTCGACGACCAGTACCCGCCTGGCGCGGTTCGATCGCGCGGCCAGGCCGCCACAGGGCACGGCGGCGCCGCGCACGGCGGCACCGCGGCCAGCAGCGTTCGCAGCTCCTCCAACGTGGGCAGCCGCCAGTCGTCGTGCCCGGCGAACGTCGCATCGTTGAGAGAGCTCACCCACGCGGTGGCGGCGGCTTGCCAGGGAAGCTTCGCGACGACGTCGTGAAGCTTCCGGCAGTCGGTCTCGGCACACTTGATCTCCCACATGAGGCCGGTCAGCCGGTCGGTCGCGGTGCCGTTGCCGTTGTCGACGAAGCGCTGCACGGCCGCCTGGCTCTCCGCCGTGCAGCCGCTGTAGTCGAAGCGGCAGTCGCTCAGGCAGGTCAGGCCCGCATGGATGCAGCCTTGTTCGTCGCCGCAGTCGCCGGCGAAGCCCAGGCTGGTGCAGCTCGCTCCGGCCAGCGCCTTGCCATCGCACTGCTCGCCCGGCTCGACGACGCCATTGCCGCAAACGGCGCGCGCCACCGCCGCCTTCCCAACGCCGGGGGCGAGAGCGGGCGCCGCCACATCCGGCCGCGGTGGCGCCGGCCGAGCGCCTGAGCCGGGGGCCGCCGCCGGCGCGCCCTCTCGGCCGGTGAGTTGCCCGAAGAGAGCCTTCAACGTGGCCCACACGCCCGGCGCATTTTCATTCCCCACCGGTTGCCACACCGGCTTCTGGACCTTCGGGTACGCCCACAGCAAGGCGGCCAGGATGAGGATCAGGATCACATCCAGGCGCCGGAGCCGGAAGCGTGTCTTCTTTCCGGCATCCAGGATCTTCTCCTGATGGTCCTGGCAGAAGAGACTCAGCGGCAAAGCATCCTTGCTACACGCCTTGCATTTGGCAGGCGCCGCCGGCTCCGCCGGCGGTCGCGTTGGGTTCTCCGTTCCCGACTCTGCCATCGCCCCTATGTACCCCCACCACGAAGCTCGTTCGTGCCGTCAGCGCCGCAACGCGACCGCCACGCTCGCAGCGGCCGACGCGCACCGATCTGCAGCGCCGAGCATGCCGCGCGACATCCACTGCCACGTGCCTGAATCTCACGGCCTCGCTAGCATGAGTCAACTCGCCTTCCAACCGGAAGCGCAGGGAAAATACGGAAACACGGAGGCACGGTGGACATCGCGCCCGCAGCGAGAAGATCGCCGGGATCGTGGTGCGTTTTCTTCCGATTGGCGCTACCGCAGCCGATAACGCTGCAGCTTGCTGATCAGGCCGCGGCGCGA
>CAZYMF010000175.1:9988-10231 GCA_964648215.1 uncultured Binatia bacterium (SeqCode) | reverse complement strand
TCGAGCGTCTGGGCGAGAACGTCATCCGCGAGCGCTACGGCAACCTGTTCGACATGTACGACAAGATCACCGGGGAGAATCCGTACAAGCAGCCGATGCGTATCTACCCGGCGGTGCACTACGTCATGGGCGGGCTGTGGGTCGACTACAACCTGATGAGCAACATCCCCGGGCTGTTCGCTCTGGGCGAGGCCAACTTCTCCGATCACGGCGCCAACCGCCTCGGGGCCAGCGCCCTGATGC
>CAZYMF010000175.1:0-9978 GCA_964648215.1 uncultured Binatia bacterium (SeqCode) | reverse complement strand
GGCCTGGCCGACGGCTACTTCGTCATTCCGTATACGCTGGCCAGCTACATCGCCAGCACCAAGCTCGAAGGTGTCACCACCGATCACGATGCTTTCAAGGAGGCCGCCAGCTCGGTGCAGGAGCGCATCGACCGGATCTTCGCCGTCAACGGTTCCAAGCCGGGCACCGAGCTGCACCGCAGGCTCGGCAAGGTGATGTGGGACAAGGTCGGCATGGCGCGCAACGACGCCGGCCTCAAGGAGGCGCTGCAGGAGGTGCGCACGCTGCGCGAGCAGTTCTGGGCCGAGGTGAAGGTGCCGGGGGAGAAGAGCAACCTCAACAAGGAGCTCGAGCTCTCGCTGCGCATCGCCGACTACATGGAGTTCGCCGAGCTGCTGACCCTCGACGCCCTGCACCGCAGCGAGTCGTGCGGCTGTCACTTCCGCGAGGAGAGCCAGACGGAGGAGGGCGAGGCCAAGCGCGACGACGTCAACTTCACCTACGCCGCCGCGTGGGAGTTCAAGGGCGTGGGCAAGGAGCCGGAGCTGCACAAAGAGCCGCTCAAGTTCGAGAACGTCGAGCTGACGCAGCGCAGCTACAAATAGCGAGGACAAGATCGTGGAGCACATGACGCTGAAGCTTTCCGTCTGGCGCCAGCCCAACCGCAACGCGCCCGGGAAAATGGTCGACTACACGGTGAAGAACGTGTCGCCGGACATGTCCTTCCTCGAGGTGCTCGACATCCTCAACGAGGACCTGGTGCGCCAGGGACAGGATCCCATCGCCTTCGACTACGACTGCCGCGAGGGCATCTGCGGCTCGTGCGGCGTGGTCGTCAACGGCGTCCCTCACGGGCCGCAGCCGGCGACCACCGCGTGCACTCTGTTCATGCGCCATTTCAAGGACGGCGACAGCCTCACCGTCGAGCCCTGGCGGGCGAAGGCGTTCCCGGTCATCAAGGACCTGGTCGTCGATCGCAGCGCCTTCGACCGCATCGTCGCCGCCGGGGGCTTCATCTCGGCCAACACCGGCGCCGCCCCGGAGGCCAACGAGACTCTCGTGCCCAAGCCGGTTGCCGACGATGCCATGGACGCGGCCGCCTGCATCGGCTGCGGCGCCTGCGTCGCCGCCTGCAAGAACGCGTCGGCCGTCCTGTTCGTCGGCGCCAAGATCGCCCACCTCGGCCTGCTGCCCCAGGGCCAGCCCGAGCGCGAGCGCCGGGTGATGGCGATGGTCGAGCAGATGGAGAAGGAGGGCTTCGGCGCGTGCTCGAACGAGGGCGAGTGCCAGGCCGTCTGCCCGAAGGAGATCTCGGTCTCCCGCATCTCGCGGTTGAACTGGGAGTACACGCGCGCCCTGCTGAAGCGACTGTAGATTGAGGTCTCGGGCGGGGAGACGCTCCGCCCCTCCTCATCCCTTGCTTCCGATCGCCTGCCGCAGCCGGTCCAGCAGCTCCCGCTGCGCCGGAATCATCAGCCCCTCCGCCTCGGCGATGGGGTAGAAGCGACAGACGTCGTTCTCCCAATCGGGGTTGCGGCAGCGGCCGCGCTCGTCGACGGCCGCTGCGCTCTCCGGTGCCACCGTGGCCCAGAAGGCGTGCACGATCTTGCCCGACTTCTGCTGCACGCTGCCGAGCGATTCACGCAGACGAACCTCCAGGCCGGTTTCCTCCCGGGTCTCCCGCCGCGCCGTCTCCTCCAAGCCCTCGCTTCCCTCGCTCAGCCCCTTCGGAATTCCGAAGAGCGGTCTCTTGAAGCTCGCCCGCCGCGCGTGGACGAGCAGCACTTCGAGGCCGTTGGCTCCCTCGCGCGTGACCAGGCAGCCGGCGGAGACCTGGGGCATGGGGCGAAAGATGTCGAAGTCGAAGGTCAAAAGTCAAAGGTCGAAAGCGCCGAGAAGAAGCTCCCGCCCTTGCGCGACGACGCCGAAGACCCGGCGGGGGATCAGCGGAACAGCACCTGGCCGAGCTTGGAGCGATAACGGTCGACGACCTCGTTGCCGGAGCCGAGCAGCTCGAAGACGTCGAGCATCGCCCTGCGCGCGCCGTCGTCCCGGAACGAGCGGTCGCGTTGGACGATCTCGAGGTACTGCTCGAGCGCCTCGTCGTAGCGCCCCGCTGCCGCCAGCACCTGCGCCAGAGTGAAGCGCGTTTCGAGATCGGCCGGATCGGCGGCGAGCTGCGAGCGCAAGCTGGTCTCGTCACCGCCGCCGGTTTTGTGAATGCGGATGGTGGCGGCCAGCCGATCGGCATCCGGTCGCGAGGAGGAGCCGGGCAGGATGCGATCGAGCAGGGCGAGGGCGTCGTCGTCCTGCTCGCGGTCGGCGAGCACCCCCGCCAGGCCGAGCAGGGCGCGGTCGCAGCGGGCATCGATCTCCAGAGCGTGGCGGTACGTCGCCTCGGCCTCATCGGTCCGGCCGGAGAGGTGGAGGCCGTCGCCTTCCTTGGCGAGGTGCTCCGCCTGGCTCGGCATCAGCTGCGAGAGAAATTGGCGCACCCCGCTTTCCGGCTGGGCGCCGACGAACTCGCCGGCGATCTTGCCGTCGCGCAACCCGATCACCATCGGAATGCTGCTGATGCCGAACGCCTGCGCCAGCTCGGGGTTCTCGTCGACGTTCACCTTGGCCAGCACGAAGGCGCCCTGATGCTCCGTCGTCAGCCGCTCGAGCAGCGGCCCGAGGGTGCGGCACGGGCCACACCAGGGAGCCCAGAAATCGACGACGACCGGAACCTCTTTGGAGCGTTCGATGACGTCGCTCTCGAACTGCTTGTCGCTGCTATCGAAGATCCACGCGTCCACTTGCTCTCCTCGCCCACGGATGGGCGTCCCGAAACCTTAGCCCAGCGCTGCCGCATTGAGAAGCACGGGCGTGGGAGTCGCGCCGGGGGGCTACGCCCCGAGCCAGCGGCGGTGGCGCCAGACGTAGCTCATCAGAAACGGGCCGAAGAGGAAGCAGGTGACGTTGATGCCGATCTCGCCGGCCATCTCCGCGCCGATGGCGGCGTACATGCCGTGCTCCAGGTTGTAGAGCGTATCCATCAGCCCTAGGTAGATGAAGGCGCTACCGGCGGCGATGCCGTAGAGCACGGCTCGCGGCCGCCGCCGCGACAGGCCGGTGGCGCAGATCACCGAGCTGATCGCCAGCCAGGCATCGGCGGCCGGGAAAGCGCTCTCGAAAACCAGGTAGCAGGGCTCGTGACTCGACTGCACGGCTCCGGTGAAGAAGAAGAGAAGCCAGTAGAGCACATTGAGCGCGGCGGTGATCCAGAGCAGGCTGGCGACCACGCGCAGCCCCGCGGGCTCGGTCCCTCGCATGTCCCACGTATAGTACGAAGCCGTCCCGGCGTACAAACACGGCCGCGCCGTGCCGGCTCGCGAAGCGGTCGTCGACGGCCGAGGTGGGCGATCGCCTGGCTCAGCGGCGCGCCAGCACCTTGGCCGCGTCTTTGGCGAAGTAGGTCAAGATCATGTCCGCCCCGGCGCGACGAATGGCGACGAGGGTCTCCATCATCACGCGTTCCTCGTCGATCCAGCCGTTGCGCGCCGCTGCCTTGATCATGCTGTACTCGCCGCTGACGTTGTAGGCGGCGGTGGGGTAGCCGAACTCCTGCTTCACGCGCCAGATGACGTCGAGGTACGGCAGCGCCGGCTTGACCATGACGATGTCGGCGCCCTCGCCGATGTCCAGCTCCACCTCGCGCAAGGCCTCGTCGCCGTTGGGCGGGTCCATCTGGTAGGAGCGGCGATCGCCGAACTGGGGTGCCGACTCGGCCGCTTCGCGGAACGGCCCGTAGTAGGCGGAGGAGAACTTGGCCGCGTACGCCATGATGGCGATCTGGTCGAAGCCTTCCTCGTCGAGCGCCTCGCGAATCGCGCCGACCCGGCCGTCCATCATGTCGGACGGGGCGACCATGTCGGCGCCCGCGCGGACGTGGGAGAGGGCCTCCTTGACCAGCAGGTCGAGAGTCGAGTCGTTGTCGACATCACCGTCGACGATGACGCCACAGTGTCCGTGATCGGTGTACTCGCACAAGCAGACGTCGGTGATGAGCAGCAGCTCCGGCACCGCCTTCTTGACGGCACGCAGCGCCTGCTGCACCACCCCGTGATCGCTGTACGCGTGCGAGCCGACGCTGTCCTTGCTCTCGGGGATGCCGAAGAAAATGACCGCGGGGATGCCGAGGTCGTGGATCGCCCGGCACTCCTCGACGGCGCGATCGACGGAGAGCTGCGCCACGCCGGGCATGCTCTCGACCGGTTCGCCGACTCCCCGGCCGGGAACGACGAACAGGGGCATGATCAGGTTGTCGACGCTGAGGCGTGTCTCGCGCACCATGCGGCGCAGGGCCTCGTTCTTGCGCAGTCGTCGTGGTCGATAGATGGGGAACTCCATGGGCTCTCTCCGCTGTCGGGGCTCGCCTGTCGTTAGCGTCTTCGCGGCGCCGCGGCGAGCTGTTGGACGATGGTCTCGGTGAAGGCGGCAATGGTGTAGGCGGGTGGCTGGATGGAGACGCGCAGCCCGGCGGTGGTGGCGGTCTCGGCGGTGATCGGGCCGATGCAGCCGATCGGCGTGTCACCGAGCAGGTCGGTGGCGTCGCCGCCGAGAAGCTCGAGGAAGTTGCGCACGGTGCTGGAGCTGGTGAAGGTCACCAGGTCGACGGCGCCCTCCCGGAGCAGGCGGCGCAGCTCGCCGACGTCGGTGCCGGCGCGCACCGTGCGATAGCTGGCCACCTCTTCGACCTCGGCCCCGGCCTGGCGCAGCATCACCGGCAAGATCTCGCGCGCCGCCGCGGCGCGAGGCAACAGGACCCGTTGCCCGGCGATGCCCAGGGCGCGCATCGCTTCCGCGACGCCCTCGGCACGGAACTCCTCCGGCGTCACGTCGACGAGCAGCCCGTGCTCGCTCAAGGCCTGAGCGGTCTGCGGCCCCACGGCCGCCAACCGAGCCCGGTGCAGCCCCCGCACGTCCCGTTGGAGCAGGCGCAGCCGCTGGAAGAACATGTCGACGCCGTTGACGCTGGTGAACACCAGCCAGTCGAAATCGGCGAGCCGGGCGATGGCCTCATCCAGGGGCCGCCACGACGCGGGCGGCACGATCTCGATGGTGGGGCAGGGGACGACGTCGGCTCCCGCCGAGGTCAAGCGCTCGATGAAGTCGGCCGCTTGCGCCCGCGGGCGGGTCACCACCACGCGGCGGCCGAACAGGGGCTTGTGCTCGTACCAGTTGAGCCGTTCGTGCAGGCGAACGACGTCGCCGACCACTGCCAGGGCGGGAGGCTGCAGGTGCTGCTCCCCGGCCTGGTGCCCGATGCTGGCGACCGTGCCGACCAGCGTCTCCTGTTCGGCGCGCGTGCCCCAGCGGATCACCGCCACCGGTGTCCGCGGGTCGACGCCGGCCGCGATCAGCTTCTCCATGTTGCCCGCCAGCTGGCGCGTGGTCATCAGGAAGACCAGCGTGCCGCCGCGCCGCGCGACGGCGTCCCAGTGTACGGCCATCTCCGGCTTGTCGGGATACTCGTAGCCGGTCAGCACGGTAACGGTCGAGGCCAGCTCGCGATGGGTGATGGGGATGCCGGCGTAGGCAGGCACGGCGACCGCGGCGGTGATCCCCGGGACGACTTCGAAAGGGATGCCGGCGGCGCTGAGCGCTTCGGCCTCCTCGCCCCCGCGTCCGAACACGAACGGATCGCCGCCCTTCAGGCGCACGACCGTTCGCCCGGCGCGCGCGTGGTCGACGAGAAGGCGGTTGATCTCTTCCTGTTCGATGCGCACCCCATCGCCGTGCTTGCCCGCCAACACGCGCGCGGCGCGCGGCGGCGCGTAGTCGAGCAGGTTGGGGTTGGCGAGGTAGTCGTAGAGGACGACGTCGGCCTGCTCGAGACAGCGCCGGCCCTTGAGCGTCAACAGTCCCGGGTCGCCCGGACCCGCGCCGACGAGATACACCGTGCCCGGCGCGCGCTTCTCCCTCATGAATCGGCCTGCAAGGCGCGCAGGATCTCCTCTCCACCCATGCCGAGCAGCTCCTGGGCCAGCGAGGTGCCGAGACTTGCCGCTTGCGACAGATCGCCGCGCCGTTCGCCGCGGATGATGCGCCGACCGTCGGGGCTGGCGATCAGTGCGCGCAGCTGGATCTGCTCTCCGGCGACGGTGGCGTGAGCGGCCAGCGGCGTGTGGCAGCTGCCGCCGACGGCGAGCATGAAGGCGCGCTCAGCCTCGGTGGTCGTGCGTGTCGGCAGATGATCGAGGGCGCGTACTGCGTCGGGGACATCCGTCAGCCGGGTCTCGATGGCCAACGCTCCCTGCCCGATGGCGGGCACGAAATGCTGAGGATCGAGCATCTCGACGCGCTCGCGGTGGATGCCCAATCGGTGCAGACCGGCGGCGGCGAGGACGATGGCGTCGAGCTCGCCGGCGTCGAGCTTGCGCAGGCGCGTGTCGACGTTGCCGCGCAGGGGCACGATCTCGAGGCCGGAGTGGAAGGCGCGCGCCAGGGCCATGCGGCGCAAGCTGCTGGTGCCGAGCTTGGCGCCCGCCGGCAGCTCCGCCAACGCGGCGCCGCTGCCGCTGAGAACGACGTCCCGCGGATCGACGCGCTCGGGCACGGCGGCGATCGTCAGTCCGGGCGCCAGCTCCGCGGGCACGTCCTTCATCGAGTGTACGGCGCAGTCGATGCGGCCCTCGCCGAGGGCCTCCTCGATCTCCTTGACGAAGAGGCCCTTGCCGCCGATGTCGCTGAGCGGCCGGTCGACGAAGCGGTCGCCCGAGGTCTTGATGATCACCAGCTCGACTCGAGTCGTGGAGTTGTACGATTGCAGCGCGCGTTGTGTCCAGCGCGCCTGGGCCAGCGCCAGGGCGCTGCCGCGCGTGCCGATGCGGATCTCAGAGGTCACGGGTCTTCCTTGTCGTCGACCTGTTCCAGATCGAAAAGGCGGCGGACGGCGTCGACGTAGAACGACTCCGAGTCGGCGTCCTGCCGTTTCAGGTGCATGATGGGGGAGTGGAGGATCTTCTTCACGATGGCGGAGGTGAGTGCTTCCAGCGCGTCGCGGTGACGCGGCGTCAGGTCCTTCAACGATCCCACCGTCTTCTCGATCTCGCGGCGGCGGATGGTCTCCACGCGCTGGCGCAGAGCCACGATGGTCGGCACGGCGTCGAGGCCGTTGAGCCAGCGCCAGAACTTGTCGACCTCGGCCTCGACGATCAACTCGGCCTTGCCCGCCTCGCGCTGGCGCTCGGCGAGGTTTCCCTCGCTGAGGTCGGCGAGATCATCGATGTCGTAGAGATACACGTTCTGAAGGTCGTTGATGGCCGGGTCGAAGGCGCGGGGAACGCTCAGGTCGATCAGAAACATGGCGCGCTGCTTGCGCTCGCGGAGCGCTTCCTGGACCGCGGGAGGTGTCAGCACGTGATGAGGTGCGGCCGTCGAGCCGATGACGACATCAGCCAGGGGCAGGTAGCGGGGGAAGTGCTCGTACGGCACCGGTGTGCCGCGGAACTCGCGTGCCAGCTCGACGGCACGGTCGAAGGTGCGATTGGTGACGATCATGCTGCCGATGCCGCCCGAGAGCAGGTGACGGGCGGCTAGCTCGCTCATCTCGCCGGCGCCGATGAGCATGGCCGTCTTGTCCTCGAGGCGATCGAAGATGTTCCGCGCCAGCTCGACGGCCGCCGAGCTCACCGACACGGCCTTGCCGGCGATTCCCGTCTCGCTGCGGACGCGCTTGGCCACGGTGAACGACTTGTGGAAGCAGCGGTGGAGAACGGTGCGTACGGCGCCGACCGCCGCAGCCCGGGAATAGAACTCCTTCAGCTGACCGAGGATCTGCGGCTCGCCGATGACCATCGAGTCGAGGCTTGAGGCGACGCGGAAGAGGTGCTGCACGGCATCGCGGCCACGGTGGCGGTACAGGTGCGACTCGAACTGCTCCGGCGGCATGCCGTGCTCTTCGGCGAGAAATTGGGTGATGCAGTCGTTGGCCACCGACACGTCGTCGGCGTAGGCGATGACCTCGACGCGGTTGCAGGTGCACACCAGCACCGTCTCCTTCACCGGATCGAAGCCCAGCAGTCGGCGGTGGGCTTCGTCGAGGCGCCCGTCGGCGAGCGCCAGGCGCTCGCGTACCTCGACCGGAGCGCTGCGATGATTCACGCCGACGATGACGATGTCAGGCGTCATTAGCCCAGGGCGCTGTGCCGACCCACGAAGAAGAGGTTCACGCTGAGAAAGGACACCAGCAGCAGCGCGAAGCCGAAGATGGTCAGCGTCGCGGCGCGCCGCCCGCGCCAGCCGGTGAGACGCGTGTGGAGCAGGACGGCGTAGAGCAGCCAGGTGAGCAGCGACAACAGCTGCACCGGGTCCCACGACCAGAAGGCGCCCCACTGCTCCTTCGCCAGCACCGAGCCGGTGATGATGCCGATGGTGAACAAGGTGAAGCCCCAGGTGACGAAGCGGAAGTTGAGCTCGTCGAGAGTCTCCAGCGACGGCAGTCGGCGGCGCAATCCGCTCTTGCTCTTCTTCTTGATCTCCTTTTCTTGCAGCAAGTAGATCAGGCTGACGCAGAAGGCCACCGTGAGGAGGGCGTATCCCAGGAAGGCCGGGGCGATGTGCGCGGGCAGCCAGACGTTGTGCATCTCGTGGGGGAACTCGTGGTTCCCCGAGTAGAACACGTACGCCGACAGGACGAACAGGAAGGCCACCGGGCTGACCAGCGAACCGAGCACGGTCAGGGGGTAACGACGTTGCAGCCACAGGTAGACGCCCACCGTCAGCCACGCGAACAGCGACAGCTGGTCGTGAAACGAGGTGATCGCCAGTGTGTGGTAGCGGAACGATCTGACGCCGATGGCGATCGCGTCGAGAGCAAAGGCGGCGGTGAGAACGCCGAGCGCGGCGCGGCGTAGATTGTCCTTGCCGGTCAGCAGATGAGTGACGAAGCAGACGGTGGCCCCCAGATAGAGGACCAACGCGACGAGAAGCAGCTTCAGTTCCATGGACTCAGCTCAGACGGATACCCAGGCTGGCAACGGAGGTGCCGTCCCCCACCGTCGTGTCGAGCAGGCGGTCCACCTCGGTGGGCCGTTGCGCGCGCAAGAATTCGAGGAGCTGCGATTGTACCAGGTTTGCGAGGATCCGGCGGCGCTCCGACGGCGGGCGCGACTGGGCCCGCAGTCGCTGGCGAACGGCACCCAGGATCTCGATGGCCTGGGCGTACTCCTCGCCGAATTGTCGCTCGAGCTCTTCCCGCAGCCGTCGCGCCATGCCCGGGCTGGCGCCGCCCGTCGACACGGCAATGGTCAGCGGGCCGCGGCTGACGACGGCCGGAACGATGAACGAGCAGAGTTGGGGGCGATCGACGACGTTGAGCGGCACTCCGGCCGCCTCGGCGTCCCGGGCGACGTCGGCGTGCACCGACTCGTCACTGGTGGCGGCGAAAACGATCCAGAAGCCGCGCACGTCCCCTCCGTGGTAGCGCCGCGGTTGGTGGGCGATGTCGCCTGCGTCCGCCAGGGCCGCGAGTCCCTCCGTGAGGGCGGGGCTGATCACCGTGACGCGCGCGCGAGCGCGCAGGAGCATCTGGACCTTTCGGTCCGCCACCTCTCCGCCGCCGACGACCAAACACGGGCGACCCGCTACCCGCAGAAAGACAGGGCAGTACTCCATCGGCGGAAATCCTAGCACATGAACATTTCTACGGAAATGAAGCGCGGGCGACCCTTTGGGGTCGCCGCGGTAGGGAGATCGACTGGACTTCCGTCTTCCGTCTATTGGGCCACGTCGACGATGTCGAGCACGCTGGAGCTGTCGCCAGCGTAGATCAGGCTACCGTCGGTCGTCACCGTACGGGTCGTTCCGGGAACGATGATGTGATCGATCAACTGTTGCTGGCTGGGGTCGGAGGCGTCGATCACGTACAGGCCGCCGCCGGGGTCGAAGTGATTGGTGGCGGCGCGTGTCAGGACGGCCACGTTGCCGACGGCGGTCACCTGCTGGGCGTTGTA
>CAZYMF010000174.1:0-10370 GCA_964648215.1 uncultured Binatia bacterium (SeqCode) | reverse complement strand
TCGTCTGCCACGGCGCCGCCGCCGTGCCCGGTCCGGTATCGTCACCGGCCGGATCGACGTAGTACGTTGCCGCGCCGGCATACCGGGAGGTCAACCCCAGCACCAGCGCCACGAGGAGAACCCGTCGCCAGGAGAGCCGCATGGTGAGAGCCTAAGCGGCTTTCGTACCGAGACCGCCAGCCTTGTGAAATAGGCTGTGGCGCGCGGCTGCGCATGCCTGACGCCATGGCGGATGCGGGCCAGCGAGCCGCCGCGCGGCGTCGGAGCGGCAAATTATTGCGGTCGCGGACGAAGATCGTCCTCGGTCGGCGGGGTCAGCCGAGGTGCCGGTGCAGAAAGCCGACGGCGCGCGGCCAGGCATCGGCGGCCGCGTCCGGGCGGTAGGCATCGGGACGCGTGTCATTGAAGAATGCGTGGCCGGCGCCCGGGTATGTCTTGATCGTGAAGGTCTTGGCCGCGCGTTGCAGGATGGCGCCGAGCTCGGCGACGTCGGCCAGGGGGATGAGGGCGTCCTCCTCCCCGAACAGCCCGAGGTAGGGGCAGCCCAGGTTGGGGGCAAGATCGAGCGGGTCGTCCTTCTCCGCGTCGCGCAGCATCCCGTACCAGCTGACGGCGGCGGCCAGGCGCTTGACCGTGCAAGCTGCCAGCAGCGCGTACTGACCGCCCATGCAGAAACCGGTGATGCCGATGGCCTCGGCGCGCACCTCGGATCGCCGCGCCAGAAATGCCGCCGCCGCCTCGATGTCGTCGAGGACGCGGCGATCGGGAAGCTGTCGCAGCCAACGGAAGACGGCCTCCATGTCGGGAAGCTCCGGCGCCCCTTCGCGACTGTACAAGTCGAGGGCGAAGCCGAAGAACCCCTCGTCGGCCAGACGCCGGGTGACGTCGCGATAGTGTTCGTAGAGGCCGCGCACGTCGTGAATCACCAGCAGCGCCGGAAACGGTCCGCCCGTCTCCGGCCAGGCGGCGTAGCCGCGCAGCACGGCACCCTCGCGATCGAACGTGAGCTCGGCGGTCCGCGCCATCGATCGACCTACGGCTTCACGATCACCGCGATCACGATCACGATCATGAGCAAGGCGCAGACGCCGTGCAGGATCTGGAACTCGCGGGCCGAGGCGCCGCCGGGATCACGGATCAACCGCCGCATGCGCTGGAAGACCCGGATGTGGATGCCGAACATCCCCAGGGCGAGCAACAGCTTGAGGTGGAACCAGCCGGCCTTCATGTAGAACGTCGGCGCCCCGAGGATCAGCAGCAGACCGCTGACCAGGACCACCGCGGCCGCCGGGTTGATGATCGAGTTGAACATCCGCAGCTCGATCCGCCCGAGGAGCTCGCGGCCGCCGTCGGCCTCGCTGGCGTGCGCGGTCAGCATCTGGGTGACCAGCAGCAGCGGCCCGGCCCAGACGATCACCGCGATCACGTGCAATGCCTTGATCCACAACATCGCTCGCCCCTCACCCGCTCGCCCGCGCGCTCGCCACGGCCGGCACCTCCACCGGCCCGCCGGCGCGAATGCGCAGCGCCCACGCGCTGGCGAGCACCATCAGCACTCCCGTGGTCAGATACGGCGCCGCCGGCCCGACGCCGTCGAAGAGCAAGCCGCCCCAAAGCGGTCCCACGATACGGGCCAGACTGCCCAGAGACTGCGACAGCCCGAGCACGCCTCCCTGCTCCCCGGCTTCGGTCGCCTTCGAGATCAGACTGGCCAGCGTCGGCGAGGCGATTCCCTGGCCCACCGCCAGCGCCCCCAGCGCCACCAGCAAGGACGTCACCGGGCGGCTCAGCGGCGTCGCCAGCAGCCCCAGAGCCAGCAGGCCGCATCCGGCGACGGTCAGGTGACGCTCGCTCATCCGCTGCGCCAGGCGGCCGATCAGGCCGCCCTGAACCACGCTGGTCACCAGGCCCATGTAGCCGAACAGCCAGTAGATCTGTGTCGCGTGGAGGTGGAACGACGTCGCGCACAGCAGCGACAGCGTGGTCTCCATGGTGGAGAACGAGAATATCGCCGCGGCGAACAGGCCGAGCAGCAGCGCCAAGCCCGGCCGCCGCACTGCCTGCGCGAGCTCGAACAGGGGGTGAGTGACCCGCTTCGCGGCCCGCTGGCGGCGCTGCTCTGCGGGCAGCGACTCGGGCAGCCGGGCCAGGGCCAGCAGCAGGTTGAGGCCGCAGATCACCGCCGCCGCCACGCCCGGCGCCCAGTGGCCGTGCACCGCCAGCACGCCGCCGATCGCCGGACCGAAGGTGAAGCCGAGACCGAAGGCCGCGCCGATCAATCCCATGCCCTTGGCCCGATCCCGCTCGCTCGTGGTGTCGGCGATGAAGGCCTGCGCCACGGGGATGTTGGCCCCGCCCGCTCCCGCCAGCAGGCGCGAGGCGAACAGGAGACCGAGACCCTGCGCCGCCGCGAACATGACGTAGGAGAGCGTCGACGCGGCCAGGCTGATCAGGATCACCGGGCGCCGGCCGATGCGATCCGACAAGCGGCCCCACAGCGGGGCGAAGACGAACTGCATCGCCGAGTAGGAGGCCACCACCGCGCCGGCGACGAAGCCCGAGGCATGGAAGGTCTCCGCGTAGTACGGCAGCAACGGGATGACGATGCCGAAGCCGAGCAGGTCGACGAAGACGGTGACAAAGACAATGCTCAGAACGGAGCGATCCGATCGGGTCTGTGGCTCGTTCATGGAAACTCGTGCCGCTTACCATGAAGGGTGAGGCGCCACAACCCGACACCCGGCGCCGGTGGCCGCGGCCGCCCCGCCGCGCACGGCGCTGCATAAAAGCGGGTGACAGCTTCGCCGTCGCGGGTTATTCTTCGCGCGGAGGACATGGTCATGCTCAGTCGATCGACACTCGCAGCTCTCTTGTTTGCCGCTTGCCTCGTCCCGGCCCGCGGCGCGCTGGCGCAGGGCGACTACGCGATGCCGGAGGAATCCGCGGCTGCCACGGCCGCTCGCGCCGACCGCACGCCGGAGCCGGGTGCGGCCTTCGGCGCCGCCGCGGCGAACCTCGTCTACGTTCCGGTTCGCTTCGCCGTCAGCGTCACCGGGGCGATCCTGACCGGGCTCACCGGTTGGCTCACCGGCGGCAACCGGCACGCCGCCGACGACACCTGGAACCTCTGCCGCGGCCAGGCATTTCTGACCCCCGACATCCTCGAGGGCCGGGAGCCGCTGCGTTTCGGTCCCTGGGATACCGGCGGCCGCTGACGCGCTGTCCGCCGCGATGCGCCAGCCGGACGTCCTGATCCTCGGCGGGGGCGTGATCGGCTGTGCCGTCGCCTATCACCTGACGCGCCTGTCGTCGCTGCGCGTCGTCCTGGTCGAGCGTGCCGGCATCGGCGCCGGCGCCGCGAACGCGGCCGCCGGGGTGCTGGCGGTCGGCAGCAGCCGCGCCCGGGGCGTCCTCTTCGATCTGCGCCGGCGCAGCGCGGCGATGTTTCCCGATCTGGTCGCCGCGCTGCATGCCGAGACCGGGATGGACGCGCGCTACGTGCAGCGCGGCCTCGTGGAGCTCGCGTTCACGACGCGCGAGGCCGAGGCGCTGCGCCGTCTGTGCCATCGCCGCCGGGCTCAGGGCTTTGGCGCCGAGTGGCTCGACGCCGGGGCGACGCGGGAGCTCGAGCCCGACGTCTCGGCTCAGATCGTCGCCGGCGCCTGTTTCGCCGACGACCATACCATCGACAGCGAGCGCTTCACCGCCGCCCTCGCCGCGGCGGCCCGGCGCCGCGGCGCCGCCGTACAGCTAGGGACGCCGGTGACGGCGGTCGAGACCGGCCGGCAGCGCGTGCTGCGCGTGCGCGCCGGCGCCGAGTGGTTCAGCCCCGGCGTGGTCGTGCTCGCCGCCGGCGCGTGGTCGGTCGAGATCGCCCGTATGCTGCGGCTACGGCTGCCGCTGCGCCCGGCGCGCGGTGAGATGCTGGCGCTGCGGCCGCGCAGCCCCCTGCCCTTGCGCACCGTGGCGTGGGGCGACGGTTACCTGGTCCCTCGACCCGACGGCGAGCTGCTCGTCGGCGGCACGCACGAGGAGACGGACGAGGCGATGCCGACCGCCAGGGGTGCCGGCATCCTGCTGCGCCGCGCGCTGCGCATGATGCCGACGCTCGCCGACGCGACCGTGTCGCGCAGCTGGGCCGGAGTGCGACCGTGCCCGACGATTCGACGTCCGCTCATCGGCCCCGCGCGCGGCTTCGACAACCTGCTGCTCGCCACCGGTCACCACCGCAACGGGATTCTCCTGGCGCCGATCACCGGCCTGCTGATCGCCGAGCTGCTCACCGAGCGCGCCACCAGCGTTGCGTTGCAGCCCTTCGGCTACCGCCCGCGCTGAGCCCGCCCGCGCGCGCGGCTTTCGCCGGCGGCGTCGGTTGCGGCATCCGGCCTCCCACGCTATGCGGAAGAGAACACCACCGGGACAGGAGGGACCATGCGCATTCGATGTCTAGGCGCGAGCGGCCTGCGAGTTTCGGAGCTCTGTCTGGGGGCAATGACGTTCGGCACCGAGGGCTGGGGCTGCGACCAGGCGACGGCGCTGCAGATGATCGACCACTTTCTCGACGCCGGCGGCAACTTCATCGACACCGCCGACGCCTATGCCGAAGGACGCTCCGAGGAGATCTGCGGCAAGGCGATGCGCAACCGGCGCAGCCGCTTCGTTCTGGCCACCAAGTGCACCATGCCGGTGGGCACCGGCCCCAACGACCGCGGCGCCTCGCGCAAGCACATTCGCGAGGCCTGCGACGCCAGCCTGCACCGGCTGCAGACCGATTACATCGACCTCTATCAGGTGCATGCCGAGGACCTGGCGACGCCGCTCCCGGAGACGCTGCAGGCGCTCGACGATCTGGTGCGTTCCGGCAAGGTCCTCTACGTCGGCTGCTCCAACTACCGCGCCTACCGCCTGGCCAAGGCGCTCGGCATCGCCGATCACCGCGGCGGCGCGCGCTTCATCTCGTTGCAGCCGCAGTACAACCTGCTCGTGCGCGGCATCGAGCGCGAGCATTTCGCCCTCTGTCGCGAGGAAGGCGTGGGCCTCCTCACCTGGAGCCCGCTGGCCGCCGGCATGTTGACCGGGAAGATCACCCGCGACGCGCGGCCGTCGGAGGCGCGGCTGGCGCAGCGCGACATGCCCCACTATCGCGCCTACTTCACCGACCAGGCCTTCACGGTGGTCGACGGGCTGCGCCAGATCGCGCACGAGGTCGACTGCTCGCCGGGGCAGCTGGCGATCGCCTGGCAGCTCGCCAAGCCGGAGATCAGCGCCGTCATCCTGGGCGCGCGCAATCGCGCCCAGCTCGAGGAGAACCTCGGCGCCGCCTCGCTGCAGCTGTCCCCGGCGGTGATCGAGCGCCTCGACGCCCTCACCGCCCTGCCGCCCGAGTACCCCAACGAGTTCATCGACATGGTTCAGCACTGGCTGCAGCCGCGCGCCACCACCCGGCCGTCGCGATGACACCCGCCGCCCGCCGGCGGGGACACGCCTGAGGGAGCCAGACGCCGTCATGGACACCGATCGCACCTTCGGGGCCGTAACCGTCCTCCTCGGAGACAAGAACGGGAAGTACCCGCAGGGCAACTCGCTTCTGGTGCGCGGCCGCGACAGCCGCCTGCTCATGGATCCGTCGCTGGCGCTGGCGGCGCGCGCGGCCGAGCTGCGCGGCGCCGCGGACGTGGTGGCGCACAGCCACGTGCACGAGGACCACGTGGCCGGGCTCTTTCTCTTCCCCGATGCCGAGGTCTGGGCCCACGGCGCCGACGCGCTCGGTCTGCGCAGTCTCGACGGGCTGATGGAGATCTACGGCTACGGCGAGCCGCTGACCAGCTCGATGCGCTCGTACGTCAGCGACTCCTTCCACTACGTTGCCCGCCCCGACGTGCGCGAGTTCGCCGACGGCGCGGTATTTGATCTCGGCGGCTGCCGCGTTCGCGCCATCCATCTGCCCGGTCACACGCGCGGCCATTGCGCGCTGCTGGTCGAGCCCGAGGGCGTTCTGTTTCTCGGCGACATCGACCTCACCGGATTCGGCCCCTACTACGGCGACGCCTGGTCCGACCTCGAAGACTTCGAGCAATCCCTGGACCGGGTGCGACGGATCGACGCCCGCCTCTGGGTCTCCTTCCACCACGTCGGAGTGGTCGACGACCCGCAGGTCTTCAGCGACAAGCTGGCCGCCTTCGCAGCGAAGATCCCGGCCCGCGAGCAGGCCCTGCTACAATTCCTCGCCGCGCCCCGCACCCTCGAAGAGCTGGTGGCCCATCGCTTCCTCTATCCGTCCCACGCCCAGGCACCGTTCATCGACGCGGTGGAACGGCGCACCATCGTTCAGCATCTGCGCCGTCTCGTCGCCGGCAACGCCGTGGTCGAGATCGAGCCGGGTCGCTTCCGCGCGGCCGCCTGAGCTGGCAGTCGCCGACCGCCTTGACGCCTCCCGGGCAAGCGACTAGTTCCTGAGGCGTCGTGACCGGTCAGGTGTTACAGCCGCAGCCGCCGGAGGCTCCTTCCCCACCGGCACGAACCACCCGCTCGCACCACCGCTGGGTACCCGTGGCCGTCTTCGTCGGCATCGCCGCGTTCGCGGCGATGTTCGCCTTCACCGACATGAAGGAGATCGCCCGGGTGATCACCCGGGCCGACCCCTGGCTGCTGCTGATCCCCGTGGCGTTGACGGTGCTGAGCTATCTGGTGATGGCGCTGTCGTACCAGGGTATCGCCGAAGCCGCCGAGGCGCACGTTCCCTTCGGTGAGATGCTCAAGATCACGTTCGTCGCCAACACCGCGAACTACCTGGTGTCGACCGGCGGCCTCAGCGGGTTCGCCCTGCGGCTGTACTTCTTCACCCAGCGGGCGATCCCCTCGGGCACGGCGGTGATCATTTCGCTCGCCCAGACGTTCCTCACCAACGTGACCCTGCTCGCCTTCGTTCTGTTCGGCGTCACCTACCTCTTGGCGTCGGGCAGCCTGCACGGCTGGGCCCTGGCCACCACCATCGTTCTGCTCATCTTCTTCAGCGGCGCCGCCGTCGTCGCCATGCTGCTGCTCTTCCATCGCCGGCTGCGCCGGCGCACCCTCTTCGTCCTGGCCAACACCGCGCATTGGCTGCTGCATCGCTTCATGCCGGCGCGCAAACCCGCCCGCATGCACATCTGGCGCTTTCAGCGCAACCTCAACCGCGGCATCGAGTTCATGCTGGCCCGCAAGAAGCACATGGCCCTTCCCGCCCTCTACATCTTCGTCGACTGGATCGTCACGCTCGGGATCCTCTACGGCGCCTTCCTGGCGCTGCACTACGCCATCCCGTTCACCTTCGTGGTCGTCGGCTTCGCGGTCGGGACGATTCTCGCCCTGGTCTCTTTCATCCCCGGAGGGCTGGGGGTGATGGAGGGCTCGATGGCCGCCATCTTCGCCAGCCTGGCCGTGCCGTTGGAAACCGCCGTGGTGGCGGTGCTGATCTTTCGCGCGGCCTACTACGTGTTGCCACTGATCGTCAGCCTGTTCTTCTTCCACGGCATGTTCCTGCAGGGTGCCCACATTCGACCCGAGCTGCGCGACCTCGAGCTGCCGGGCTAGCCGGCAGGCGCCCCGGCAACCGGGGCCCTCCCCCGCGGGGCTGCCGGCTTGCCAGCCGCCGAGAAGCGCCGCCGGCAAGGCCGGGCGCGACGAGCCGGCGCCTAGCCGGCACCGCTATTCCTTCGTTCTATTTCTTGACAACTCAAAAGAAATATTCGAAACTCCACGTGGTTGTCTGCACGAGGCACCGGCAGCGGGAGGTCATGAGGGGCGGGACCCGGAGCAAGCTTGTCGTTTTGTTGGCCATCGCCACGATGGTCGTGCTGCCCTCTGTCGCGCACGCCGCGGGGCGCGACTCCGTCACCGCCAAGGCGGCGATCCTGATCGATCGCCAGAGCGGCCAGGTGCTGTGGCAACGCAACCCCGACATGGAGTTGCCGCCGGCGAGCACGACGAAGGTGATGACGGCGTTGCTGGCGCTCAAGAGCGGGCGGTTGTCCGAGTCCTTTCGCGTCAGCGCCGCGGCCGCACACACGCCGCCGTCCCGGATCAGGGTCCGGCCCGGCTGGCGCCTTCGTCTCGAGGACCTGCTGTATGCCCTGCTGCTCAACTCGGCCAACGACGCCGCCGAGGTGATCGCCGAAGGTGTCGCAGGATCGGTTCACAAGTTTGCCGCCCGCATGAATGCCGAGGCGCAGCGCCTGGGAGCCACCCACTCGCACTTCGTCAACCCTCACGGTCTCCCGGCCAAGCGTCACTACTCGACGGTTCGCGATCTCACCACGATCTTCTCCGCCGCGCTCCAGCGGCCGCTGTTCCGGAAGATTCTCGGGACCAAGCGCCTGGTCATCGTGCCGACCTCGGGCACCCGGCGCCGGATCACGCTGCACAGCCACAACCGCCTTCTCATGTCGAACTACCCGATCCCCGTCATCGGCAAGACCGGATGGACCAGAGCGGCGAAGAAGTGTTTCGTCGGCGTGGCGTCGGTGGGTGGTCGCGAGGTGCTGGTCGCCGTGCTCGGCTCCCGCGATCTCTGGGGCGACCTGAAGAAGCTCATCGGCAACGGTGCGGCATCCGATCTGCCGGCGACGACCGAGGCGGCCCGGGCCGTCGACTGGTCTACCGCCTCCGCCGAGGCCGCCACCTCGCAAGCGGCGGGAGACGACGACGAAGACGAAGACGAGGGTGACGACGGTGTTGCCCCGGCGCCGCGGTACCAGGTTCGTCTGGCCGCGTTTCGTGACAGGTGGCGGGCCAACCGCCTCCGCGACTCGGTGAGGAAATCCGGCTACCCGGTAGCGATCAAGACCGTCGGCCGGGGCAAACACCGGCGTTATCGGGTCACCGTGGGCACCTACCCGAGCTTCGCTCAGGCACGCCGCATCGCGCGCAAGCTCGACCGTCAACACCGGGTCAAGTCGATCGTCGCCCGCGTCGGCGCCTGAAGCGGCCCGCCGCGCGGGCCGGGCAGCTCGAGCCCCGCGATGCAGGCGATCGCCACCAGGTTCATCACCAGGATGGCGGCAAACGCCGGTATGTACGTGCCCGTGGTGTCTCGCACCTGCCCCATCAACGGAATCCCCAGCGCTTGGCCGACGACGATGAAGGGCATCATGCGGCCGGCGATCGCGCCGTAGTAGAGGCGCCCGAAGCACTCGCCCAGGATGGTCGCCTGCAAGGTCGCGTTCCCTCCCATGGCAAAGCCGTAGACCACCACGAACAGCGCCAGCATCCACCCGTTGAAAGTCGCCATCAGCAGCGCCACGCCGAGAGCCTGTAGCGCGAAGCACCACACGATCACCCGACGCTGCTCGAAGGCGTCGAGGAGATAGCCGAAGCCGAGCTTGCCGACGACCCCGACTCCGGCCGTCGCCCCGAGGGTGAGCGCCGCGGCCGCCGCCGAGATGCCGCGGTCACGCAGGAACGAAACCTGGTGCAGCAGCGTGGCCGAGAGCCCCATCACGGTGAGCGCGAACGAGACGGTGATGAGCCAGAAGTTGCGCTGGTGCATGGCTTCTTGCGGCGTCATCGAGTGCTCGATCTCCTCGTGCAGATCGAGACGCGGCGAGCGCTCGCGGCCGCCGCCATCGGGATGCAGACCCATGTCCTCCGGCCGCCGCACCATCAGCCAGATCACCGGCGGTAGGGCGACGACGACGATGATCACGCCGAGGGCGGCGAAGGCGTCACGCCAGCCGAGCCGCTCGATGAGATACTGCGTCAACGGAACGAAGATGACTCCGCCCATCGAGATGCCGGCGGTCGATATCCCCAGCGCTCGCCCGCGCAGCCGCACGAACCAGTTGGCCACCGCCGTGTTGCTGGCCAACGGCCCCAGCGCCGTCGAGCCGAACGAAACGAAGCCTCCCATCAGCAGATAGAAGCTCGTCTTGCTCTCGATGTTGCGCAGCAGAATGAAACCCACCGCCATGCTGAGGGCGCCGATCACCTGCGCGACGCGCGGCCCCTGGCGATCCACCAGGCGGCCGACGACGGGGGCGTACGCCGCGCCGCACAGCGCCACCAGGGAGAAGCCCCACGACACCTCGGCCCGGCTCCAGCCGAACGACTCCCCCAGCACCGACAGGAAGACGCCGAAGCTGTAGAAGACGATTCCGGTGGTGATGCACAGCGTGAGGAACGCCACGGCGACGATCCACCAGCCATAGAACACGCGTTGCATCGACGTCGGTATCCGGGGGCTAACAGGGCGCCGCAACGGGGCCGGCCCCACACGGGGAGTCGGGCTGCGGCGCGATCGCTCAGGCCAGCTCGAGAGCGCGGCGGATCTCGCGCAGCAGAGCGATGTTGTCCGAGTGGCCGGTGCGCCGCGCGGTCACGAACCCCTGCACCGG
>CAZYMF010000173.1:0-10371 GCA_964648215.1 uncultured Binatia bacterium (SeqCode) | reverse complement strand
GAGCGGCGGTCAGAACGCGGTCGCCCGGATGCGGTGCTCGCGGCAGACCATGGCGGCGACGTTGACACCGGAATCGACGGCTTGATGCGTGCCGCAGCCGTAGCCGCCGGCGTCGCATCCGACGTAGAACAGACCGCGCAACGGGGCGCGGGCCGACGGCTTGTGCTTGCCGCACTGCCCGACGATCTGTCCGAGTCCGATGCACTCGCCGCCCTGGCCGGGAACCACCGCGTCACGCGTGAGCGTGGAGACGTGGCTGGTGCCGTAGCGCTCGGAGCGGTCGACGCATTCCCGCAAGCCCGGCCACAACCGCATGACCATCGCGTCGAGCTTGTCCCACAGGACCTCTTGGTGGCGGAGATCAGGATCGGGCGAGCAGAGCGTGCCCACCAGCGCGCACTGCTTGCCGGCGGGCGCGAGCGTGGCATCGTACACCGCGGGCACGACGTTGAAGACCACCAGCTCGTCCGGGATCTCTCCCGCCTTCATCTTCAGGAAGCGGCCGGTGTCGACGTAGCTGTCGTCGGAGAAGGCCAGATACATCGGGTACTCGAAGAACGGCCGGTTGAGAAAATAGCGGATGCCCATGATCGCCCACGAGGGCACCAGACCTTTGACGTAGCCGACGTAGCTCTTGTCGAAGTGCTCCTCGCCGACCAGGCGGAGCACCGTTGGTTGGATGCCCGCGTTGCTGACGACGATCGGCGCCTCGAAGGTGCCGCGGTCGGTCACGATCCCGGTGACGGCGCCCTGGTCGACGCTGATGAGCTCGACGCGCGTCTTGAGCAGCACGCGGCCGCCGTAGCGCTCGACCCCCTCGCAGAAGACCTCCGCCATCCTTCCGAACCCGCCGCTGTGGTAGCGGGCGGCCCCGCCGGCGGCGAAGTCCTGAAACGTCCTGACCGCTTCCGAGGCCGCCAACAGGTCGATGGGGACGACGAAGACGATGTTCGACCACAGGCCGAGGTAGCTCAGCAGCGCTTCCGGCAGCTTGTAGCGGGACAGGAACTGGGCGAACGTGACGTCGTCGAGCCGGTCGATGTCGTCGCGCGACATCTGCAGCATGTCGCCAAAGCAGCGGGCGGTTTCAGGCATGTCGTCGGCGCCGAGCTTGAGCAACTCGAACATTCCGATCTGCCCGTCCGGGTTCGGCAGCGCAGAGCCGACATGGGACTCGTAGTGCTCGCTGCCACGGGCACGGTACATGAGGGCGGCGGCTTGCTCCGGCATCAGCAGATCGACCGCCGCTTCCATGTCCAGCTCCTCGAGGACGCGGGCGAACTGCGAGTTGAGGCTGGGACCGCCGCTGATCGGCCAGAGCTCGTAGCGGAAACCCTGCTTGGAGAGAGTGATGCCCTTGCCGCCGGGGATGGTGTTCTTGTCGACGAGCAAGGTTTTCACCCCGCGGCGCGCCAACAAGGCGGCGCATGCGGCGCCCCCGAATCCGGCGCCGATGACGATGACATCATATTTGGTTTCCACGGGAGCCCCTTTCGGCCGGCGGCGATTGCGGTGCACCCTACTGGCCGGTCGGACGGCGCGGGATGACGCCGGTCAGGTGGCGGCTTGACCAATCGATCTCGGTCTCGCCGCGGCAGCCGGGCCCGGCGTGCGTCCGGGCCCGGCTGTCCCACTTGCTAGAGTTCTTGAAGGCTGGAACCTGCTTGGTTCGAGCCAACTTTCAACGAGTCACCGAGGGGAGCGACCAACGGGAGCGTGGGGCGAAGCCCCCGTCTCGCTGGGGCCGTCGCCCCGTCACTTCTCGACGACGAGCTCGGCGTCGAGACGGATCGGTCGCGAGACGTTGAAGTAGTTGGGCGATGTCTTGATGACCGTCTCGTGGATGTCGCGGAACTGCTCCGCGGTGCCGTCGCCTTTGATGCGCACCGTGTACTGGATCGACTCGTAGCCGGCCGGCACGTTGGCATCGATGCCGAGGAAGCCGCGCAGGTCGAGCTGGCCCGTGGTCTCGATCTCCAGCTTCTCGAGCGTGACGCCGCGCGCCGCGGCGCCGGCGACGTAGCCGACCATGACGCAGGCGTTCAGCGCGGTCATCAACATCTCCTGCGGGTTGGGCGCGGTGTTCGTGCCGAGCAGCTCGAACGGCTCGTCGACGACGACGCGGAAGGGACGCTTCACGACCTGCCCGCCAAGAGTGTACGAGTCGATGCGGGTCTCGCTGCACGTTTGCCCCTTCCAGGCGCTGGTGACGCGGAACTCCACGATCCCCTTGGACGGATCCTGCTTGATGGCCTCGATGGTGGAACCGAGCGCCTCGACGTCGATGCCGTTGACCTTCTCCAGCTTCTTTGCGGTTGCGGTGGACATGATTGACCTCCTCCTTTGGGTTGGTTTGATCCTCTGGTCGTGGGCCGCCCGGCGCATTCCGGACGGTCCGGTTCGTCGATCGTGCTTCTCTCTTTTTCAGCACATCGCGGCGGCGGACTGCTCGACGTGCGCGCGGGCCGCGGGGCTGAGCTCCTCCACCATGGCCAGGAAGTTCGGGTGCGTCATGCCCGAGCCCAGGAAGGTCCAGCGCATCGCCTGCCGCTGCACCTCGGTGCAGCGCTGACGCTCGGCAGCGTCGAGCTTGCGCCCGGTGGCGCGCTCGAAGCTGTCGAGGTCGAACTCGACCTGCTGGCCCAGGCCACCGTCGAGGAAGGCGCCGATCTCGCCGTAGTCCCGTATCCCGTCCTCGATGTCGCGCCGGCTGCTCAGCTCCGCCAGCGCCTCGAGGATCAGCGTGTCGATCTTGGTGTGCTGCGCCTCCTCCATCCAGTGGTGGCGAAGCAGGCTCTTGAACTGCCGATCGAGATCGCCGTCGGCCTTGACGCTTTCCACGTAGTGCCGCTGGGTCATCCACTCGATGTGCAAGATGGCGAGGGCGACGCCGATGGGATGGTGGGACAGCACCGCGCGCGCGATCTCGTGCGGCGGCCCGATCACCTCGCAGGGCGTCCCGAAGCCGGCTTCGAACTCTTCGCGGAACCGCTTGAAGAGGTGAATGTGCTTGGCCTCCTCGCCGGCGAACTGCAGCAGGGCGCGGATGCGGTAGTCGTCGCCGTTGAGCTGCGGCCGGACGTGGTCCATCAGGAAGGGGAGAATGAACTCCTCCACCGCCCCGAACATGTAGAGGTAGTTGTGGCCGCGGATCTGGTTGAGGACGCGGCGCTCCTCCGGCGAGAGAAACGCGAGCGGTTCGACGCGCGCCAGCGACTCGGGCAGGAACGGCTTGTCGAAGTCCAGCCGCTTGTCGCCGCCGATGATGTCCTCGATACGCCAGTTCACCTTGTGCGCTGCCGCCAACGTGGCTTCGTACGTGTACCCGTGATCCATGATCCTTCCTCCTTTGCTGGCGGGCTGGCCGCCCGCGTTCGATTTGTCCCTTTGTCGCATGGGGAACGTGTGAGCCGGCGTTGGAAGGAGCGTTGGAATTTGCCTCGGCACCGTGTAAACTCGTTGCCCTCAATGCGGAAGGAACGTCCGAGGCGACCCACCGGGTCCGCGACGGCGGGATTGCGCAGGAAGAAGCCGAGCGAACCTGCCAACCGTCGCAGTGCCGAGCGGGCCGGTAGCGAAGCCGGCCCGGGCCGCCGCGCTTCGCCGGCCCGAGCGAAGCCGGCGCCGGATACGTTGAATCTCTGCTTCCTGGGCGAGATCGAGGTGCGCCGCGGTAGCCGGCTTTTGGCCTTGCCCCAGTCCAAGAAGACGCGCGCGCTGCTCGCCTACCTGGTGGTCAGCGCCCGGCCGCATCGCCGCGAACGTCTGTGCTCGCTGCTGTGGGACGTCACCGACGACCCGCGCGGCGCGCTGCGCTGGAGCCTGAGCAAGCTGCGCCCCCTGGTCGACGAGCCCGAGCGGCCGCGCATCGTCACCGCCGGCGACACGGTGAGCTTCGACACCGAGGGCGTTGCCATCGACACGTTGCGCATCCGTCAGATGCTGGCGCCCGGCGTCGACGCGCTTTCGCGGGCGACGCTCGAGGATGTCGCGCGGGAGTTCCGCGGCGGGTTTCTCGAAGGTCTGGAGCTGAGCGATTTCCACGAGTTCCAGTTCTGGTGCGTCGCCGAGCGCGAGGAGCTGCGACAGCTGCACGCCGCGGTGCGGCGCGGCCTGATCGATCGTCTCGCCGATGCCCCCGAGGAGGCGCTGGTCCACGCGCGCTCTCTGGTGCAGGCCGATCCCCTCGACGAGGCGGCGTGCGCGACGTTGGTGCGGCTGCTGGCACGCACCGGCCGGGAACGCGAGGCCGAGGAGCAGTACCGAGCCGCGGTGCGCATGCTGGAGGAGCTCGGCGGCGCACCGTCGGACATCCTGCTCGAGGCGCAGCCGGCGCTACACAAACGGGCCTCGACCCCGCCGGCCCCCGCCGCGTCCCCGACGCCCCCACCGGCCATTGAGATCGACGAGGCTGCCGAAGGACCCTCGTTGGCGGCGGATCTACGCGCTCCGATCGGTCGGGTGGCGCAACGCTCGCGCCTCACGGCAATCGTCGAGCAGGTTCGGCGCGAGCGCCGCCAGCGCATCGTTCTGCTCACGGGCGAGCCGGGCATCGGCAAGAGCCAACTGCTCGCGGAGCTCATCGCCAGAGTGCGCACCTGCGGCGGCACGGTGCTGATGGGATGCGCCTACGAGGCCGAGAGCGGGCGCCCGTACGGCCCTTGGGTGGACGCGCTGCAGCGCCTGCCGGCGACGAGCTTCGGACCGACCATCGGTGCGGACCTGGCGCCGCTGCTCCCGGGACAGTCGCCGGTATCGGAGGCGGCCTGGAGCCGCGATCGACTCTTCGGCGCGGTCGTCGAGCTGGTGGCGGCGCGGGCTCACAGCGCCCCGCCCGTGCTGCTGGTCTTCGACGACGTGCAGTGGTGCGACGAGGCCTCGACGATGCTGCTGCACTACGTCGCCCGCATGAACCGGCACCGCGCCGTGCTCGTTGCGCTCGCGGCACGCGCCGGCGAGCTACTGGACAACGTCCCCCTGTGCCGCGCCTTGCGCGCTCTTCGGCGTGACGCCGCGCTCGACGAGATTCCTCTCGGAACGCTCAGCCGCGAAGAGACCGTCGAGCTGGTCAAGGCCTCGGGGCTTGCCGCCGACGCGGATCGCGTCTTCGCCGAAAGCGGCGGCAACCCGCTCTACGCTCTCGAGGTGGCGCGCGCCCTGCCCCACCGTGGGGATGCGTTGCCGCACACGCTGAAGGAAGTCGTGCGCGAGCGGATGGAACGCCTGCCCGCCGTGGCGGCAGACGTGCTGCGTTGGGGCGCGGTGCTGGGCCAGACCTTCCGCGTCGATCGGCTGGCGCAGCTCATGTCGATCGACTCCGAGGCCCTGGTGGCCGCCCTCGAAACTCTCGAACGGCACGCGTTGCTCAGGTCGACGGACGACGCGGACGAGGCACGCGACACCTATTCCTTTGCCCACGACATCGTGCGCAGCGTGGTGTACGGCGACGTCTCGCAGCCGCGGCGGCGTCTCATGCACGCCCGTGTCGCCCAGGCCCTCGCCGACGTCGGCGAGCCGGACGAAATGGCGGCCGCCGAGATTGCCCACCATGCGGCGCTGGCTGGCGAGGCGGCGACGGCGGCGCGCGCGTGCGTCACCGCGGGCCGGCGCTGTTTACGCCTTTTCGCCAACGCCGCGGCCGAGACCCTGGCGCGCCGCGGGATGCATCATGCCGAAGGGCTGCGCGAGCCCGAGCGTGTCCAGCTCCTGTTGGAGCTCGGCCAGATCGCCGTCGCGGCGCGCCGGCCCGAGCGACTCGACGAGGAGGCGCGGCGGATCGAAGCCCTCGCCGAAGAGGCGCTCGCCTTCGGTTGCCTCGAGCACGCCCGGTTGGGGTTCCACATGATCAGCTACCTGCGCTGGGAGGAAGGCGCCTGGTCGGACGCGCAGCGGCACATGCTGCGCGCCGAGTTCGTCAGCCGCTCCGCCGATGCCGCCGAACGGGTTGTGGCGATGGCCGAGGCGGCACGCTGCCTGGCGCTGGTGGAGCGCGATCTCGGGCAGGCCGAAACGCTGCTCCTGGAAGCCCGCGGGCTTGCAAAACAGCTCGGCATCGAGCCGGTCGCCATCGCCGACGGGTTCGGAATGCTGCGCATGCACCAGGGCCGGCTCGAGGAAGCGGCGGAGCTCTTCAAGCAGGCGCGAATCCTGGCTTGCCGCGACGGGGACCACGAGGACGAGTTCCAGGCTCTGGCCCATCTCTGCATGCTGGAGCTCGATGCCGGGCAGCACGAGTCGGCGCGGGCGCATGCCGCCGAGCTGTCCCCCATCGCCGACAAGCTGCGCGGCGGCAGCGAAGCGCCCTTTGCGGCGGCGCTCGCCGCGCTGTCGCAGTATACTCTCGGGGACGAAGATACCGGCGGCTTGGACGAGGCTCTCGAAGGGTTGCGGGTCGTCGATGCCAAGCATCGGCTGGCCTTCGTGCTCACCCGCGCGGCGGAGATCGACGTTGGTCGCGCCCGGCCGCAGCAGGCGCAGCGGCGCGCCGAGGAGGCTTTGCGACTGGCGCAGGCGCTGGAGTCCCCGAGCGACATCGCCCTGGCGCGGGCGCTCCTGGCACACTGCGCCACGGCGCCGGAGAATGCCGGCGAGCGCCGACACCGGCTCGCCGAGCTGCGCGCCGCACCCGCCGTGCTGTCGGCACACGCGCGCCATGCGATGAAATCGCTCTTGGAGCGGGACGCCATACCCGGCGCCTCGCGCAAGAGCCGGAGGGCGTTGTGATGGAACACGTCATCGTCGAAAGGCGACTCCCCGACCCGGTCACGCCGGACGGGGTGCGAGACCTCGAAGCCCAGGGCATGCGGTGTCTGCAGACGAATCGCGTTCGCCACCTGCGCACCTACCTCGCCGCCGGCGGGCTGCAGATGGTCTGCGAGTTCGGCGCTCCCGACGCCGAGGCGGTACGGCGGGCCAATGGGCAGTTGGCCCTGCCGGCCGAACGAATCTGGAAGAGCGCGGTCTTGCAGCCGCCCACCGGCGGAGCGGCGAAGACCGACCCGAAGCTGGAGCTGGTGATCGTCGAGCGGTCGTTTGGCCAGCCCGTCGAGTTCGAACCGCTGCAAGCCCGGGAAGAGGCCGGCGCCTGGTGCCTGGACCTGCACCGCGTACATTTTCTGCGCACCTACTTCTCGGCCGATCGTTGTCGCATGATCTGTCTCTACGAAGCGCCGGACGCCGAGTCCGTCCGGCGCGCCCAGAAACAGATCGAGATGCCGCTCGACGACGTCTGGACGGCCGAGCTGGTCGAGGGCCGAGGGTGAAAAGGAACAATGACTCACTGATTCACTGGTTCAGTGATCCAGTTCTCCGGGCTTTCGACTTTGGGCTGCGGGCGTAGCCCGCGCTCTCCCGGCAGCCGGAAGTGCGCGATTTGTATCTCCTCGCCGCAATCGGCGTAGTCGCCGGCGGCGCGCGCGGCGCGGAACTCGCCCCAGCGGATGGGCCGGTAGTGCGGCCCGTCGTCACCGCAGGCGCTCGGCAGCGGCGCATAGGTCGCCTCGCAGGCCGGGTTGAAGAAGAACGGCGCGCTGTAGCGCGCCCTCTCGCGATTGGCGAGAACGCGATGCAGGGCGGCCCGGTAGCGATCGTTCGACCACACCTGCACGACGTCGCCGACGTTGACGACCAGCGCATCGGATCGCGGCTCCACCAGATACCACCTCCCTTCACGCTCCACCTGCAGCCCCGGCTGGTCGTCCTGCAGCAGAATCGTCAGGGCGCCGGCGTCGGTGTGATGGTGGACTCCGAGCTGCCCCGACGCCGGCATCGTCGCCGCATCGGGCGATGCCGGGTCGTCGCACGGCGGGTAGTAGTTCAGGCGCAGGAAGCTCGTGTGCCGCGGCCCGAAGGCGTCGAGGAGAGCAGCGGCGGGGGCGCCGAGGTTGTGGGCGAGCGCCGCGAGCAACCGGTGGGCAAGCCGGGTGCAGGCTTCCTGGAAGGCGAGGATGGTCGCCCGGAACTCGGGCGGCGACGCCGGCCACTGCGGCACGTTGCCGGCGAGCGCGCCGCTGGTCACGGCCGGACCCACATCGTAGATCTCCTTCCAGTCGCGCGTGTTCTTGGTCAGCTCGCGGTCGAAGAAACCCCACGCGTTGGTGGCCGTGCGCTCGACGGCCCGCTTTTGCTGCACCGGCAGAGCGAAGAACTCCCGCATCCGCGCGAGCGTGGCGTCGATCAGCTCCTGCGGGATGCCGTGGCCGGTCACCTGAAAGAAACCCCAGGCCGCGCACGCGCGGTCGAGAGCCGCCAGCGCCGCAGGATCGTCCGTGAGTTGCCGGATATCGAGAACCGGCACCTGGTCGATTCTATCGGTCATGGCACGATGCCTCCGTTTGCCGCGGGTGCAGCCATCCGGGAAGCAGGCCGTACGGATCGACGTCGGCCTCCGTGTCGAACGCGACGCCCGCGCGGAGCAACTGCTCCTGCAGCTCGCCGCTCCGATGGGCTTCGAAGACCTCCGTGCAGCCGCCGACGTGCCGGCCGGCGATGAACACCTGGGGAATCGTCGGCGCACCGATCCGCCGCGCCAGAGCGGCGCGGATCCTGCCGCCGAGGTTGTCGGCCTGGTACTCCACCGAGTCGAGGTCGACGGTGCGGTAGGGAATTCCGAGCCGGCCGAAGAGCTTGCGCACCGACCAGCAGAACTCGCACCACTCCAGGGCGAACATCACGACCGCCTGATCCGGGTCGGCCAGTGCCTGTGAGACGATCGCATCGGCTTCGGGGTCGGCACCGTTCGACGGCGGCGGCGCCGGCTTTGCCGGACAAGCAGCGGCGGGCGCGTCGAAGCGGTAGTTCGGCGTCGAGCGGGAGATCTCCATCTCCTCCGCGTTCATCTCGGTGTCGACGTCCTCGAACAGCGGCGTGCTGAGGTAGCGCTCGCCGGTGTCGGTCAGCATGCAGAGCACGTTCGCTCCCTGCGGCGCCCGCTTGCAGATCTCGAGGGCTCCGGCGAAGGTGGCGCCGCTGGAGATGCCGCAGAAGATGCCCTCCGCACGCGCCAGCGCCCGGGACAGGCGCAACGCCTCGGCGCCGCTCACCGGCATCACCTCGTCCACCAGGCCGTCGTGCACGGCGTCCTCGGTGAGCTTGGAGACGAAGTCGGGGCTCCAGCCCTGCATCAGGTGCGGGCGGAACATCGGATGGCTGGCCGACGGCGAGTCGTCCGCGCCGCGCGGCTGGGGGATGCCGCTGCCGAGGACGGGAGCGTTGTCCGGCTCGCAGGCGACGATGCGGGTGCGCGGGCTCTCCTGCTTCAGCGTCCGCGCGACGCCCTTCAGCGTGCCGCCGGTTCCGAAACCGCTCACCCAGTAGTCCAGGCCGTCCGCGGCGAAGTCGGCGAGGATCTCCCGCGCGGTGGTCTCGGAGTGGGCGTCGGCGTTGACCTCGTTGTCGAACTGGCGGGTGAGGAACCAGCCGTGCGTGCGCGCCAGCTCGGCAGCTTTCGCCAGCATGCCGGTCCCCTTCTCGGAGGCCGGGGTCAGAACGACCCGGGCGCCGAGGAAGCGCATGAGGCGCCGCCGCTCGACGCTGAAGTTCTCCGCCATGGTCACCACCAGCGGGTAACCCTTCTGCGCGCAAACCATCGCCAGCGCGATGCCCGTGTTGCCGCTCGTGGCTTCCACCACCGTCTGGCCCGGCTGCAGCGCACCGGAGCGCTCGGCATCTTCGATCACCGCGCGCGCCATGCGGTCCTTGACCGATCCCATCGGGTTGAACGACTCCACCTTCACGAAGAGGTTGACCCCCGCGGGCGCCAGCTTGCGGATCCGCACCACCGGCGTGTTTCCGATCGTCTCGAGGATGCTGTCGAATCTGGCCATCTGCCTTGCTCCTTTCGGCGGCTCGCGGCCGCGCCTGTCGACTTGCGGCCAGTTGTAGCCCCGGGCCCGTTTGAATCGCCGTGGGAGCGAGCGTTGAAAATGAGTTTCGGCCGTAGAATTTCCGCTTGCCGCAGCCTCCCCGGGCGTACCGCATCGGCGCCGGAGTCGCCGCAAGTCATTGGTAGATAAGGGAAAGCGGACCTCCGCCCCGTCGTGATGGCGCCTCCTACCAATGAACAGTCCGTCGAGGGTTCCCCTCCTTACCAAGGAGGGGTCAGGGGAGGTTTTGGAACGGCGCGTCAGCACCTCCACTATCCCCCTCCTTGGTAAGAGACTGTCGATTTTCTCTTGGATCGGGTGGCCGCGACCGATCCCCCCTCTCCCCGCACTGCCGCGGGGAGAGGGGTGGGGGTGAGGGGCTCCTCTTGCGAAGCCCTCAGGCCGTGGCGGGAGTCGGCTTGGCGACCACGATGCAAGCCTGGTGGCTGAAGCGGATGCGCCCCTCGTCGCGCCGCACGTTCAGGCCGGCGAGGTCCTCTGCCAGGCA
>CAZYMF010000172.1:0-10430 GCA_964648215.1 uncultured Binatia bacterium (SeqCode) | reverse complement strand
CGGTCAGCAGACCGGCGAGAAAGAGAGCGACACCGAGTCGCAGAAGGCCGCGGGCGTGATGCGCGGGCATGAGGTCCCCTGCCCGGCTGGTTGATACCGTGGCGGGGACCCCGATCCAAGCCCCGAACCGTTACCGAACGGATCGCCGAGCGACGCTCACGGCGCCATGCCGGCGCAGCCGGCCAGACAGGTGACTTCCTGATCCGAGCAGCCACCCAGGTCGATGTTCAGCTGCGCGCGACAGCCGCGCACGCAAGCGCGGCGAGCCGGACCGCGCACGCACGCCCGCTTGCAGGTGTTCGCGTTCTTCTTCACCCCGAGGTCGCAGCCCCGCCGCGTCACGCCGCAGGGGCGGACGCAGCTCGAATCGATCGGATCGGTACAGGTCGTTCCGCACGTGGCCTGTAGATCGTCACAGGCCTGATTGTCCGTGTCCTGGGCCGTCTTGGCCGCGGCGCCGCAGACGATACGATCGGCGTTGCAGTTGGCCTTGCAATGAGCGCAGTCTTCGAGGCACTGCGTCAACGCCGCATCGCAGTTCGACGAGCAGGCGAGATCCCCCGTCGGGCAGGCGGCGAGGCAGGTCTGGTCGACCGTGTTGCAATCAGTCGGGCAGGTCGCGGCGTTGGTCTCGCAAGCTGTCCGACAAGCATCGCGCTGATCGCTGCAAGTCGCTTGGGCCGCCTTTTTCGTCGTCCTCGCGACACGCCGGCAAGCCCTCCGGACCTGGTTGCACACACTGTTGCAGGTCCGGGCTTCGGCCCGGCCGAAATCGACGGCCAACAAAGTTGCCGTCACGACCAAGGCCATCGGCAGCAGCAGACCAAATCGACTCTTCATCATGAGCGCCCTCCTCTCGCGCTGGTATGGCCGCCTGAATTCAACGAGATCCACAAGAAGGCTACTAAGAGGAGAAAGGCGGGCGAAAGGCAAAAATGCCGCCCCGATCGGGTAACGCTTCGCCGCCGCGGCCCCCGGCACTAGCCGCGGGGAACCGCATAGCCCGTGGCGAGCGCACGCTCGGTGATACGCGTGATGAAATCGGTCTTGGCCTCGGCATATGCCTGCCGCGAATCGATCGTGCCGGCGCTGAAGCGGCTGGCAAGGTCGCGCTTGAGCTCCTCGTAGGCGCGGCGCGCCTCCTCGTGCCCCAGCAGGTAGTCGCGGAAGGCCAGCGTGCGCCGTTCCTCGTCGCCGCCGTGCTCGACGACATGGATGTGATGCGTGTGCGGCCACGCGGCCGGCCGGTGGAAGAACGGGCAGAACGCGTCGTCCGGATGCGGCAGGTGAACGTACCCGATCCGGGCAAGCGTCTGCCCGTAAGCCTCGATGGGATGTAACTGCGCCACCGAGATCTGGATGTCGATGACCGGCTTGGCGGCGAGACCGGGCACCGAGGTCGACCCGTGGTGGTCGATCCGCAACGCGAGAGCTCCGAGCGCGCCACGGATTCGTTCGCGCTCGACCGCGAACAGACGCGGCCAGGCGGGATCGTACGCCACGATCGGAATCGGGTCCTCCACCGACAACGTCACCTCCTGGCGTTGACGGCCCACCGGTGCTCGTGCGCCAGCAGCCAGCGCTTGCGCTCGAGGCCACCGCCGTAGCCCGTGAGTGTCCCATTCGCGCCGATGACCCGGTGACACGGGACGACGATGCCCACCGGATTGGCGCCATTCGCGAGCCCAACCGCCCGCGACGCTCCGGGGCATCCGATCCCCGCGGCGAGCTGCCCATAGGACATGGTGCTCCCCGCCGGGATGCGGCGCAGCGCCGCCCACACGCGGCGCTGGAAATCGGTCCCGCCCGTTCGCACCGGCAGCGACTCGATCGCGCTCAGCTCACCGGCGAAGAACGTATCGAGGGCCTGCCGCACACCGGCAGGTGCGCGGCCCGAGGAAAGAACATAGCCGCCCTCGCCATACTGCCGGCGCAACACTTTGCGCGTGCGCTCCTCGAACTCTTCGAAGGTGAGAGCGCGAACGCGCCCCTCGTCGTCGCACACCAGCACGATCGTCCCCAGCGGCGACGGCACGCGATCGACAACCAACTTCAGAACCTCGGTCATCACGCAACCTCCTGTCTCAGTTGCGGCGTGGTCTCCGCAACACTGTTACCGGCCGCCCACAGATGCTGGGCGGCGTACGAACGCCACGGCCGCCACCTCTCGGCGCGGGCAAGCAAAGCGGCCGGCGTGGGTCGCGTCCCGTCGGCCGCGCTCACCGCGCGCAACAAACCGATGTCGGCGGCGGGGAAGGCGTCGGGCTCGCGCAGTGCCCGCATGGCGATGTACTGCGCCGTCCACTCGCCGATGCCCGGCAGCGCCCGCAAGCGGGTGACGGCGGTGTCGAGATCCTGATCGGCATGAAACAGCCGGGTGTCGCCGGCCGCAGCGGCAGCCAGGGCGACGAGCGAGGCTGCCCGCGCACGGGGCAGTCCCAGCTTCGTCAGACCGGCGCGCGCCAAGCGCTCGGGACGCGGGAAGACGGAAGTCAGGCCCGTGCCGTCCGCAGCCGGCGCCAGCGGCTCTCCGTGCGCGGCGACGAGCCGGCCGGCCAGGCGGCGCGCCGCCGCCACCGTGATCTGCTGGCCGAGGATCGCCCGCACCGCGAGCTCGAACCCGTCCCACGCACCCGGCACGCGCAGCCCGGGTCGCGCCGCGACCAGAGGCGCCAGAGACGGATCCTCGGCGAGCTGTCCCGCGATGGCGCCCACGTCGGCGGCAAGATCGAAGACCCGCCGGAGGCGCGCGATGATCGTCGGCAGCGCCCGAACGCTGGGGAAGCGGATCGTCGCCGCCAACGCCGGCCGTCCCGGCACCGGCGTCACCTCGACCGTGCCGTGGCGGCCGTCGATCTCGATCGTCCGCCGGTAGCGATCCGGCTCCACCACCTCGACGCCGGCGATGGCGCGGGCGGCGAGAAACTCGATCATCGCCGCCCAGTCGTAGGGCGGCGCGTAGCTCAGCTTCAGCGTGATGCCGGCATGATGACCGGCGCCGGCGGCCACCTCGGACGATTGCCGCCGCAGGGCCGACGGCGGCCGGGCGTACAGACGGCGGAAGGTGTCGTTGAATCTCCGCTGGCTGCCAAAGCCGGCCGCCAAGGCGACGTCGAGCATGCTCATGCGCGTCTCGTGGATGAGCTGCTTGGCGAACAGCACGCGTCGCGTCTGCGCCACGGCGACCGGCGAGGCGCCGAGATGCTTCTTGAACAGACGCCGCAGCTGGCGCGCCCCGATGCCGAGCCGCAGCGCCAGGCCCTCGACGTCGGCCCCGTCGCCGTCGAGGGCACCGTCGTTGATCAGCGCCAGCGCGCGGGAGACCGTGCTCGACGTTCCGCGCCAGGCGGCGAGATCGGGCGACGACTCGGGGCGGCAGCGCAGGCAGGGCCGGAACCCCGCCTCCTGCGCCGCCGCGGCGCTGGGGTAGAACTCGACGTTCTCCAGCTTCGGGCAGCGCGCCGGGCAGATCGGCCGGCAGTAGACGCCGGTGGTGCGGACGGCGACGAACAGTCGCCCGTCGAACCGGGCATCGCGCGTCCGCAGCGCGCGGTAACAGGCATCGCGGTCGAGATCCATGGTCCAATCATGGCATCTCGCACGGGCTACGTCTCGCCGTTTTCGGACCTGCATGGGACGGACGAGCGCAGGGCCCTTCCGGCTCAATCAGCCTTCCGCATGGTACTCGATTTCGCCATCACCGAGACGCACCGCGCGAGGGTTCCTTCTCCCGGCTGGGAGAAGGTCAGGATGAGGGGGATGAGATCGATCGGCGAAGCCGCCCCCCATCTGGCAGGCATCATTCGACGGCGAAGGTGCGGTGGCCTTCGGCGCCATTTGATCCCCCTCACCTTGATCCTCTCATCCGGGGAGAGGAAACCTACAAAGATACGCTCCGAGTAGTTGGGAGTGGTGGTGCTCAGACCTTCTCGATCTCCACCGGCACGCCGCGGGGGACGTGCATCGGGCCGCTCTCGAAGACGCGGAAACGCAGGTGACCGTAGTCGCCGACGAGGTGGACCGGCTTGTAGGGCGACGCCACCACCTCCATGTTGCCGCGCCAGCCGGGGAACTGGTACGGCTCCCAGGCGTGGTAGAGAATCGCCTCCCCCGGCGCGACGGAGGCGGCGATGCGGGCGCGCACCCGGAACTCGCCCTGCTCGTTGCGCACGAGGACGAGGTCGTTGTCGTCGACGCCGCGCCGGCGCGCGTCCTCGACCGCCATCCACATCGACGGCTCGCCCCGCTGCAGGCGCAGCAGCTTCGGCTCGGCGCGCCAGATGGCGTGGATGCTCCAGCGCGTGTGGCCGCCGGTGAGCAGGATCGGGAAGCGCTCACCGATTCCCGGCAGCGGCTTCCAGCGCGGCAGGACCTCGTCGGCCTCGAAGAACCACGGGTGATCGAGATAGAACTGCTGCCGGCCGGTCAGCGTCGGCCAGGCGTGCTTGCCCTCGACGTGAATGCGCGACGGCGACAGGCTCCCCTGCGGCTCCATCTCGCTGCCGATGCCGCTGGTCGTGCCCCAGCCACCCACCGACTTCGCCGGTATCGCCCCCCGCTTACGCGCCTCCTCCCAACCGATCCCCTTGGTCGACGACGAGCCCTGGAGCACGTGGTCGAGCACCGCGACGTCGTTCTCGGGGCCGAACTTGCCGTCGAAGGAGAACTTGTCGTAGATCTCCGCCACGTCGCCGGTGACGCCGCGCTCGCGCGCCCGCTCCTGCAGGCGACGCGCGAGCAGTGAGATCATCTCCCACTCCGGCTTCGACTCGCCCAGCGGCTTGACCGCCTCGTCGCCGACGACGACGTACGGCGCCAGCGCGACGGCGTACTTGATGCCGCGCTTCTCGTAGTAACCGGCGGCGGGCAGAACCAGATCGGCCTTGAGACCCGTGGTCGACACGCGGGTGTCGATGGCGACGATCAGCTTCAGCTTCGGCCACAGGACCTTCTCGATCACCTGCGGCACCGGCCAGCGCCGCAACGGGTTGACGCCGGAGGTCACCAGCACCCGCGGGGGCCGATCCGGGGCAGGACGCGGCGGCAGCCAGCCGCGCTCCATCGCCTCGCGGAAGTAGTCGCCAACCGGACGCGACAACGTCGGGTCCGGCTTCATCCCGTCCTGCGCTGCGGCCAGGCCGCCGTGCACGCGCAGGAACAGGTGCGACGGCGTCCAGGTCAGGCTCGTGCGCGAGACCTTGGCGATCGCCTCCTCCATGGCGCGCGGCGGCGGCGTATAGAGCTTGAGTAGCTGCTGCTGCCACCACGGCGGCTGCGCGCCGATGAGGTCGTCCGCGCCTTCGAAGGGCAGCCAGGCGGCAAAGCGCACGCCCGATCCCGTGCGTCCGTGCTGGCCGCGCAGCGCCGACAGCAGGATCAACGCGCGCTGCAGCAGATCGCCGTGGTACGATTTGCACGAGCCCCAGGTCGGATAGATGAGGGTGCGCCGCGAGGCCACCAGCAGATCGACGAGCCGCGCCTGCGTCTTCGGTCCGACCCCGGTCGCCTGCGCCACGTACTGGGGCGTGTAGGCCTCGAGGCGCTGGCGCAGGCGCTCGAGCACCGGGCGCACGGCGACCTTGCCCGCCTTGGTCTGCGCCTCGAAACGGCCGCGCAGGGCCGGCTCGATCTCGCCGAGAGCGAGCGAGTCGCTCCAGCACCCGGGTGTTCCCGGCGCCTCGACGATCTGCTTCGTGCGCGAGTCGAAGACGTAGAAGATGTCGTCCTTGCCCCCCTCCGAGACGTCGGACTGGCGCAGGAAGCGCTCGGTGTCGTCACGCACCAGAAACGGCAGATCGGTCTGCTCGCGCACGTAGGCCTCGTCGACGGCGTTGCGCTCGAGAACCGCACGCGCCAGCCCGAGGGCGAGGGCGGCGTCGGTGCCGGGCCGTGGGTTGACCCACAGCGAGGCGTGGATGGCGCTCGGCGAGTAGTCGGGGCTGACGGTGATGACCGTGGTGCCGTGATAGCGCGCCTCGTTGGCGAAGTGGGCGTCGGGAATGCGCGTGGCCGTCGGGTTGCAGTGCCACAGCAACAAAGTATCGGCACGGAACCAGTCGTCCGAGCTGCCGTCGACGAACGAGGTGCCCCAGGTCTGCAACGCCCCCTTGGCCATGTCGCCGGTGCCGGCGAAGCCGTCGAGCATGGTCGCCCCGAGCAGCGCGAACAGCCGCATCTCGGCGATCGTGCTCGGGCCCCAGTCGATGTTCGAGGTGCCGTTGTCGTAGACGACCGTCTCGATGCCGCCCTCCTGCTGCGCGTCGAGGATCGCGTCGGCGACGCGCGTGAGCGCGTCGTCCCAGGACAGGCGGCGCCACTTGCCGGAGCCGCGCGGACCCACCCGTTCGAGCGGATAGGTCACCCGGCCCGGGGCCACCATCAGCGAGCTGTAGCAGTTGCCCTTCTGGCAACCGCGCGGCCCGTAGTCGGGCAGCTCCGGCGCCTGGCGCGCGTAGACGTCCGCCTGCTCCTCGCGCCAGACGACGCCGTCCTTCACGTACAGGTCGAAGGCGCAGGCGCTGAAGCAGTTGGCGCGCAGGTGGGTGCCGCGAACGACGCGATCCCAGCTCCACTTGGCGCGGTAGACGTCCTCCCACGACCCGTACTCGGGCATTCCGGCCGTGGACGCTTCGGCGACACCTTCCGCGAAGCCCCCGGGCGCGAGCCGGTCGACGAAACGACCGAGGGACAGCGCCAGCGTCCCCGCCGCGCCGCGGAGCAGGAGTTGCCGTCGCGTCAGCCCATTCATGCGATCACCTCCTCGACCGCGACCACGGGTGCTTCCCTCATCACGAATGCGACCAGAGCGGCGAACAGCGTGGCGGCGATCCACATAACCAGCGCTCCCGCGTAGCCGCCCGTGGCGTCGAAAATGATTCCCGAGACGACGGGGCCAACGGCGGAGGCCAACATGGCGGCGAGCTGGAGGATGCCGAACAGGGCGCCGAAGCGTTCGCTGCCGAGCACGGTCACGGCAATGGCGGGAATGACCGCGATTTGCGTCCCGAACGCCAGCCCATAGATCAGCACGAAGGCGGCGAGCGTCGGCACGCCGGTTGCGCGCGCCAGCAAGACGAGAGCGCCCGCCCAGAGCAGCAGCGCGAAACGAAGGGTGGGCAGCGCGCCGAAGCGATCGGCTACGTAACCGCCGGCGACCTTGCCGATGGCCGAGATCCCGATGGTCGCGCCCAGCGCCGCCGCCGCCAGCGTGCCGGCGTGTCCCAGCCCGGACAGGTAGGGCACCAGGTGGACGGAGACGCTGAAGCCGGCCAGCGACGGCAGCACCATGAGCGCGGTCAGCGGCAGGACGCTTCGCCGTTTCAGGTCCTGCATCAGGCTCGTGCCCGGCGGCGGCGTGACGGAGCCGTCGCCGCGTCGCAGCCGGCCGCGCGGCAGAGCGAAGGCGAGGAAGGGCAGCGGTGTCAGCACCACCGCGATGCCCAGGATCACGTAGGCGTCGTGCCAACCGAAGGCGTCGATCAACCGCTGCACGGTGGGGGCGAGCACCAGGGCGCCGGCGCTCGAGCCGGCGCCGACGATCCCCAGCGCCAGCGTCGTGCGCTGCGGGATGTGCACGGTCACCGCCACCGTGATCGGCAGGAGGGCGCAAGCCGCGAAGCCGGCGCCGAGGAACAGGTTGGCGATCACGAAGTGCGCCACCTCGGTCATCTTCATCAGACAGCCGAAGCCGACGGCGAGCAGAGCCACACCCGCCGTCATCGGCACCCGCACGCCGAAGCGGTCGACCGCCAGGCCCACCAGCGGCGTGCTCAGCGCCGCGCTCGCCGCCCCGACGCTGACGGCGAGCGAGAGGCCGGAGCGCGACCAGTTGCTGCTCTTGGCGATGGCGTTGAGAAAGACGCTGACGGTGTCGATGCCGCCGCCGATGACGACGAAGGAGATGACGAAGCCGGCGATCACCAGCGGTAAGCCCGCGCGCAGACCGGTGGCCGTTCTAGCTTGGTCCATCGGGGGCTCCGACGAGCTGTGTGCGGAGGAGGATGGAAAACCGAGAACAGGGAACCGGGAGCGGGAAACCGGCGAACGAGGGCCGGCGGCCGGTGACCGGTTTCGAATTTCCGGTTTCCGGTTTCCTGTTTCTCATTCTCCGTCCGTACCGTCTAAGCCACGCGGCAGGGCCAGATGCGGTAGCCGCCGACGTCCCGCGGCGCGTCGAGCGCGAACCCCGCCCCCTGCAGCCGCGCCGAGAGCTCTTGGCGCACGAAGCTGCCGAAGTCGTCGCTCTCCGCGTACTCGAACAAGCGCGCGGCGCGAAAGAGGAAACCGTTTCGGCGGCCCTGGGGCACGCGGTACTCGGCGACGACCACGCGATCGCGGGCAACCCGGCCGATCTCGGCGAGCACCTGTCCCCGCTCCTCCTCCGCCATCTCGTGCAGGGCCATGGTGCAGGTGACCAGGGAGAAGGAACGATCGGCGAACGCCAACCGGCGCGCGTCCATGCGCAGGAACGACGGATTTTCCACCAGCGCGCCGCCGCCGTTGTCGCGCTTGCGGCGCGCCCGTCGCAGCATGCCGCTGGCAAGATCCAGGCCGATCACCCGCGCACCGCGGCGGGCGAGCTCCAGGGCCGCGCCGCCGGTACCGGTGCACACGTCCAGCGCCCACTCGCCCGGCGCCGGTGCCGCCACCTCCGCCACGGCGTCCCACAGCGGCGCGAACCCCATGAACTGAACGACCGGATCGTAGGCCGCCGCGAGGCGGGACAAGAAACGGATCTGTGCCGGTCGCGACATGGGGGGGCCCGTGCTCCGTAATTCGTGATCCGTACTCAGCTGGCAGTTCGCAGCGCCCGTCGCCCGTCGCCCGTCACCGGTCTCCCGACATCCGTCTCCCGCCTCACGGCCTCACGCCTTCGCCACGTCGACATGGATGGCGCGGTCGATCGGGATCGGCTGCCAGTGCAGGCCGCGGTACTGCAGATGGCCGTAGCCGCCGGCGAAGTGCAGCCACTTCACCATCCCCGGCTCGACGTGCTCGGGGCCCTTCCAGTCCTTGAACTGGAACGGCTCGTAGCCGTTGTAGATGACCACCTGTCCCGGCTTGGTTCCCGGCGAACGGCGTACGCGGATGCGCATGTCGGCGAGGTCGTTGAACACGCGCGCCTCGTCGCCGTTGGCGAGGCCGCGCTCCTTCATGTCGTCCGGGTTCATGTACATCACCGGGTGGCCGCGGTGGGTGCCGAGCATGACGCGGCTGGTGTGGTTCATCGAGTGGATGGACCAGCGCGGATGGCCGCTGGTCAGCCGCAACGGATGCTCGCCGCCCTGGTGCGGGTTGTCCTTGTGCACCGGCATCTCCTCGCCGGCCTCGAGGTACCAGTCGTGGTCGATGTAGAACGACGCGCGCCGATTGAGCGTGGGATAGGGCTTGAGCTGCTCGACGTGGTTGCGGAACGGCGTGTGGGTCTTGTTGGGCTCGATGGGCGACTGCTGGCACACCATCATCGCCGAGTTGCCCCAGCCGACCGCCCGCACCGCTCCCTTCTGGCGCATCGTGTCCAGCGTCGTCTCGGGGGGGATGGTGCCGAGGATGGCGCTATCGCGGAAGATCTCGTCGATCAGGCGCGCATCGTCGGCGAGATCGCCGCCCTTGGTGATCCAGCTCCACAGGTTCTCCAGGGGAATCGGCTCGCCGTTCTTGCGCAGCCACGGCTTGATGCCGCGCTCCTTCGCGCGCGTCTCCAGAGCCTTGGCGAGACCTTGGACGATCTGCCACTCGCTGCGCGCCTCGCCCGCGGGCTCGGCGGCCTTTTCGATCAGCAACACGTGCAGGTGCATCGGGCTGGAGTACGGCTGGTTCATCTTCTCGTAGTGCTGCGCGGCCGGCAGGATGTAGTCGGCGTTCAGCCCGGTGGTGTTGATGCGCCAGTCGACCGAGACGATCATCTTGAGCTTGGGCCACAGGTGCTCGAGCAGCATGCGGGCGCCGCCGCGCTGGCGGCGCAGCAGGTTGCCGCCGACCTCGATCAGGAAGCGCGGCTCGGCCGCGCGCGTCTGCTCGTCGATGGTATCGAACCAACCTTTGGCGCAGGCCTCGTTGAAGTACTCGTCGAAGCTGCGCTTCATCTCCGGGTCGTTGTACCCGGGGCGGTTCCAGATCTCGCGGTAGCCGCAGTGGTGGTACCAGAAGAACGCCGGCGGCGTGAAGATGCCCATCATCTTGGTCATCTCGCGCTCGACGTTGTACTTGGCGATCTCGTCGGTGATGGTCGGATCGGCCTGCATCATCGACTCGATCATGGCGTCGGCCATGGCGCGGGTGGCCAGCGTCATCTCGGAGCCGGACTGCGACTTGAGCAGGACGGTGAACATGCCGTCGTTGAGGCCGACGGCCCAGCTGCGCGCGCCGGTGCCGTGCTTGCCCCAGTTGCCGGTGAGCCCGAGGATGAGCATCATCGCCCGCTCCATCAG
>CAZYMF010000171.1:0-10441 GCA_964648215.1 uncultured Binatia bacterium (SeqCode) | reverse complement strand
CCTCGCGCCGTCTCCTGCGGGGCTTCGCCCCTGCGCCCCACGAGGGGGAAACCGAAGGGCGCGGTTTCCCCCTCGTGCTCCCCTTTCGCGCCCGCTGCGCGTGCAATGGGCCGCGTCACGCCGAGCCGGCCTCGCGCCAAGGTCTGTCGTTGACGGCAGAGGGCGTTCCCGCCAATGGTGGGCTCGCGAACGCAAGCGGCGGCCTCTGGGCCATGCACATCGAGAGTCGCAAGCTTCAAGTCACAAGCTCCAAGACGGACGACGCTGTTCCGCTTGTCGCTTGCAACTTGCCCCTTGCAACTCCTCTTTACCCCACGACCGCGCTCGCGCGCAGCGCCGCGACCTCCTCGTCGCCGTAGCCGGCTTCGCGCAGAACGTCGTCGGTGTGCTCGCCGAGCCGCGGCGGATGGCGGCGGAGGGATGGTGGGGTGCGCGGCAGGCGGACGGGGTTGCGTAGATAACGGATGCGGCCGGCGGCGGCGTCCTCGGCTTCGAACACCGTGCGGTTGGCGGCCACCTGCGGGTCGGCGAGAAAATCGGGCACCCCGTTGGCCGGCGCCACCGGCGCGCCGAGCTGGCGGGCGCGCTCGATCAAGGTCGCGGTCGGCCACTTCTTGAGCTCGGCCGCCAGCTCGTCGAGGAGCTGCGGCCCGTTGACGATGCGCATGAGCAGCGAGCTGAAGCGCTCGTCGCTGACCCAGTCCTCGCGCTCGATGGCGCGGCACAGCCCCTGGAACTGGGCGTCCTCGACGATCATGACGACGACGTGGCCGTCGGCGGTCTCCCAGGTGCGGTGCACCATGGCGATGTCGGGGAGGCCCTGCCACTCGTCGCTGGGCAGGAAGGTGTCGCGCAGCAGCGCGTCGGGCAGGATGAAGGCGGCGAACGCGTCGAGCATGGCGACGTCGACCATCTGGCCGCGGCCGTCGCCGCGCTCGCGCGCCAGCAGAGCCGCGAGCACGCCGTAGACGCCGGTGAGAGCGCTGGTCTTGTCGGCGACCAGGCTGCGGATGAGCGACGGCGCCTGCCCCGCGCCCTGGGTCTGCATGTGTCCGGTGAGCCCCTGGATCACGGTGTCGTAAGCCGGCTGCGTCACGTAGGGCCCTTCCGGGCCGAAGCCGCTGATGGCGAGGTAGACCAGACGCGGGTTGCGCGCGGACAGCGTCGCGTAGTCGATCGCCAGCCGCTCGGCGACGCCGGGGCGGAAGTTCTGCACCACGACGTCGGCGCGCTCGGCCAGACGCTGGGCGACGGCCTGCCCCTCGGGGCGCTTGAGGTCGACGACCACGCTGCGCTTGTTGCGATTGAACTGCGTGAACATCGCGCTCAGGTCGCCCTTGAACGGCGGCCCCATCATGCGCGAGCTGTCACCGCGCGGCGGCTCGACCTTGATCACCTCGGCGCCGAGGTCGCCGAGGATCATCGAGCACATCGGCCCGGAGATGACGGTGGAGAAGTCGAGCACGGTCAGCCCGGCACAAGGGCCGTTCGCCTTGCCTTGTAGTCGTACGTCCATGGAGCCTCTTCTACCACAGCACCGAAGGTCGCGCTCGCGGGGCGCGACCATTGACTATCGACTATCGCCTATGAACTATCTCCGCCATGCTCTACCTGCACGAGATCATCGACATCATCGGCGACGGGCAGCGGGCGTATCTCGACAGCGTCGGCGAGCGGGCGCAGCATTCCGAGCGCGAGGGCATCTCGCGGCTGATGGGATCGTGGAAGGTGATCGGCAGCACCAACCGTTGGCCGCGGGTGGTCAACCTGTGGGAGATGGACGACTGGCACCACTGGGCGGCGACGCTCGAGCGGCAGTTTCTGCCCGAAAAGAAGGACCCGCATCTCGGCCCTTGGTGGAGCGCCGCGGCGAAGCTGCGCAGCGGCGGCTTCGATCGCATTCTCGAGCCGACGGGCTACTCGCCGACGCGCGACGAGCTGCGCCGCGCCGGGATGAAGGCGTGGGTGTGCGCCCAGACCGTCGTGCGCCTGGAGCCGGGAACGCGCGGGAAGTATCTCGCCGCGGTCAACGAGCGGCTGCGCCCGACCCTCGAAGCGCGCGGCCTCAACCTGATGGGCGCCTACACGGTACCCATGCGCAGCGACGAAGCGATTCTCTTGTGGGCGGCCCCGAACTTCCCGTTGCTCTGCACCATCTACAGCAGCCGCATGGACGACCCGGTCCTCCAGGAGTGGCGCGCCCACGTCGCGCCGCTACGTCGCGAGTTCGAGACCATGTGGCTGGTGCCGTCTACGCACTGTTTCTTCCATCCGTAGGGACGGAGACCCGGAAATGGGGCTCATCCCCTTTCCCCGGTTCATCCGGCTCTGGTCGCCTCGGTGCCCTCCGTGCCTCTGTGGTGAGGTCTCCTTTCTTCGGGTTCCGCCAAGGTCGAGCATGTCAATCTGGCTTTGACCTTTTACCTTTGACCTTTGACCTTCCGTTTCTCACCCGAATCACGTGCTCCCGGTTCGGCTGCCGCTCGGGCGGCGCCTGGCTGTAGTCGCCGAACGGGCCGTCGCGCTCGGCGACGGCGGCGCCGACTCCCTTGCTTCCGGCGGTGTCGACGAACTTCAGCGCGTCGGGCGTGTTGCGCATCAGACCGTCGAGCACCGGACCGAGGAGCTGCGTGCTGTGCAGGCCCATGTTCTCGTAGGCCTGGTTGACGACCATCTTCATCGCCGCGAGCTGCGACAGCGGAATCTGGGACAGGCGCTCGGCGCAGGCGCGCACCTCCTTCTCCAATCGGTCGAACGGCACGGCTTTGTTGATCAGCTCGATCTCCGCGGCCTGCTTGCCGCTGAGCGGCTCGCCGGTGAGCGCGTGCCACTTGGCCTTGGCGAGGCCGAGCCGGTAGATCCACATGCCGGTCAAGTGACAACCCCACACGCGCGAGTACGGCGTGCCGATCTGCGCGTCCTCGGAGGCGATGACGACGTCGCCGCACAGCGCCATCTCCGAGCCGCCGCCGACGCACCAGCCGTGGATCTGCACGATCACCGGCTTGGGGCTGCGCCACAGGCTCATGAACTTGGGCACGGGCCCGGCGAAGACGCTGGTGGTGTAGAGCATGTCCTTGCCCGGATCCCAGCGGCCGTCGCTGTAGAGCAGGTCGCGGTACTCGCCGAAGTCGCCGGAGAAATCGAAGCCGGCGCAAAAGGAACGCCCGGCGCCGCGCAGGACGATCACGCGCACGGCCGCGTCGCGATTGGCGGCGATCACCGCCTGCTCCAGCTCGTCGGGCATCGGCGGCACGATGGTGTTGAGGCGCTCGGGCCGGTTCAACGTGATCGTGGCGACGGCACCGTCGCGTTCGTAGAGAATGGTCTCGTAGGGCATGCGTGGCTCCTCTCCGCTGCGGAGCCGATATCACTCGACCCCATCTCCGTGAAGGAGCCGCAACGGACCGAGGAGCTTCAGTGCAACGGGAACGGCGTGCGGAAGTAGTCGACGCCGAGGGAATGGCAGCCCGTGCAGACGGGCAGACCGCGACCCGCGGAGCCGAACTCGTACCAGTACCAGCCCTGGCCACCGGCGCTATCGGCTTGCACCTTGACCTCCACGGCCCAACCCAGGAGATTCTCGCCGCTATCGTAGATCTCCTTTACGGCGGCCGACTGCGCCGGATGCTGCGCGCCGCCCGCCAGCAACGAAGCGAACAGGACATCGTTGACGAAGGTTCGCACCCGCGCCCCGTGCGGGCCCGCAGGCGGATGAGTGGCGGACTCGGCCTGCCAGTCGAGGTAGCTCCCGGTACGGAGCCAGGCCTCGATCTCGGCCAGCGTTGTTGGCACAGACTGCGTCGGCGCCGAGGTTGCCGTGGGGCTGGGCGTCGCCGTCGTCGTGGGTGTGCTCGTTGCGAGCGGGACCACCGGCGTAGGCGTGAATTTAGGAACGCAGCCGCGTAGCGCGCCGTCGACCGCCGCGACGAGCTCGTCAACCGTCGCCCGGCCATTCTGGTCGCGATCGAGACCCGCGCACGCACCCGCATCCGCGTCGCCGAGAGCAATGCTCACGCCGGTCACGAGCTCATCGATCGTCACCACCGCATTCTCATCGCAGTCACCGACGCAAGCAGCGTCGATCGCCGCTGCGGCGGAAGACAACGCGACGGCGAACGTCAAGAGACCGATCCGCATGGTCCGGTGAACGCGAAGAACGATCATGCCAGCCTCAGACACCGAGAGCCCTCCTTCCTCTCGCTGGGAACGGACGCACCGCCGGCCCTCCCATGGAACCCCTGCTGAAGCGTCAGAGTTCCCGCGCCCGAAGAAACGGACTGGCATGCGGCCGCAAGGCAGGGTAAGAAGACCGACTCATGACCGACCGCCCCGCCATCGCCCATCCCGCCGCCACCGTGGTCTTGCTCCGCGCCGGCGCCGGCGGCTGCGAGGTGCTGCTCGTGCGCCGCAACGCCAAGCTGGCCTTCCACGGCGGCGCCTGGGTCTTCCCCGGCGGCCGCATCGATGCCGAGGACTACTCCGTCTCGGCGCCCGCGGACGTCGTCGCCGCGGCGCGACGGGCGGCCGTGCGCGAGGCGCGCGAGGAGGCTGGCGTGGTCATCGAGCGCGAGAGCCTCGTCCTGCTCTCGCGCTGGATCACCCCGGAGATGCTTCCCAAGCGCTTCGACACCTGGTTCTTCGCCGCGGCGGTCGCGGCAGAGACCGTCGTGGAGGTGGACGGCGGCGAGATCCACGAGCACCGCTGGCTGCGCGTCGACCAGGCACTCGCCGCGCAGAAGGCGGGAGAGATCGAGCTGCCGCCGCCGACGTTCGTCACCCTGGTCGGCCTCTCCAGCCACGGCACGGTCGGCGAGGCATGGGCGTCTCTTTCGGCGCGCCCCGCCGAGACGTTCGTCCCCCGCCTGCACGCCGTCGCCGGCGGCGCCTGCTCCCTCTACGCCGGCGACGCCGGCTACGAAGCCGGCGATCCCGACCGGCCCGGCACGCGCCACCGATTGTGGATGATCGATTCCGGCTGGCGCTACGAGCGCCGCGACTAGCGGGCGGCGGCCCGAGCGAGATGGGGGCTTCGCCCCACGCTCCCGTTGGTCGCTCCCCTCGGTGACTCGTCCAGGGGGATCGAGTCCTGCGAGCCCCAGGGCTTCCTTCCCGCACCCGCTAGCCGAACAGCGTCTCCCGCGCCGCCGTGGAGACCGCCACCACGGCCGGGTGCTTGAGGCGCCGCTCGGCCGAGATCGCATAGAAGCGCTCGCGCACCGCCTCCACGCGGCCGATCACTCGCACGCGATACTCGGCGCACACCTGCTCCTCGATTGCCACGGGCGCCACGAAGATCCCCGCCGCGCTCTGGCCGAACACCTTGAGCAGGGCGCTGTCGTCGAACTCGCCCACCACTTGGGGGCGAACGTCCAGGGTCTGGAACCAGTGGTCGAGCGAACGCCGCAGCGTCGTTCCTTCCACCGGCAGCAGGATCGGCGCGCCGTCGAGGGAGCGGGGGAAGCCGCGGCGGTAGGTGCTCGCCAGGCCGGCCGTGCCGAAGAACGCGACCGAGCACTCGCCGAGCAGATGATTGAACGCCCGCACGTTCACGCCGGGGCCGATCGGCGCGTCCGACAGCACCAGGTCGACGCGGTGCAGCGCCAGCTCACCGAGCAACTGGTCGACCTTGTCTTCGCGGCACACGAGCCGGATCTTCTCACCCAACCGCAGGGCGGGCTCGAGCAGCCGGTAGGCGATCAGCTTCGGCACCACGTCGGCGATGCCGACGACGAAGCGCAGAGGACGCCCCGTGGGGCGCCGCTGGACCGCGTCCATCAGCTCGCGGCCGAGCGAGAAGATCTCGTCGGCGTAGCGGTATACGGTCTGGCCCATCTCGGTGAGCACGAGCCGGCGGCCGACGCGGTGGAAGAGCTTCTCGCCCAGGCTCTCCTCCAGCAGCCGCAGCTGCCCGCTGAGCGTCGGTTGCGCCAGCCGCAGCTCCTCGCTCGCCGCGGCCACGCTGCCCAGCCGCGCGATCGTCCAGAAGTACAGCAGATGGTGGTAGTTCAGCCATTCCATGGCGCCTTATACATCGTTTTTCTCGATCCGTCAGCGTCAAATTATCTATTTGCCGATGGGTCCAAGGAACCTTATCCATGAACCCGTGGCGAACGGCCGAACCGCGGAGCCGGCCACGAGGAGGAAACACCATGGGGTCCATGAACAACACGCTCAAGACCATCGTCCTGCTCGGCAGCCTCTCGGCACTGCTGATCGGCACCGGCGGCCTGCTGGGCACGGGCTATCTCTACGGGTTCACCGCGCTGGCGCTGTTGCTGAACCTGGGGGCCTACTTTTTCTCCGACCGGATCGTGCTGCGCCTGCACGGCGCGCGCGAGCTCTCCGCCGCCGAGGCCCCTTACCTGCACGGGATGGTCGAGGAGCTGGCGTGGCGGGCAGAGATTCCCAAGCCGCGCGTGTTCCTGATCGCCGAGACGCAGCCCAACGCCTTTGCCACCGGGCGCAACCCGGGGCGCGGCGTGGTGGCAGTGACGACGGGTCTTCTCGACCTGCTCGACGAGCGCGAGGTGCGCGGCGTTCTCGCCCACGAGCTGGCGCACATCAAGAACCGCGACGTCCTAGTGGCCAGCATCGCCGCCGCCTTCGCCGCGGCCATCACGTATCTCGCTCACGCCCTCTCCTTCGCCAGCTTCTTCGGCATGACGCCGTCCGACGACGAGGGTGACTCGGGCATCGGCGCCGGCGGCCTGCTGGTCGCCCTCGTCGCGCCGCTGGCCGCGACCCTGGTGCAGCTCGGCATCTCGCGGTCGCGCGAGTTCCTCGCCGACGAGACGGGCGCGCGGATCTCGGGCGACCCGACGGCGCTGGGCTCGGCTCTGGCCAAGCTGCAGCGGGCCGCGGAGCTGATCCCGGCCGCCCCCGTGCCGGCGACCGCCAGCCTGTTCATCGTCAACCCGCTCGCCGGCGGCGAGAGCTTCGCCCGCCTCTTCTCCACGCATCCGCCCATCGAGCAGCGCATCCGGCGGCTGCAGCAGATGGCGGCGAATCCCCTGCCCCGGGCCGCGTGACGACCCGCACTTCAACTCGAACCCGAGAGAGGAATGCGACCATGGAAAAAAGACAGACATTCTCCATCGGCTACTTTCTGCTGGCGCTGCTGGCGGTCGTCTGGATCCACTCCCTGCTGACCCCGCGTGCCAGCGAGATCAGCTACTCGGAGTTCAAGAACCACCTGGCACGAGGACAGGTGGAGGAGGTGCTGCTCTCGGACTCGCTGATCCACGGCAAACTGAAGCCGGGCGCCTCGACGGGCGAGGCATCCCAACCCTTCGTGACCGTGAAGGTCGCCGACGAAGGTTTGGTGCAGGATCTGCAGCAACAAGGCGTGACGTTCCGCGGACGGTACGAAAGCCCGTTCCTCGCCGCGCTCGTCTCCTGGGTGCTGCCGGCGCTCGTCTTCGTCGGCATCTGGATCTTTGCGGTGCGCCGGATGGGGCCGCAGTCGAGCGTCATGGCGTTCGGGAGGAACCGCGCCAAGATCTACGCCGAGAAGGAAACCGGCGTCACCTTCGACGCCGTCGCCGGCCAGGACGAGGCCAAGGAGGAGCTCGAAGAGATCATTCGCTTCCTGCAGGAGCCCGAGCGCTTCCACCGGCTGGGGGGCAAGCTGCCCAAGGGCGTGCTGCTCGTGGGCCCGCCGGGCACGGGCAAGACGCTGCTGGCCAAGGCGGTCGCGGGGGAAGCCCGCGTTCCCTTCTTCTCCATCAGCGGCTCGGAGTTCGTCGAGCTCTTCGTCGGCATGGGGGCCGCGCGCGTGCGCGATCTCTTCGCCCAAGCACAAGCCAAGGCACCGTGCATCGTCTTCATCGACGAGCTCGACGCGCTGGGAAAGGCCCGCGCGATCGCCGGTGTCGCGGGCGGGCACGACGAGCGCGAGAACACCCTCAATCAGCTTCTGGTCGAGATGGACGGCTTCGACAGCGGCAAGGGTGTCGTCATCCTCGCCGCCACCAACCGCCCGGAGGTCCTCGACGCGGCCCTGCTGCGGGCCGGGCGCTTCGACCGCCAGGTGCTGGTCGATCGGCCCGACCGTCGCGGCCGCGAGGAGATCCTGCGTGTCCACACCAAGGGCGTAACCCTGGCCGCCGACGTCGATCTCGCGCTGGTCGCGCAGAGGACGCCCGGCTTCGTCGGCGCCGACCTGGCCAACCTCGTCAACGAGGCCGCCCTGCTGGCGGCCCGCCGCGACAAGAGCGAGGTCGAGATGGGCGAGTTCGACGAGGCGATCGACCGGGTCGTGGGCGGCCTCGAGAAGAAGAACCGCCTCATCAACCCCAGGGAGAAACGGATCGTCGCCGTACACGAGATCGGCCACGCCCTCGTCGCGGCGCTGACGCCGGGGGCGGACAAGGTGCACAAGATCTCGATCGTGCCGCGCGGCATCGGCGCGCTTGGCTATACGCAGCAGTTGCCGACGGAAGATCGCTACCTGATGACCCGCGCGGAGCTCGAGGGCAAGATCGACGTCCTCCTCGGCGGGCGCGCGGCCGAGCAGGTGGTCTTCGGCGAGGTATCCACCGGCGCCCACAACGACCTGCAACGTGCCACCGAGATCGCCCGCTCAATGGTGCTCGAGTACGGCATGGGCGAGACCCTGGGACCGATGACCTTCCCGCGGCGGCGCGGTCCGGGCTTTCTCGGCGAGCCGGCCGACCACTGGCCCGAGACCGGTCGCCCGTACGGCGAGAGCACCGCCCAGGCGATCGACGCCGAGATGAAGCGCCTGCTCGAAACGCGCATGACACGCGTGATCGAGCTGGTGCGCGCGAACCGCGCCCGCCTCGATCGTCTCGCCGCTCTCCTGCTCGAGCAGGAGATCATCGAGGCGGAGGAGTTTCATCGCTTGGTCGCGGCCGAGGCGAGCGATCGACGGCGGGCAGCATGAGCGCCGCCGATGCGCAGGAGATGAAGATGCCATACGTCAGAAGAGGATACGCAATCCCCCCTGCCGGCGCCGGCGCCGCCCCCTGGGGCATCCTGGCCCTCGACGACGGTCCGGCACCGGAGCCGGCCCTGCCGAGCCAGTTCTACGATCTGTGGCACCACTCGGCGGCGATTTCGCCGGAACGAGCCTTGGCCGTGGCCGTTCTTCTCGAGGCGGTGATGGACCTCAGCCGTTTCCGCTTCTCGCCCCGGCGGCGCCACCAGCGCCTGTACCTAGAGGCCCACGAGTGGGTCTGCGACGACGATCGCTCCTGGCCCTACTCGTTCGTCAACCTCTGCGAGGCGCTGGAAATTTCCCCGGAGCGACTGCGCTGGCAGCTCTGCGAAGCGCACCGGCCGAAGGTCGGCGAGATCACGGCCGCAGCCTGATGCCGCGGCTCAAGCCAGCTCCAGCACCGGGCCGCCGGCCCCGCAACGACAGGGCTTCGGGGTGACGCGGGCGCGCACACCGCTGGCATAGCGCAGCAGCGGCGAGTCGCCGCCGAGCGGAGTGAGGACAAGGTCACCCCACCGGCCGGCGGACCGGATGCTACCCTTCTCGTCGGCCACCTCGGCGAGGACGCCTTCGTCGACGTGAAAACACCCGGCTTCGCAGCCAGCCGCCACGAAGCTGGTGGCCTCGGCGACTGCCAGCCAGCGCCGCTGCCAGCCGCCGAAACCCGCGGCGGGCGGAACCTCGGGCCGCTCCGCTTCGCCAGCGCCGCGGCACAACCAGATCATTCCCCGTAGCCACTGACGTTCAGCCGCCGGGGCCGTGGCAAAAAGCCGCGGCGCCTGCGGCGCCTCGAGCACCAGGACGGCGGGCTGCACGCGATCGATCAGCTCCCAGGCGGCCTTCGCCGCGGCCTCGCTCTCGACGACTCCCAGCGGCACGTCCAGGGCACCGACGTCCTCGATCACGTCCCCGAGCAGCAACGAGCCCGGCGTCACCAACGCCCCCGGCAACGCGTTGGCGACGCGCATGCCGGAGTTCACGCCGAGCCTTGCGAGCAAGCGCGCTCCCGCCGCGCGCTCCCGCGCCAGATCGGCCGCCGTCCACGTGAGCACCAGCAGCTCGGCGCCGCTGCCGCTGACGCCCGCCCGCACCGGATGGCCGGCATCGGCGCAGCGGCGCGTGCCGTGCGGCGGGTTGTCGAGTTGATCGCGAACCAGATCCGCGCGCCGCGTCAGCGGCACCCGGGTCCACGTCTCGGCACTCAGGTCAACAGCGGTGGCAATGCCCGCCTGCTCCAGCCGGCGCCGATAGAATGGCGACGGTGCGGTGAGAACGTGGGAGAGCAGCTCGGTCGGGTCCTCTGCTTTCATGCAGACGGGAGGCGGACCCTCAGTCCCGCTGCAGCAGGTGGATCACGCAAACGCTGCCGCCGCCCATCATCTGACACAGCCCGGTGCGGGCATTGTCCACCTGCCGCTTGCCGGCCTCGCCGCGCAGCTGCAGCGTCGTCTCCCAGATCTGCGCCAGGCCCGTCGGTCC
>CAZYMF010000170.1:0-10510 GCA_964648215.1 uncultured Binatia bacterium (SeqCode) | reverse complement strand
ACAGCTTGTCGCGGCGCGGGCTGAGCTTGTGGACGGCGCGCGCCACCAGCTCCTTGCCGGTGCCGGTCTCGCCGGTGATCAGCACGGCGGTCTTCGCCGGGCTCACCTGGCGGATGAGGTCGTAGACCGCCTGCATCGCGGCGGAGACACCGACGAGATTTTCGAACGCCGGCGCGGCGCTCGCCTGCGCCTTCAGGAAGCGGTTCTCGGTGCGGTAGCGCCGCATCTCGAGCGCGTTACGAATGATGAGCTCGATGGCTTCGACGTCGAAAGGTTTCAAGACGTAGTCGAACGCGCCCTGCTTCATCGCCGCCACCGCGCTCGGCACCGTGCCGTGCGCGGTGAGGACGATGATCGGAACGTCGGCATCGATCTCCCGGATGCGGCCGATCAGCTCGACGCCGGAGATGCCCGGCATCTTCAGGTCGGTCAGCACGAGATCGACCTTCTCGCCGTCGAAGTGCGTCAGCGCCTCTTCCCCGCTCTCGGCCGATACCGACTCCAGACCCATCTGCTCGAGCAAGATCTGCAGGACGCGCCGCATCTTGCGTTCGTCGTCCACCACCAAGACTCGCGTCATCTCCGCTACTCTCCTGCGGCCGGCAGCTCGACGCGAAACGTCGTGCCCCGTCCAACCGTGCTGTGGACCGAAACGGTTCCTTGATGCGCCTGGACGACACGCTGAACCAGCGCCAGGCCGAGCCCGGTGCCGCCCGCGCGCATGGTGAAGAAGGGGGTGAAGATCCGCTCCAGCACCTCGGGCGGCATGCCCGGCCCGTTGTCCTCGACCTCGAAGCCGACGCGGCCGTTGTCGACGGTGCGCACGGTCAGCTCGCCGCCGCGCGGCAGGATCTGCAGGCCGTTGACGATCAGATTGAGGGCCACCTGGTACAGCTGCTCGGGATCGCAGCTCGCCCGCCGCTGACCGGGGTCGATCTCGCCGCGCAGAACGACGCCGCGCTCACGGGCCGGAGCCTCGACGAAATCGAGGGCGCGATGCAGCACCGGAGCCAGCGACGCGGCTTCGATCTGCAGCGCGCGCGGGCGCGCCAGCTCGAGCAGGCCCTCGATCACCCGATCGAGGCGGTCCACCTCGCCGATGATCATCTCGACCAGCTCCGCGCTCTCCGGCCGGTCGGCCGGCAGCGAGCGGCCGAGAATCTGCGCCGAGCTGCGCAGGATACCGAGAGGCGTGCGCACCTCGTGGGCCACACCGGCCGCCACCTCGCCGACGAAGGCGAACTTCGCCGCCGCCACCAGGTCGTCCTGCGCCCGCTTGAGCCGGCTCGCCATCGCGTTGAAGGCGAGCGCCAGCTGACCGATCTCGTCGCGTGAACGCACCTCCACCGGCCGCCTCGTCTCGCCGCTGCGGGCGATCTCCTTGGTCGCCTCGGTCAGCTCGCGCACCGGACGGCTCAGGCGCTCGGCGAGCAGGAGCGCCACCCCCAGGGCCGAGAGCAGCACCCCCGACAGCAGCAGGATCAGCCGGCGCTGCAGCCGGTCGACGGGCGCAAACGCCTCGCGCAACGGCTGCATCACCAGCGCCGTCCACCCCGGGCGCGGTCCGCGAACCGAGGCGAAGCCCACCAGCGTACCGGCTCGACTCTCGCGCACGAAGCCGGCGTGCTTGACCGGCAGGGGCCTTTGCGCGGCGCGCCAGCCGGCCTCGCGCAGATTCCGGCCGATGAGCGAAACGCCGTGCCGCGGCGGCGCTTCGGCGAGGACACGCCCGTCGTCGCCGAGCAACGCCACGTCGACGGCCAGCCGCAGCACCGCGGCGCCGCGCTGAATCCGTTCGGTCAGGGCGGCCAGGCGCGCCCAGTCGTAGTGACCCACCAGAGTCCCGATCACCTTGTCGCGACGCTCCGGGTCGAACACGGGCGAGGCAATCTCGAGCGCCGCGCGTTCACCTTCGGGGGCGGGACCGGGGCCGGCCAGAGAGCTCTTGCCGGCCAGCGCCGCCTGCAGCCACGGCCGATCGGCATAGTCCCGCCCGAGCAGGGCCGGGCTACTGGCGGCCACCACCCGGCCACGGGCGTCGGTACAGAGCAGGTCGAGGTACGCCGACCCGTTGGACGTCAACGAGGCCAGCAGCCGCGAGATGCGCTTGTCGAGATCGCCGATCAACACCTCGCGCATCAGGTCCTGCCGCGCCCACATCGCCACGTTATTCTGCTCGCGGACGAGAGCGTCGGTGAACTCGCCGGCGGTGTCGTGCGCGACCTCCGCCAGCTGCCGCCCCACCGCCAGCTCCAGTGCCCGGCGCGCACTGGCAATCGACATCAGCGCAAAGACCACACCCGGCACCACCACCAGCAGGAAGGCGAAGGCCAGCAGCTTGAACCGCAACGACGGGACAAAGGCGTCGCGCCTTCTCGCTTGCGAGTCACCCGGTCGTTGCATATGGTTGCGCGCCCACGCCGAGCCTACCCATGCAAGAGCAAAGCCACAAGGTTTTCGGTCCGAGCTGGGTGTCCGGCTGCTGGTGGATTCTCATCGCCGTGGCGCTGGTGCTCGCTCCCGGTCGGACCACGGGAGCGCAGGCCGAAGGACCTTCGTCGCCGCCCGGCGGGGCGGAGACCGCCACGCTGGAGATGGGCTCGCCCATCGGCCCGCTGAGATACGAGCTCGGCCGCGGCCTGCACCTCGGCCGCACGCCGTTCACACTGGGCGGCTACACCAACGTCAACCTGACCCGCGACGAGGGCGGCCCGGCCCGGCTGAAGTGGGACGACCTCAGCCTGTTCGTCATGGCGCAGCCCAACCCCCGCTTCCACCTCTTCGCCGAGCTCGAGTTCGAGGATCTGGTGGAGGTCGACGATCACGGCCGCGGCGGCACGGTGAACAACCTGTTCACCGTCGAGCGGCTCTACGGCGATCTGGCCGGCTCCGACGAGATCAACCTCCGTGTCGGCAAGTTCCTCACCCCGGTCGGGCGGTGGAACGTCATCCACGCGCAGCCCCTGGTGTGGACCACCTCGCGCCCGCTGGTCACCAGCCTGCCCTTCGACAACCACGTCACCGGAGCGATGCTGTTCGGATCGCTGTTCCCGCACGGCGGCACGCTGAGCTACTCGGTCTACGGGCAGTTCGTCAATCAGTTCGAGCCGCTCGCGCAGCCGCAGCCGGCCGATCGCAGCGCCGGCGCGCGCCTGGAGTACACCGCCCCGACCGGGCTGTCGCTCGGCACCTCGTTTTTCACCTTCACCGACCGCGGCGTTTGGCAGCAGCTGGCCGGGCTCGACGGCCTCTGGCAGCGCGGCCGCTTCGAGCTGATGGGCGAGTTCGCCTACGAGGCCGCGCCGCGCGATCCCGGCTCGCAGTGGGGGCTCTATCTCCAGGGAGTCGCCGAGATCGTCCCCCGGCTCTATGCCGTCGGCCGCTACGAGCACTTCGACCAGCGACGCCCCGAGCCGGAGGTCAACCTGTTCGCTCTCGGCCTGGCCTACAAACCGTTGCCGCCGCTCGTCCTCAAGGCGGAGTACCTGCTCGCCGACCACCCCGCCCAGGAATCGCCGCCCGGCTTCAAGTGCTCCCTGGCGATCTTGTTCTGATGATGGCACGGCTGGGATCAACGTTGATTGCCGCCCTGCTGCTGGCCGGCACCCTGGCCGCGGCGCCTCGGCCCGCCCTGGTGGTCATCGTCAACCCCGCTCGCAGCGATCAGGTAACGCTCGAGGAGCTGTCGTCCATCTACCTGAAGAGACGTAAGTTCTGGCCAGATTCCCAACCGGTCTTGCCGCTCAACCTCCCGGCGGGGAGCGCCGCCCGAGAAGCGTTTTCGCGACGGGTGCTCGGCCGCGACAGCGAGCAGCTGGGCAGCTACTGGAATCAGGAGTACTTCCACGGCGTCTTCCCACCGGCGACGCTGTCGTCGAGCGCCGCGGTCAAGCGTTATGTCGCCGCCGACCGCAATGCCATCGGTTACATCGAGGCGGGAGAGGAGGACGACTCGGTGCGGGTGGTCCTCCGGCTGCCGTAGTTGCGGCGGACGAGTGGCCATCCGCCCCTCTGTCATTCCCGCAATCTACTGGCGGGAATCCATGCGTCGGACGTTCTCTGCAAAGCGCTGTCGCGGCCATCTCTCCGGATGGATCCCGGCCTGAAGATTGCCGGGATGACGGGCGATGAGGGAGCAAGGGTGAGGGGACAAGACGGTGAAAGGGCAGACCGACCGCTCGTCGTTTTCATCCCTGTCGGGCGAAGCCACCGGCTTCATGACGACTGTTTTGTGCTTCTCATTCGATCCCGGCCGACGCATGCACGGTCCTGGACTTGAGTTTCCCCTCTGATAGATTTGCAGTAGCGACTTTCCGGGGGGAGCGAGATGAGCGAAGATCGCCTCTACGCCGTGCCGCGGCCGGCGGTATCCGATTTCAACTTCGGCACCGAGACGGCGCAGGTCTTCGACGACATGCTGCACCGGTCGGTGCCGTTCTACGACGAGGTGCAGCGGATGATCACCGAGATCGTCACCGACTTCGCCGCCGACGGCAGCAACATCTACGACCTCGGCTGCTCCACCTGCGCCACCTTTCGCCGGCTGCGCGACCTCCCCAAGGAGGTGACGTTCATCGGCATCGACGACTCCAGCGCCATGCTGCAGCGCGCCGAGGCGGAGCTGGCGCAGGCGAAGTTCTCGCGCAGCTACGTCCTGCGGCACCAGGACCTGCACCAGGGCCTGGAGATCAACAACGCCTCGGTCGTCATCATGTCTCTCACCTTGCAATTCGTCCGCCCGCTCCATCGCGAGCGCGTCATGCGCACCATCTACGACGGCCTGAACCACCAGGGGTGCTTGATCCTGATCGAGAAGGTGTTGGCCGACGAGACGCTGATGAACCGCCTCTTCATCCGGTACTACTACGACATGAAGCGGCGCAACGGCTACTCCGAGACCGAGATCGCGCAAAAGCGCGAGGCGCTCGAGAACGTGTTGATCCCCTACCGCCTGGAAGAAAACCGCCAGCTGCTGCTCGCCGCCGGCTTCAAGGCGCCCGAGGTCTTCTTCAAGTGGTACAACTTCTGCGGCCTGCTGGCGGTGAAATGAGCGAGGCGCGCAGCGATTTGCGTCGCCTCGAGGCGCTGCGCAGCAGTCCCGCCGTTCGCGCCGTCGGACGCTTCGTCTTTCGTTTCCGCGACTATCTCATGCCCGCCGGCCTGGCGGCGGTGCTGGCCCTCACCCGCCCCGAGCACCTGTTCGGCAGCGCGGTCGTCAACCGCTGGGCGGACGTGGCCGGCCTCCTCATCGCCGCGACGGGCCAGGCGCTGCGGGTGTTGGTGATCGGCTACGCCTACATCCAGCGCGGCGGCGCCAACAAGCATCTGGCGGCACCGAAGCTGGTTTGCGAGGGCTTCTACGCTCACAGCCGCAACCCGATGTACGTCGGCAACGCCCTCCTGCTCACCGGCCTCGCCGTCATCTACAACTCGCGCTGGGTCTACGTCATCGCCCTGCCGCTGGCGTTCGCGTGCCTCTTGAGCATCGTTCGCGCCGAGGAGGATTTCCTCGTCGCCAAGTTCGGGCGCGAGTACGAGGACTACTGCCGGCGGGTCAACCGCTTCCTGCCCAACCCGCGCGGCCTGCGCGCGACCATGCGCGGCATGCGCTTCGACTGGAGACGCGTGCTGCGCAAGGAGTACGGCACCACCTTCGCCTGGCTGTCGGGCGCGTTCTTTCTGCTGGCGTGGGAACGCGTGCTCCACTTCGGCTACGCCGCCAGCGCCCGGCAGATCCACATCCTGCTGCTCGCCTACGTGCCGATCGTCCTCGCCTATGCCACGGTGCGCTGGCTGAAGAAGACGCGGCGGCTCGAATCGAACTGACTCGAAGCCCAAAGCGAAAAGCTTAAAGTGGAAAGCCGCTCTTCCGAAGCTTTGAGCTTTTCGCTTCTTTATCCGAACTGCATCTCGCCGACGTCGCCGGCCACGCGCAGGGGCGCCGCCGTGGCCGCCTTGACGTCGTCCACGGTGAGGCCGGGAGCGAGCTCGCGCAGCAGGAAGCCGTCGGCGTCGACGTCGATCCAGGCCAGGTCGGTGACCACCGAGGTGACGCAGCCGAGAGCGGTCGGGGGATGGGTCAGCCGCTCCACCAGCTTCGAGGCGCCGTTGCGCTCGCGGTGATAGCAGATTGCAATCACGCGCCCGCCGCCGGCGGCCAGGTCCATCGCCCCGCCGATGCCGCCGCTGCCCCGCGGCGTGCTCCAGTTCGCCAGGTCGCCGTTCTGCGCCACCTGGAAGGCGCCGAGGATGATGGTCGAAACGCGGCCGCTACGCGCCATGGCGAAGGAGACGGTGGAATCGAAGTACGAGGTCTCCGGCAGCGGCGTCACCAGCTGCCCGCTGGCGTTGTAGAGGTCGATGTCCTCGGCGCCCTCCGCCGGAAAGCCGCCGTAGCCGAGGATGCCGTTCTCCGAGTGCAGCGTGACGCCGCGGTCGGCGACGAAGTTCGACACCAGCGTCGGCAGGCCGATGCCGAGGTTGACGTACTCGCCCTGGCGCAGCAGTGCCGCCGCCTTCATCGCCATCAGGTCGGCGGGCAGGCCCATCGGGCCGCCGTCACTGGCCGGGCGCCCTTCCATGTCGGCGGAGCGGCCGACGAGCTGCAGGAGCTGGCGCAGCACGCCGATGTCGAGGTGCGTCGTGGTCTGTACCACGCGGTCGACGAAGATACCGGGGGTGACGACGGCCTCCGGGTCGAGCGCGCCGACGGCGACGATCTCCTTCACCTCGGCGATGGTCGTCCTGGCGCCGGTGGCGAAGGCGGGGGCGAAGTTGCGCATGCCGCGGCGGTAGGTGAGGTTGCCGGCGGCGTCGGCCTGGTGCGCCTGCAGCAACGCGAAGTCGGCGGTGAGGGCGCGCTCGAGGATGTAGCGCTTGCCGTCGAAGACGCGCTCCTCCTTGCCCTCGGCCACCGCCGTGCCGACGCCGGTGGGGGTGAAGAAGCCGGCCAGGCCGGCGCCGCCGGCGCGCACGCGCTCGACCAGCGTCCCCTGCGGCACCATCTCGAGCTCGATCTCGCCCGCCCTCACCATCTCGCTCATCTCCGTGGGCAGCGCCGGCGGGCCCACGTAGCTGCACACCAGCTTTCGGACCTGTCTCTTCTCGGCCAGGATGTTGAGCGAGGTGGGACCGCCCGCGGGCGTGTTGCAAATCACCGTCAGGTCCTTCACGCCGCGCTCGGCGAGCGCCAGCAGGCAGTCGGTCGGCCACGCTTGCGGCGGACCGAAGCTGTGGACGAGGATCGAAGCGCCGTCGCCGATATCGGCGACGGCCTCGCGGGCCGTTGCACAGATCTGTTTTTTCGCCATCGCCGCTTCGCATCCCACGACGCGCGGGTCTTTGGCAAGGGGCGGGGTCGCGGGTCGTCCGGCAGAAGAAAGTGGAGAACCGGGAACAGAGAATTCGGAACGGAGGACCGGCCAATTCCGCGCCTTTCGTTCACCGGTTCTCAATTCCCGGTTCCCGGTTCGCGGTTTTCCATTTCAGTCGACATGAGCCTCCGCCCGCCGGCCCTTGATTCCGACACCCAACTGCCCTAGTAGCAGGCCATGGGTTTTCGGCTGGGTTGGAGGTGGAGCGTTGTGGAGGTAGTCGGTGGGGCGGTCGGTGGTTGTTCTCGCCCGCGGTCGGCTCGCCAGCAGAGCTAGCCGCTCTGGTCACCATCCCTCCTTAGAAGATCAGATTCGTCAGCCGCTTCGATCTCGACGCCCAGCCGGCGCGAGTTTGTTTCATGCACGATCCCTCGTCTGCCGATCGCTCTCGCCGCAGTGCGGACCAGCCCGCCCTGACCATTCGGGGCGCGTCGTTCACGCTGCAGGTGGCGCACCTTGCCGACACCGACCTGGCGCGCGTCGAGGCCGAGCTCGCCGCCAAGGTGGCGCAGGCGGCCGGCCTGTTCCGCGACGCGCCGATCGTCATCGACCTGCAGGAGGTGCAGGAGAGCGACCTCGACGTGCGCGGACTGGCGCGCGTGCTTCGCTCCCACGGCATGGTGCCGGTGGCCATCCGCAACGGCAGCGCCGCGCATCACGCCGCGGCCCAGGCCGCCGGCCTGGCGTTGCTGCTGCCCGGGCCACGCCGCAGCCAGCCCGCGCCGCCGCCGGCCTCCGCCCCCACCCCTCCGCCGCCCTCACCAGCTTCGGCCGGCAAGCCGGCTCCCGCGTCGCGCACGCGGCTGGTGACGCAGCCGGTGCGGTCGGGGCAGCGCGTCTTCAATCCCAACGGCGACCTGGTGGTGGTCGCCCCGGTGAACACCGGCGCCGAGGTCCTCGCCGCCGGCAACGTGCACGTCTACGGCCCGCTGCGCGGGCGGGCGATGGCCGGCGTCAACGGGGACGAGCAGGCGCGCATCCTGACCACCTGCATGGAGGCGGAGCTGGTGGCGATCGCCGGCGTGTACCGCTCGATCGAGAGCGACCTGCCCGCCGAGATCCGCGAGAAGCCGGCGCAGGTTTTTCTCCGCGGCGAGCGCCTGTTCATCGAGCCGTTCGCCGGCGCCGACGAGCGCCAACAGAAGAAGGCATGAGGAGGACAGCACCGTGGCCAAGACTATCGTCGTGACTTCCGGCAAGGGCGGGGTCGGCAAGACCACCACCAGCGCGAGCTTCGCCGCCGGCCTCGCGTTGCGCGGTCACAAGACGGCGGTGATCGACTTCGACATCGGCCTGCGCAACCTCGACCTCGTCCTCGGCTGCGAGCGCCGCGTCGTCTACGACTTCGTCAACGTGATCAACGGCGAGGCCAAGCTCAACCAGGCGCTGATCAAGGACAAGCGGCTGGAGAACCTCTACGTCCTGCCCGCCTCGCAGACGCGCGACAAGGACGCGCTCACCCTCGACGGCGTCTCCAAGGTGCTGCACGAGCTGGGGCACGACTTCGAGTGCGAGTACATCGTCTGCGACTCGCCCGCCGGCATCGAGAAGGGCGCGCTCATGGCCCTGTACTTCGCCGACGAGGCCATCGTCGTCACCAACCCCGAGGTCTCGTCGGTGCGCGACTCCGACCGCATCCTCGGCATCCTCGCCGCCAAGTCGCGTCGCGCGGTCGAGGAGCTCGAGCCGGTGCGGGAGCATTTGCTGGTGGCGCGCTACGATCCGCAGCGCGTCGCCATCGGCGAGATGCTCAGCCTCGACGACATCCGCGGCATCCTCGGCATCCCCATCCTCGGCGTCATCCCGGAGTCTCCCGGGGTGCTGCAGGCCTCCAACATCGGCACCCCGATCATCCTCGACGACGAGAACCCGGCCGCCCAGGCCTACACGGACATGGTCGATCGCTTCCTCGGGGAGGAGCGGCCCCTGCGCTTCCTCGAGCCGGAGAAGAGGGGCATCTTGAAGCGACTGTTCAGGAGCTGACCCATGTCATTCCTCGACTATCTACTCGGAAAGCCACGCAAGACGGCCTCGGTCGCCAAGGAGCGGCTGCAGATCATCCTCGCCCACGAGCGCGCCGATCGCGACGCCCCGGACTTTCTGCCGGCGCTGCAGCAGGAGATCGTGCAGGTGGTCGCCAAGTACGTGACCATCGAGGAAGACTCGGTCAAGGTGAAGGTCCAGCGGCACGCCAACTACGCCGTGGTGGAGCTCAACATCGCCCTGCCCGAGGCGAAGAAGGCGGCGCGCGGCTAGCCGCGCTTGCCGTCCGGCACCGCCACGGTGAGCACCGGGGGAAACAGCAGCGCCCCGGGCAAGCGGAACACGCGGCTCTGGCGCTCGACGCGGAAGCCCGCGCCCTCGACGCGCCTCCGCATCTGCGCCGGCGTCGGCCAGTAGAAGGGCTCGCCGAAGAGGCGCGAGCCCAGCCGTGCCGCTTCGCTGACCAGCTCGGTCGGCGGGTTCACCAGCGCCAGCAGCAGCCGGCCGCGCGGAGACAGCACGCGGCGAAACTCCCGCAGCGCCGCCGGCTGATCGGGAAACCAGTGGAACGCCTCGGTGGAGACGAGCGCGTCGAAGCTGCCGGCGGCAAACGGCAGGTGCGCCGCGTCCCCCTGCACCCAGGCGGCACCGCCGCGCGCGGCGGCGCGGCGCAACATGCCGGCGGAGAAGTCGCAGCCGACGACGCGTGCCTTGGGGAGCTCGCGGCGGATGCGCGCGCTCAGCTGCCCGGTGCCGCAGCCGATGTCGAGAACGCGGCGGCAGACGCCGCCGCGCAACGCCGCGATGACGGCATCGTGCACGGGCCGGTAGGTCGCCCGCTGCACCGGCGGCAGATCGTAGACGAGCGACCAGACGTCGAAGAACCAGCGCCGCGGCCCCGCCGGCGACGGTCCCGCTTCGCCTTCGTGCTCCATGCCCTTCCCCGTCCCGCCGCGCTTAGTCATCAGCAGCCCGTTGAAAAGCCCCACCCCATGCTTCGACACGCTCAGCATGAGCGGAGCCCCACCCTGATTTCAAAGGACTTTTCCCGCTCACCCTGAGCTTGTCGAAGGGTGTCTTCGCGTTTTTCAACGGGCGCTCAGCGCGGCTCGGCTTCGAGGTACTGCCGCACCACGGCGGCCACCTGGTTGCCG
>CAZYMF010000169.1:8661-10596 GCA_964648215.1 uncultured Binatia bacterium (SeqCode) | reverse complement strand
CAGATCACTCGAGTCAGAGCACCCCAGGATGCCAATCGCGAGAAAAACCTGCAGCACGAGTCCTGAGAACCGAAGTCCCCACATGGGGTGAACCTAACATTCCGCGGTCTCCGCTGGCAACGGGGAAGCGTAGCTATACGGTCAGCAAGGAGATTCCGCAACGTCCGATACCTCTGCGTTATGTCGCTCCACCTGGCACGCCTGCAGCCGAGCTCGCCGCGTCGCGCCGCAGCGTCCGCCGGCAGACTCCGTTCGGCAACCCGCAGTGGTAGTTCCACGTGACCAACTCCGCCGGACTGGGCAGCACCTTGCGTCCGGCGCGTCGACCGCGCAAGGCTAGAAAAACCCCGCCTGCCTACCTGCAACGGAGCTAGAGTTTTCGCGTCCGGGATCTTACTTCAATAGGCCGACCAACATCATTCCCCAGCCGCTTCCGGCGTCGCCAAAACCAGCCGGTCCCCGGCGGGCCTCTCGTTCAGACGGCCGCTGCGGGTGATTTTCGAGGCACGCGCGCTCAACCACAGGAGCGCAGCGGGGCAGCGCGGGCGTGAAGGCCGAAACGAGAGAGAGCACAACGCTCACGCCCCATTTCATGCCCGAGCCCTCACGCCCGTACGCGCTCAGGTACACGCAACGCCCGACGTCGGCGAGCGCTCGCCCTACTGGAGAAGGCGGCTGGTCGTCGTCAGCCTGGTACCCAGCGAGCCGGGCAAACATGGGGGTTTCATGATAGAAGCAGTCGGTACATCAGGGCTGCGTCGCCTGCTCGACTACGTGCGCGCCTATCGTGCCGATCACGATACACCGCCGCCCGTGCGCCGGGAGCAGACCCTGCGCAGCGATCTCCATTTGCCGCCGCAGAGCGCACGTTCGGGACGCTTACCGGCTTCATCGACTATTGTAACTACCTTCCGCGAGCGCTCCCGACGCTGGTGCGGCGACTGCGGCGTGTGCGGCGGTTTCCACTCGAGCTAGCGGGCAAGCGAACCAACCTGTGAATGGGCGTTGCCGAGACGTCAAAAGTTGGTCGTGGAGACCGATGTGTTTCGGCGGGCAAAGTTGACGCCTGGAGGAACGGATGCTTATCGCGGATTGTCTTGCATCTTACGTCCAATTTGCCGGGGTCACGATCGGCGCCGATCGTGACCCCCGTTGAGCAGGGAATTTCACCGGTCGGTCAACGAGTTGGGTACAAGATGCAGAGGGTCACCCACCAATGCCGAGTCACATCGGTCGCGCCGGGGCAGCTCAGACGCTGTTTCTGCAGGGCCGCAGACGGTTACCGAGATCACGGTTTGTCATGGCGTTCTCCGTCCGCCGTCACTCGTCGCCGACGAACGGAAGGTACTTCTTCACCTTCTTCTTGATGAACTGCCACTTCAGTGCGGACATGCTGCGCTGGATCTCGTCCTGGCTCTGGAACGGGATCTCGAGGGTGCTCTTCTCGGGCTTGTCGCCGCCGGGGAGGATGATTCCCTCCTGGTCGACGCTGAAGAGGAATCGATAGAGATGGGTGACCACGGGCTGCAGTAGCCACAGGTTGTCCATCGCAATGTCGACCTCCTCGCGCTGATCCTGCTCGACGTTGTAGATCAGCGGAGCCCACAGCCGGCGCCACGAGCGCACCCGCGGCGCGGGGTCGTCGCCGGTGAAGAACACCTTGAAACGTCTCCATTTGACCGCCAGCAACGTGCGTCCGGAGAAGAACAGGACGTGCTCCCGCGCCGAGGTCTGGCTCTGGCCGAGGAGAAGCGCCGTCTGGTCCACGCCGTCGATGGCCCGGTCGTCGGGGACCTTCACGCCGGCGAGCTTGGCGAGCGTCGGAAAGATGTCCACCAGGGCGACGATCTCGTTGGTGACGGCGCCTGCCGGCACGTGCCCCGGCCAGCGCGCCAGCGCCGGCGTGCGGATCGATCCTTCGTAGGCACTTCCCAA
>CAZYMF010000169.1:0-8561 GCA_964648215.1 uncultured Binatia bacterium (SeqCode) | reverse complement strand
GCCGAGGGAGCACTTTGTACGGCGTTGCCGTCAGCTACGCCCCCGACGGCAACGGACGCGCGCTTGACTCCAGGGGATGGTGCCCCGAGAATCCGGCGCGGGCAAAGGAGGAGCACACCATGGCAGACGCCTACACCACCATTCGCATCGACCGGCGCGGACACCTCGCCGAAGTCGTCCTCAATACGCCGGAGCGACTGAACGCCATGTCGATGAAGTTCTTTTACGAGATCAAGCGCGCGTTCGCGGAGCTCGATCTCGATTCCGAGGTGCGCGCCATCGTCGTGTGGGCCGAGGGAAGGCTGTTCACGGCGGGGCTGGACCTGAAGGAAGCCGCCACGGGCGTTCTCGCCGGTGCCACCGGCGGCGACCACGGCCGCAGCCTGGCGGCGCGCAACTACTCGCTCTACCGGACGATCAAGGACCTGCAGGATTGCTTTACGGCCATCGCGGAGTGCCGCAAGCCCGTCATCGCCGCTGTCCACAACAAGTGCCTCGGCGGCGGCATCGACCTGATCACCGCCTGCGATGTTCGCCTGTGCTCGGCGGACGCGACGTTCTCGATCTACGAAACGAAGATCGCGATCGTCGCCGACGTCGGCACCCTGCAGCGCATCACGCCCATCGTCGGCAAGGGCATGGCGCGGGAGATGGCGCTGACCGGACGTTTCATCGACGCCGAGCGCGCCCTGGCTTGCCGCCTGGTGAACCAGGTGCTCGCCGACAAGGACGCCCTCCTGGCGGCCGCCCGCGCCATGGCCGACGAGATCGCCGCCAACTCGCCGATGGCAGTGCAGGGGATCAAGGCGGTGCTGAACTACAGCGAGGAACACTCCACGGCGGACGGGCTCGAATATGTCGCCCAGTGGAACTCGTCGTTCGTGCAGAGCAACGACGTCAGCGAAGCGGTGAGCGCTTTTCTCGAGAAGCGCTCACCCAGGTTCCGCGGCGACTGAAGCGGATCTGGTCCGCCCGGGGCGCGGCAGATCTCCCAGGTTCCGATGGGCGCGCGGGGAAGGCGGGGAAAAGTGACCCGCAGGCGAGATCAGCCCTCCGCGCCCTTCGCCTCACCGGCCGTGGCCTTCGGCGCGGCGTTCCGCTCACGGCGAAGGTAGTCGACGGCGACCCACCACTCGGTGCCGTCCGTTATGCGGCGCACCTGATAGGTCACGCCTTCGCGCGCACGCGGCCGCCAGGAGAGGATCTCCACCTCCTGGCCGTCGACGAGGTCGTTGGGCAGCAACTGGCCGGTCGCATCGATCATGGGCACCGGGCGCGGCGCCTGCCCTGCCGGCTGCGGCCAATGAATGAACGCACGCCAACCGACGCAGAAGACAGGGGCGCCCTTGGAACGCCGCAGGGCCGGCTTGGAGGACGGCAGATGGCTGAAGTCCATTTCTTCTCCCGCGCGCCGTCGCAACGACGGCGACGCCATCGCAAAAAGAGCGGGTCGCGCTCGCCAGGGCGGGCGCGACCCGTTCGCTGCTAGTACCGGCGGCCGCCGCCGCCGCGGTTGTTCTCGCGCTCCTTGGCTTCGTTGACCTTCAGCGCGCGGCCCTTGAACTCCTGGCCGTCGAACTGCTGAATCGCCCTCTGCGCTTCGCCGTTGGAGGCCATCTCCACGAAACCGAAGCCGCGCGAGCGGCCGGTCTCGCGATCGGTGATGACGGCGACCGATTCGCATTCGCCCGCTTGCGCGAACAGCTCCTCCAGGTCCTTGTTCTCGACGTCGAATCCGAGGTTACCGACGTACAGTTTTCTTCCCATTGCATGAACTCCTTGCTGCTGGGTCGCCGCCTGCGACCGCGTGGCGGTTTGGCTCCTCAAGACGACGACACCAATTGTCGTGGTCGTTTCTGAATGTAAGGTGCGGGAGGCGTACCTGACGCCGCGGTGCTAGGCGGGATTCTCGCGCCGGACCTTCAGTCGAAGTGACCGGAGAATAGCAGTTTCCCTGCAAAGGCACAACCAGAGCGGCCGCGCCCGGCCGCCGAGGTCGAGCAACGGGAAAAGGCGCACCTCGCGACCCACACGCAGCAAATCGGCACCCACCTGGGACAGGCAAAAGACACGGCCAACCTCTGCGCCGATTCTTGTCTCAGCGCGACCGTACCAGAGCTTCGGCGCCCGGACCAAGGCTGCCGGCTCCACGATCGTACCGCGAGCCCCGCCCGGTCGTTTGCCCGGCGCCGCCCGGCGACATACAAGACTTGGTGGAGCTTGCGCACCCATGCCGCGGCGGTCCCGAGTGCTCTTGTTTGTCGCAACGGCGAGCCTTTGCGTCGGCTGCGATCAGGTGACGAAAGAGCTGGCGCGCGAGGCGCTTGCCGGACTGGGCCGCGTTCCCCTGGCGTACGACCTCGTTCACCTCGAGCTGACCCGAAACACCGGCGGCTTTCTCAGCCTGGGGGCGCAGCTTCCGGGAGCTCTGCGCGGCGTGTTCTTCCTGTTGCTGGCCCCGCTGCTGCTGCTCGCCGCGTGCCTCGCCCTGTTCCGGGCCGGCTCGCTCGGCCGCGTGCAGATCCTGGCTCTCGGCCTCTTCGTCGGCGGTGGCGCGGCGAACTGGCTCGACCGCCTGTTCCACGACGGGGCGGTCACCGACTTCGTCAGCATGGGCATCGGGCGCCTGCACACCGGCGTGTTCAACGTCGCCGACGTGGCGATCATGGCTGGCGTCGGCCTCTTCGCGTTCACCGGCTGGGGGTGGACGAATCCCCGGGGCCAAGCGGTGCACGCGGACTCCGGGAGCCAACGGGAATCGCTCGACTCCTGATGCTTCGCCGATGACCCGACCCGTCACCTCCGCCTACGAACAAACCCGCCGGGGCCACCTCGCCTGCGCCATGGACCTGCTTCCCGACTATACGTCGCGGCTACGCTGGCCGCGCCCGGCGATCAAGGCCGAGCAGACACGCGCTCTGCGCCAGCTCCTCCAGCGTGCCGCGGGCGGCTCGCCCTGGCATCGAGAACGGCTGCGTCGCGTCGCCGTGGACCGGTTCACGCCGGCAGACCTGCCGAGCGCACCAAGCGCATGATCCCATACCTGTTTTGATCCGTCCCGACCTGTCAAACGCTTAGCAGTCGCTGCTATCCGGACGGAATCACCGAGCAGAGAAGGACATATCGCGGGGGTTGATTCTCGGCGTCGCTCTCGGGTATCGACGGCGCATGGGTAGCGAGTTTCGTTGGTCCTGGCTGGCAGCGGGCGCCGGAGTCGTCGTCCTTGCCGTGGTGGTATGGCTCGCGCTCGTGCCGGCGAAGCGCACGGAGTCGCCCGACTCCGCCGCCCCCCGCAAGGTGGAACCGAACCAAGCGGCAGCGTCCGCCGGCGCCGCGGCGTTCCCCAAGATAGCGCCGCCCACGAGCGCGGCGCCGGAGATGCCGGCCCTGGCGACCACCCCGGGCGCGGACGGCGAGGACATCCCCCAGGGCTGGGCGGCCGTAGACCTGGACGAGGTCCGCAAGGCGTTGCCGGACAACCAATACTGGAAGATGTCGGCGCCGACCACGGATCCGGACCTCCTGAAGTGGCGCGAGGAAGAGCGCGCTCGTTGGAACACCCAGTACGGCAAGGTCCTCTCGGGCAACGCCAGCGAGAAGGAGATCCGCGATTACTACGACCAACGTGCCCAGGTCGCGGGCGACGACGTCGAGTTCTCGACCTATCTGCTCGACCACTACGGCGACAAGCTACCCGAGCGCGACGTCAACATGCTCAAGCTCGCCCGCAAGCTCAACCAGGCCCGCCTCGAAGAGATCCCGCGCAAGATCGAAGAGGCCCTGGCGCGCAAGCAGAAGCAGGACGACGCGCGGGCGGCATGGCTGGCGGATCAGAAGGCCTTCGGCGCCGACGGCTCGGGAGGTGACACGGATCCCAACGACGCGGAGTCCGGGAACACCGCCGATCCCGGTGCGCAGTGAAACGGCAAATGGAGAACCTCGCGGCTCTGAGGCGAGGCCGCACTACCCCGTAACACCGGCCTGATGCCGGCGTGAGCCTCTTCGCTTGACGGGACGGCGGGACGAAGCACCGCCACGGCGTTCTTCCTTGGCCTCGCGTTCGAGTGCCGAGGCCTTTCCGGCCAGGTCCGCCATGCCGAGCTCCCGGGCGCTGTCGATGGCCCGGGTCAAGAGAGCGACGGCCCGGTCGTGATCGCCGGGAGCGCGTCGGGCCAGGAGCATGCGCGCGTAGTCCAGGTGCGTGGTGGCCAACCAGGAGCGCGCGCCGATCTTGGCGTTCATCGCCATGGCCTGCTCGAAATGTCGCTCGGCGTCCAGCCACCGACGCATGGTGGCCGCAAGGATGCCCAGATAGCGCGCGGCCGAGCCGAGGCACGCGATGGCGTAGCCGATGACGACGCAGCGGGACGCGTGCGGTAGCAGCAGGTCGTAGAGTTGGGCCGCCCGCGGGGCGTCGCCGAGAAAGGCGCAGACTTCGGCGAGCATAGCCAGGGCGGCGACCCAGACATCGTCGCGGGGGAGATCCGCGAACCGGTTGGCGGCGAGCACTTCGAACTCGCGCCGCGCCTGGTCGCGGGAGCCGAGCTCCTTGTACAGCTCGGCGCGCGCGCAGCGCCACGGCGAGATCGACGGATAGCGCTCGACGAAGCCCTTGAGCGCGTCGTCGATCTCTTCCAGCCGGCCCTCCTCGAAGCGCAGCATCGCCATCTGGACCTCGAAGAGGAACATCGCATCCTGTTGATCGAGCCGCTGGCCGAGGGCGAGAGCCTGGGCGGCGAGCTGCCCGGCTTCCTCGAAGCGCGCGTCGAGCAAGGCCCGCATCGCCCGGTGCACCGGGGCCAGCCACAGGTGGAAGGGATCGCGCAGCTCCGCGGCCAGGCGCACGTAGGCGGCCATCTCCGCGTCGAGGGCAGCGATGTCTCCCAGCTCCAGCAGCTCCACCACGCGCCAGAAATGGCCGGTCATCGCCATCTCGCGATCGCCGAGCTGCTCGGCGAGGTGGAGAAGCTCGGAGGTCGCGGCCAGCCGGTTGTCGGCGTCCTCGGGCCCGCGCACCCAATGCGTGCTGTTCAGCGTGAATGCCAGGGTCGCCATGTCGCGTACCCGCCGCGCCATCGCCACCGCTTGGCGGCTGAGCGAGGCCCGGCGCTCATGGCTGTTCGACCACCGCAGCGCGTGAGCGAGGCTGCCCAGCAGCTTCGCCCGCAGGGCGCTGTCGCCGCTGCCGAGCTGCGCCAGCGCCCCTTCGAGCAGATCCACTTGGGCGCGATCGACCACGCCCATCTCCACCCAGCGACCGGCGCCGAGCGCGGCTTCGGCCAGCCGCTCGGCCGCGCCGAGCTCGCGGGCGCTTTCCGCCGCGCGGCAGAAGGACTCCTTCGCCCGCCCGGGCTCGCCGGCCTTCCACCACGCGGCGCCGAGAGCCAGGAGCACCGTGCAGCGCCGCGACTCGTCGACCGGCGGCTCGAGCCCGATCACCTGCAGCGCCCGCTCGTAGTGGCCGACGGCGTCTTCGTAGGCGAGCGCAGCGGCGGCGCGTTCGGCGGCCCGGAGGCAGTAGCCAATGGCGCGTTCGTGGTCACCCCCGCCCTCGGCGGCGACCACGAAGTGGTGGGCCAGCTCGGCCAGATGCGGTTCGATATCGGTGCGGTACAGCTCCTCGAGACACTCGCCGACGTGAAGGTGGAGGCGCACGCGATCACTCGGTGTGAGCTCGTCCTGCAACGCCTCGCAGATCAAGGCGTGGGAAAATCGGTACTGGCCCAGACGTCGGGGCCTGGTCTCGATGATTCGGGCGATCACCGCCCCATCGAGCAGGGCGAGCGCGGCTTGCTCCGCTGCGCTCGGGGGACCGCCCACCCGGCTCCAGACACGGGCGACGGCGGGAAGCGAGAAGTCCCGCCCGATGACCGCGGCGATCGTCAACAGCCAGCGGCACAGCGGGCTCAGGTGGGCCAGGCGCCGCTCGATCAGCACGCGGATCTCCTGCGGGATGGCCATCCGCCCCATCGCGGCGTGATTGATCCAGCGGTCGCCGTCGAGCACGAGCAGCTTCTCCTCCACCAGATGGCGACAGAACTCCTTGATGAAGAACGGATTGCCTTCCGTGACGCGGGAGATGAAGCGGACGAACGCGTTCGCCACCTGCTGTCGGCTCCACGTGCTCAGGAGCTGGCGAACATCTTCTTCGGGAAGGCCATGCAGGACCAGGCGCTCGTAGACCGGCTCGCGACACAGCGTTCCGAGAATATCCGCGAGCGGGTGCGTCGGGGTGAGCTCGACGTCGCGATAGGTGCCGGCCACCAGCAGCGGGACTCCCTCCATCGCCCGCGCCAGGAACTGGAGCAGCAGCAGCGACGGACGGTCGGCCCAGTGGAGGTCGTCGATGAGTAGCACCAGCGGCCGCGCCGCGGCAGCGTTGGTGAGAAAGGTCGCAACGCTGTCGAAGAGCCGGAAGCGTGCCTGCTCGGCTTCCACGTGTGCCGGAGCGGGGACCGCCGGCAGCCGCTCGCGCACCAGCGGCAGTATCTGGGCGATCTCGGCCGCCCCCGCACCCATCTCCCGCCGCAGCGCCTCCGGGTCGCGCTTGCGCACGTACGAGCGCAGGATCTGGACCCAGGGCCAGAAAGCGGGCGCGCCATCGCCTTCGTAGCAGCGGCCCCACAGCACCTGGGCCCCGCCGCGCTCGGCCAGAGCCGCGAGCTCCTCGGCCGTGCGCGTCTTGCCGATGCCGGGCTCGCCCACCAGCACCACCAGGCGTCCGCGTCCCGCCAACACCTCCCCCAAGGTCGCTTGCAGCTGGGTCATCTCCACGCGTCGGCCGACGAACATCTCCGGCGGCCGGCGATCGAGAGAACGCGGCGATCCGGGCTCGCACGCCACGGGCGCGGGCCGCTCGCGCGCCGCCGCCGGCGGCCCGAGCGCCGCCACGAAACGGTAGCCTCGACCATGGAAGGTCTTGACGACCTGCTGCTTCGCCCCGTCGTCGTTGACCGCGCTACGCACGGCGCGGACGCAGGTGCTCAGAGCCCAGTCACTCACGCACTCTCGCGGCCACAGCTTCTGCAGTAGCTCGTCCTTGGGAACGACCCGCTCGCGGTGCTGGATGAGGTACGCGAGCAGGTTGAACACCTTGGGTTGCACGGCGATGGCCCGCCCGTTGCGGCGCAGCTCGCAGCGATCCTCGTCGAGCTCGAACTCGCCGAAGACGCGGATCATCGGCACCCCTCCGGTCGATCGTCACAGCAACGGATCATTGGCACCGGCTGAATATCCTCACCGTCCCCGGCCACTCTGAGGGAGCTGGCCGTGCTTTCGTCAAGAAATGATCAAAAGATACTCAAGCATTTGCGAACCGATATATGGCACGAGGGGACGGTAGGGAGCAAAGGAAATCGTCCGAGGACTTGACCAGGGGCGTCAGGCCACCGGTCCAGGGGAGCAACGCATCGGTTCGTGGTTCCGGCATCGGGCCGACGAGGCCCAGCCGGGCATTGGCCGGTGCGTAAGCCCAATGCTATCGCGGTTGCCGTTTCTGATCCGGCCCTCGGGCACCAACCAAAGAAGGGGGGTAGTGCGTATGAGGAACATCGCAACGAGAGTCGGCATCATGGCCATGGCCGTGATCCTGTGCACCTGGCCGCTGAAGGCGGCGCACGCCATCGGGATCGAGGACGTGGTCGACGGCGGCAACACCTACAACTGGCAGAAGGTCGAGATACCCGGCACCATCTGCAGTGACGGCTCGCAGTACCGTTTCTGGTACTACGACTCGCCGACGTCCAACAACATGGTGGTCTCCTTCGAGGGCGGCGGCGCCTGCTGGGACTACGCCACCTGCAGCGGGCAGGCGGGCGATCTCGGCGCGGCGCATCCCAACGGCATCCCTGACGACTACATCCACGATTTCGAGCCGCAGTACGTCTCGCCGATCATCAACGGCGCCGACCCGGGCATCCCCTTCCGCCCCAAGAACCCCATCGTGACCAACGGCTGGGACATGGTCTACGTGCCCTACTGCACGGGTGACGTGCACGTCGGCAACCGCGTTGTCACCTACACCGACCCGACGGGCCAGAACCCGCCCATCGTCTTCCGCCACAACGGCTACAACAACTCGGTGGCGATTCTCAACTTCCTCCACAGCCGCTTCCCCAGCATCAACAAGCTGCTGGTGACCGGGTTCAGCGCCGGCGGCGTGGCCAGCGGCGCGATCTTCTACCAGGCGCGGCGCACGCTGGTGCCGTCCAAGGCCTACCTGCTGGACGACTCCGGACCGATCTTCCCGGCGCCGAACTCCAGCTACAACTCCTGGCAGCTACACCAGCTCATCACCTCGCAGTGGAATCTGTCGTCCCTGTACTCCCAGCTTCCGGCGTCGTTCGATCCGAGCAACTTCGGCAGCATGAACGCCATGGTGGCGACCGAGTTCCCCAACGACCTGATGGCGTACACCGGGTACTCGAGCGACTACAACTTCTCCCGCTTCTCCTACGAGCGTTTCTTCCCCGGGATCACCAAGAGTCAGGTGCTGGCCAAGTGGCGACAGGACCAGACCAACCTGATCAACCAGATCAAGAACTACTCGAACTGGAGCTACC
>CAZYMF010000168.1:0-10605 GCA_964648215.1 uncultured Binatia bacterium (SeqCode) | reverse complement strand
CGTACCGGTCGATATCCGTGGCACGAACAACGAGGGGATCGAGGAGCGGCTGCAGAAAGCCGTCGCGGGCATTCTCGCGCCAGCCGCCGAGGGCTCGTAGCGGCCCGGGGTCGGTCCAACCGGCATGAGCCCCTTCCTACCGTACGCGTCATGGCGGAGGTGCGGGAAATCCTCCGCCCCCACCTCTGCGACGGCGACGGCAGATGGACCGCGGACTACGTCCGCCTGCGCTTCGCCGCCCGCAAGCCGCGCCAGTAGAGCCGCGCGGCGAATCGGAATCGCTTACCCTCTCAGTAGCCTAACTGCTTACACCGCCGGGCTTTTCCCACATGTGAGAAAAATGGATTCCGGCTCTCGCGCAGGCGCAACAGGCCCTGTCCAGCACGGGCCGCTGCGCAATCATCAGGTTCAGGCATCACCTTTGCTCGGTCGGCTGGGGCATGAGTAGCGATCTGGTGATTGGTATGGCCGGCTCCGGCGGAGACGGTATCGTCTCGGCCGGCGAGTCGTTGATCACGGCGGCAGCCATCGAAGGCTATCACGCCATCCTGACCAAGAGCTTCGGCTCGCAAATCCGCGGCGGCGAGTCTTCCTGCCGGGTGCGCATCTCGACGCGCCAGGTGTTCAACCCCGCCGGAACGCTCGACGTTGCCGTGGCGCTGAACTGGGAGGATTTTCTGCGGTTCGGCGGCGAGCTGTCGGTCGACGGCCACACCGTGGTCATCTACGACAGCCGAACCAACGTCGCGCCGGACCAGATCCCGCTCACCGGCGTGACGCCGGCGGCGGTGCTGGCCGTGCCCATCGGTGACATGGCGAAGCAGGCCGCCGGCACCGACCGGGCCAAGAACACCGTGGTGCTGGGGCTGTTGGCGGGCTGGTTCGGCATCGCGCGCGGCAGCATCCTGGCGGGTATTCGCAAGAAGTTCGGCCGCAAGAGCGCCGAGGTGCTGGAAGGCAACGAGCGCGCGTTTACGGCAGGTCTCGAGTACGCGCAGGCGCACCCGATCGAGGGTGACCACGCCCTGTCCTTCCCCGAGAACGGCACCGAGATGCAGTTCGTGGTCGACGGCAACGAGATCTGCGCCGCGGCCGCCATCTTCGCCGGTTGCCAGTTCTTCGGCGGCTATCCCATCACTCCCTCGACCGAGATCATGCAGTTCCTCAACCGCGAGATCTGGAAGTACGGTGGCAGCGTGCTTCAGGCCGAGGACGAGATTGCCGGGATCGGCGCCGCCGTCGGGGCGTCGTTTGCGGGCAAGAAGGCAATGACGGCGACCTCCGGCCCCGGCATGTCGTTGAAGACCGAGATGCTCGGCCTGGCGTCGATCGCCGAGCTGCCGCTGGTCTGCGTCAACGTCCAGCGCGGCGGGCCGTCGACCGGCATCCCGACCAAGAGCGAGCAGTCCGACCTCTTCCAGGCGATCTTCTCCGCTCATGGCGACAATGTGCGACCGATACTGGCCTCGATCAGCGTCGCCGATACTTTCGGCGTCACCGTCGAGGCGTTCAACATCGCCGAGCAGTACCAGACGCCGGTCATTCTCCTCTCCGATCAGGAGATCGGACAGCGCAAGGAGACGGTGTCGCCGATCGACACGGGCTCAATCAAGCTGGTGGAGCGCCGCCGCCCCACCCCCACCGAGCTGGAACGCTACGAGCGCTTCCGGGTCACCGAGTCGGGCATCAGCCCCATCAGCGCCCCGGGGACGCTCGGCGGCAACTACCTCGCCTCCGGGATCGAGCACAACGAGCACGGCGCGCCCACGGCTTCCGGCGAAGTTCACGCCCGGATGAACGACAAGCGATTGAAGAAGCTGAGTCCGCTCAAGCAGCGTCGGGACCTCTTCGTCCTCGCGGGCGACCCCGCGGCGCCCCTGGGATTGATCAGCTGGGGCAGCGTGGCCGGGGTCGCCCTCGAGGCGCTCGAGCTGGCCCAAGCGCAGGGCCTGCGCGTCAAGCTGCTCATCCCCAAGCTCCTCTATCCCGTGTCCGAGCAGGTCTATCAGGACTTTCTCGCCTCGGTGCAAGCCGGGCTGGTGGTCGAGCAATCTCACCAAGGGCAGCTCTATCGGGTCATCCGCATGTTCGTCGACGTCCCCGACGGCCTGCGGTCGCTGGCCAAGAGCGGCTCCAACCCCATCGTCGCCCGCGAGGTACTGGAGCAGCTGCAGACGATCGCGTTGGAGCTGCAACGGCGTCGAGCCCCGGAGCTGCAATCGGGCGAATGAACGGAAAGCGAGAGCTCAACGTATGAACACAGTGGCAGCACAGACGACCGAGCATCATACGCCCAAGGAATACCAGAGCGACCTGAAGCCGATCTGGTGTCCGGGCTGCGGCGACTTCGGCGTGGTGAGCGCCATGTATCGCGCTCTCTCCGCCATCGGCCGCGCGCCCCACGAGATCGCCTTCATCTCGGGCATCGGCTGCTCCAGCCGTATTCCCGGCTACACTACCGCCTACGGTTTCAACAGCGTCCACGGACGCGCCCTGCCGATCGCCCAGGGCATCAAGCTCGCCAATCCCGAGCTGCTGGTCCTGGTCGCCGGCGGCGACGGCGACGGCTTCTCGATCGGCGGTGGACACGTGCCGCATGTGATCCGCCGGAACATGGACCTGACCTACATCGTCATGGACAATCAGATCTACGGCCTGACCAAGGGACAGCTCTCGCCCACCTCGCCGCGCGGCCTGAAGACGGTCACCTCGAGCTATGGCAGCCTCGAGGATCCGGTGAACCCGCTGCTCTACGTGCTCGGCTACGGCGCCAGCTTCGTCGCCCAGGGAACACCGGCCGACATGGGAGGCCTGGTGAGCGTCATCGAGGAGGGCATCCGCTTCCCCGGCTTTGCCTTCATCAACGTCCAGTCGCCCTGTGTCACCTACGGCGAGCCGGAACAGCAGCTCAAGGCCCACAAGGCAACGATGAAGAGTCTGGCCTCGCTGGGCCACGACCCGGAGGATCGCCTCAAGGCCATGGCGCTGGCGCAGGATTACGGGCACGAGCTCTACACCGGAGTCTTCTACCGCAACCCCGAGCCGCCGCCGACGTACAACGATCTGACCCGCCAACGCCAGGCGCACATGGAGCCGATCGCGCTACCCAAGGAACGGATCCTCGAGATCTTCGCCCCCGAGTGAACGCCGGCACGGGGTTCGCAACCCGACAGCGACGGATTTACTCTCGGTTCCGGCGACGACTTCCGACAAAGCGCAAGACACCGCCCAGAATCGGCCGCAGGGCGGGAGCGAGTGCCTTGCGCACCCATCCGGCCGCCGGCGTGTTCGCGGCAGCCGTGAAGCGATTGATGCCGAGTCCATCACGGACGTCCGATGTCATGATTTCGACCGGATCGTCGAGCGGGATGCCGGTGGCATCGGCGATGCGCACCATTCGTTCGAAGTTCGAAACGACGGCGGCGGCATCGACGAGCTGGGCGGGGCCCAGATCGGCGACGACCCGCTGCCGCGCTCGCGCCAGGGTGGCCTCGTCCTCGCCCACCATCGTGTCCGCCAGCGCGAGCAGCACGGCGGCATGTGCGACGCCGCAGGCGGCGGCGCGTTCCGGGTCGGCCACTGCATGCAGATCGACTGGGTGACCGTTCACCTCGCCGCTCGCACGGAGCAGCAATACGTGCGAGCTGGTTCAGTAGAAGCAGCCGCGCAAGGCCGAGACCCGCCCGGCGATCAGCTCGATCTGCGCGCGGTCGAGCGACCGCCTCGATTGCTTGAGATTCATCATCTCTCGCGGGCGCAGGTAGTGGGCCGCGCTCAGGTCATTGAGCGTGCGAACCTCATCGGGAACCAGGCTGAGGGCACGGATGACGTTGCCCGTCTGACCGCCGGGCATGTCGCCCCAGAGATCGGCTTCGGGCCCGGCCACCCGGCCGTTCGGAAGCATCGGCACCCACGCCTTCCCGGGCCGTGCAGCAGCCGGCCGATATCGCGACGGCTCGCCCGCGACCGGGTCGGGAAGCGGGTGCAGCGGCACACCGAGGCCGCGGCAGAAGCTATCGATGCTCACCACCGTGACGATGGTACCGATGATTTCGACGTATGCGGCGTCCGACAGGCCACCGGCGAGGGTTTGCTCGAACCACTTCCTGGTCAACCGGCCGGGATCGGTCACAACGCGGTGAATCACATCGATCACCGGGTTCGCCAACGAGGCTACTCGAGTGTGCTCGCCCGCGACCGCGTACGGCGACAGCGAGTTCCTGCGCTCCCGGCACAGGGGGCAGCCGGACGCGTTGCGAATCTCCGCCGCCATCGCCACGCGCTCGGCACCCGTCCACCAATTGCCCGGCCGCGCCAAGCGCGCCCAAGCCCGTCGATGCGCCGCGGGCAGATCGTCGCGTACCGGGAAGTCCGCCTTGCCGTAGGTGATGGAGTCCATGCCCAAATCGACGGAGAGGATTCCCGAGCGGCGATGCCATTGCAAGGGCGGGAACTTCCGGGACGCTTCGCTGGTTTCAATCGGCGTGCACAGTGATCAAGATCCGGGCTTTGCCGGCCACACCGGGCAACGCCTTGGGCAGGCTGGCCCCCCGCCGGGGGATGGGGGCGCCCAAAGGCGAGATTCGTGCAACACTATGGCCATCCCGGGCATCACCAGCCGATAAGACCGCCGGCGTTCCGCGCAACGAGGAGGAAGATCGAGATGTCACTCAACGTCGAGCAAACCGTTCGTGAGCGCTATACGCGCGGGGCGCAGCAGCGGGAAGAGGCGCTGTGCTGTCCGACCAGCTACGACGACCGCTATCTCGCCGTGCTGCCACGCGAGATCGTCGAGCGCGACTACGGCTGCGGCGACCCGTCGGCGTACGTGCAAGAAGGTGACACGGTCCTCGACCTGGGATCGGGCGCCGGCAAGATCTGCTACATCGCGGCGCAGGTGGCGGGGCCGTCGGGACGGGTGATCGGCGTCGACATGAACGACGAGATGCTGGCCCTGGCGCGGCGGCACCGGCCCGAGATTGCCCGCCGGCTGGGCTATGACAACGTCGCCTTCCACCGTGGCAAGATCCAAGATCTGCGCACCGACCTCGACGAGGCCGACGAATATCTGCGGCACCACCCGGTCGCCTCGACCCGGGAGCTCGCCGCCTTCGAGACCTTCCTCGCCGAGCAACGCCTCAGCCGCCCGCTGGTGGCCGACGCGTCGGTGGACGTCGTGGTCTCGAACTGCGTCCTCAACCTGGTGCGCGACGAGGACAAGCAAGCGCTCTTCGCCGAGCTGTTCCGCGTGTTGAAGCGCGGCGGCCGTGCCGTCATCTCGGACATCGTTTCCGATGAAGAGGTGCCGGCCGCCCTCAAGCAGGACCCGGAGCTGTGGTCCGGGTGTATCGCCGGAGCATTTCAGGAGAGTGCGTTTCTCGAGGCGTTCGCGGCGGCCGGCTTCCACGGCATCGAGGTGCTCAAGCGCGACGAATCGCCGTGGCGCACAGTGGCGGGGATCGAGTTTCGCGCCGTCACCGTGCGGGCATGGAAGGGCAAGCAGGGAGAGTGCTGGGACCACGACCAGGCGGTCATCTACCGTGGCCCGTGGAGCGAGGTGCGCGACGACGACGGCCACGTCCTGCGCCGCGGCGTGCCGATGGCGGTGTGCGAGAAGACCTTCGGCCTTTACACCCGCGAGCCCTACGCGGGCGACATCATCCCCGTCGCGCCGCGCACCCCGGTGAGCCCGGAGCAGGCCAAGCCGTTCGACTGCTCGCGCGACGCGATCCGTCATCCCCGCGAGACGAAGGGCGCGGACTACAACGCCACCACCGAAGCCGCTGCGCCGTGCTGCACTCCGAGCGGCAAATGCTGCTGATCTGCCCGCTCTGATGATCGATCAGAACCCAACCGCACCCGACTTCGACGACACGCTGTGGGCCAACGGCCTCGGCGCGCTCCGCCGCGAGGTGCCGCGAACGCTGCAGATCAACGTCGGCAAGCTCTGCAATCAAGCTTGTCATCACTGCCACGTCGAGGCCGGGCCGAAGCGTACCGAGGTGATGACCCGCGCCACGGTGCAGCGACTGCTGGATCTGCTGGTTCAGAACGACGGGATCGACACCGTCGATCTCACCGGCGGCGCCCCCGAGCTCAACCCCAGCTTCACCTTTCTGGTCGAGCGGGCGCGCGCTCTGCACCGGCGCGTCGTCGTTCGCTGCAACCTCACCGTGCTGTTCGTCGCCGGCATGGAGCACCTTCCCGGCTTCTACCGCGAGCACGGAGTCGAGCTGGTCTGCTCCCTGCCCTGCTACACCGCCGAGAACGTCGCTCAGCAGCGCGGCCGCGGCGTCTTCGAGCAGAGCATCGCGGCCCTGCGGCGGTTGAACGAGCTCGGCTACGGGCGCGCCGGCTCCTCCCGGGTCCTGAATCTCGTGTACAACCCGGTGGGCGCGTTCCTCCCGCCGCCGCAGGCCGAGCTGGAAGCCCGCTATCACGACGAGCTGGCACGGCACTTCGGCCTCGAGTTCCACCGTCTGCTCACCATCACCAACATGCCGATCAAACGCTTTGCCGAGCAGCTTCATCGCGCCGGCAAGTACGACGAGTATCTGGGCCTATTGGTGAACCACTTCAACCCGCGCACGGTCGCCGGCCTCATGTGCCGCACCCTGGTGAGCGCGGGATGGGACGGGACTCTGTACGACTGCGACTTCAACCAGATGTTGGAGATGCCGCTCGTCTGGCTGGGCCAGCCGGACGAGCGTCCACTCACGGCGTGGGACGTCGATCACCTCGACGAGCTGACGGCACGACGGATCCGCACCGGACCGCACTGCTTCGGCTGCACCGCGGGCGCCGGCTCGAGCTGCGGCGGCACCCTGGAATGAGGCGCCGGAGAGGCCACCGATGATCGTCGTCCTTCTCCTGTTGTCCGTGCTCGTGCTCGCCGGCTCCAACGGCGCCAATGACAACTTCAAGGGCGTGGCGACGCTCTACGGCAGCGCCACGCTGAGCTACCGCGCCGCGCTCTGGCTGGCGACGATCTCCACCCTGCTGGGGTCGCTCACCGCGCTCTCGTTCGGCTCGGCGCTGATCGAAAGCTTCAGCGGCAAGGGGCTGGTTCCGGCGGCCGTGACCGCCGACCCCGCCTTTCTGGCCGCCGTCGGGCTCGGCGCCGCCCTGACCGTCCTCCTCGCCACCCGCCTGGGGTTCCCGATCTCCACCACCCACGCGCTCGTCGGCGCCTTGATCGGGGCGGGGTTCGTCGAGGCAGGCTGGGCGGTGAACCTCGGACGGCTGGGAGGGACGTTCGTGGCACCGCTGCTGCTGAGCCCGGCCGTGGCCACCGGCCTGGCCGCGGCGCAGTACCCGGCCTTCAGCTCGATGCGCAAGGCGCTGGGCATCACGCGCGAGACCTGCGTGTGTGTCGGCGAGGAGTTGGTGGCGCTGCCGACGCTGTCGGGCGCGGCCGCGGCCGCAGCGGCAACGGCGACGACGCTGAGCGTGGGGACGAACCGGACCTGCGTCGAGCGCTATCAAGGCAGCGTGGCCGGCATCAGCGCCGGGACACTACTCGATGGCCTCCACTACGCTTCGGCGGCCGCGGTCAGCCTTGCGCGGGGGCTGAACGACACGCCGAAGATCGTCGCCCTCCTGCTGGCAACTCGTCTGCTCGCGCCCGGGCAGGGGCTGTTCGTCGTCGGGATCGCCATCGCCCTCGGCGGCCTGCTCGGCGCCCGGCGCGTCGCCGAGACGATGAGCCATCGGATCACCGCGATGAACCCGGGGCAAGCGTTCACCGGCAACCTGACGACGGCATTGCTGGTGCTGTTCGCCAGCCGCTTCGGGCTGCCGGTATCGACCACGCACGTTTCCTGCGGCGCGCTGGCCGGCATCGGCCTCGTCAACCACCAGGCGCGCTGGAACACCATCGGCCAGATCGTTCTGGCCTGGGTCATCACGCTGCCGGTGGCCGCCGCCTTGGCAGCGGTCATCGCCGTCGCTCTCCACTGACGGCGGCAAACACCTCGCGAAAAAGAGAGGGATCATGGCTCAGCTCGCCGGCATCTCACCCGAGGACGAGCACAACCGCGCGCTCGTCGCCAACGTCCATCCGCCCGACTGGGTGAACCCCGAGCCGGCACCCCGCTACAACCTGGTGGTGATCGGAGCCGGCACGGCGGGACTGGTGACCGCCGCCGGCGCCGCCGGGCTGGGAGCCAGGGTGGCCCTGGTCGAACGACACCTCATGGGGGGCGACTGCCTGAACGTCGGCTGCGTGCCGTCCAAGGCGCTGCTTCGCGCGGCCCGGGCGTACGCGGATGTCCGCGACGCGAAGGGCTACGGCGTGGAGGTTCCACCCGGCGCGCGGGTGGACTTCCCGGCGGTCATGGAGCGGATGCGGCGGCTGCGTGCCGGCCTCAGCCCAATCGACTCGGCCGCACGCTTTCGCGACCTGGGCGTCGACGTCTTCCTCGGCCAGGGTAGCTTCGCCGCGGCCGACACTGTCGAGGTCGCCGGCCGGCGCCTGCGCTTTCGCAAGGCCGTGATCGCCACCGGCGCTCGCGCGGCCGCCCTTCCCATCCCGGGCCTGGCGCCGGCCGGCTATCTCACCAACGAGACCGTCTTCTCCCTCACCCGGCTTCCCGCGCGCCTGGCGGTGATCGGCGCCGGGCCGATCGGCTGCGAGCTGGCGCAGGCTTTTGCCCGCTTTGGCGCGCAGGTGACGCTGCTCGAAGTGGCGCCGCAGATTCTGATTCGCGAAGACCAGGACGCCGCGGCACGGGTGGAAGAGGCGCTGCGCCGCGACGGCGTTCGGTTGACCGTCGGCTGCAAGATCGTTCAGGTCGAGCGTCGTGGCGCCGACAAGGTGCTGCACCTCGAGGTCGACGGCAAGAGCAGCGCGCTACCCGTCGACGAGATCCTGCTCGGGGTCGGTCGCGCCCCGAACGTCGACGGCATGAACCTCGAGGCGGTCGGGGTGAGGTACGACACGGCCAGAGGGGTAGAGGTCAACGATCGGCTCCAGACCAGCAATCCCCGCATCTACGCGGCCGGGGACATCTGCTCTGCCTACAAGTTCACCCATATGGCCGACGCCATGGCGCGCATCGTCATCCGCAATGCCCTCTTCTTCGGCCGCGCCAAGGCCAGCGCTCTCACCGTCCCCTGGTGCACGTACACCGATCCCGAGATCGCCCACGTTGGTCTGTACGAGCAAGAGGCGGCGCGCAAGGGCATCGCGGTGCAGACCTTCGCGGAGGAGCTCGCCGACGTCGACCGGGCCGTTCTCGACGGAGAGACGAACGGCTTCGTCAAGGTGCACATCCGGCGCGGCAGCGACCAGATCCTCGGCGCCACCGTGGTCGCGCGCCACGCCGGCGAGATGCTCGCCGAGCTCACCTTGGCGCTGGCCGCCGGCGTCGGCCTCGGCAAGATCGGGGATACCATCCACGCCTACCCGACACAGGCGCAGGCGGTCCGCCGGGTGGCGGACGCCTACAACCGCACGCGGCTGACGCCCCGAGTGAAATCGCTGTTTGAGAAGTGGCTCTCCTGGAGCCGCTGATCCCGCCCGCACGGGTTGCCAAGGCGACATCCGTGGTTACCTATTTGTCAGTGGTGACAATGACGAAAGGAGGTGAAACAGGATGAGAGCGCTAGCACCGTGGCGGCCTTTTACCGAGCTGTCGACGCTGCACAGCGAGATCGACGACCTTTTCACCCGCATGTTCGGTGAGGAAGAAGGTTGGTGGGCCCGGCCGTTTGCGGGCCACGTGGGTCCGGCCATCGATTCTTTCATGCGGGACGGCGAGTTCGTGGTCCGCGCCGATCTGCCGGGCATCAACCCCAAGGAGGTGGAGCTGGCGGTTGAAGGCGATCGCCTGACCATCAAGGGCGAGCGCAAGGTGATCCACGAAGGCCATGGCGAGCTGGTTCGCGAGGTCCGTTATGGCCGGTTCGAGCGGACCATGCGGTTGCCGGCCGGCGTCGATGCCAATTCGGTGAAGGCCACCTATCACGATGGAGTGCTCGAAGTGACGATGAAGGCACCCAAGGGACTGACCGCCAAGAAGGTGCCGATCACGGTTCACTGACCGGAGTCGTCCTCGGGACCCCACGAAGCGCGCGCCCGGGTGCAGCTCGGGCGCCATCCGCCCGGCTTCCCGCCGGGCTTGCGGCAACGCCTCGGAAGAGCACCTTCCGAGGCGCCCCTGTATTCTGCGAACCTCTTGACGCCAATCCCGCGGATGATTACCTGCGCCGGGAGATTTGCCGGGCCGAGCGCAGCTCGGCCGGCACCGTCGAGCACAGTTGCGCCAGGCGGAGCAGGTATGGCAACGAGAGTATGGCCGTTGCACGATTCAGCAACACGTCCGCGAGGACGACATCCTCGGCGTGATCGAGCGTTGAGAGAGGAGAACGAAGCATGGCTGCGAAGATCGTCAAATTCAGCGAAGACGCGCGTAGGTGCATTCTGCGTGGGGTCAATGTCCTCGCCGATGCAGTGACCGTCACCCTGGGTCCCAAGGGCCGCAACGTGGTGCTCGAGAAATCGTGGGGCGCCCCCAACGTGACCAAGGACGGCGTCTCGGTCGCCAAGGAGGTCCAGCTCGACGACAAGTTCGAGAACATAGGCGCCCAGATGGTGAAGGAGGT
>CAZYMF010000167.1:0-10665 GCA_964648215.1 uncultured Binatia bacterium (SeqCode) | reverse complement strand
TACCGCATTGCCCGAGCGCGGTCATCGTGAACGACCGAGAAAATCGACAGGCTCGGATGGGAGAAGGTCAGGATGAGGGGGATGAAATTGAGCGGCAAAGCCGAACCTCGTTGGTCTCTTCATCCGGTGATCGAGATCGGACATTGTGGCCTCCGGCATCGTTCAATTCCCCTCACCTCGGTCCTCTCCCATCCGGGAGAGGAAGCCCATCAAGATACGTTCTCGCATTTCCGAAAGGCAGTACTTAGAAAAAGCGAGAGAAGGCGTGCGCGGTACTTCTCCGTATACGAGGTTGCTGCACGAGCACTGCGAGCGACGGCCGGGGGCAACGCGAGAGGCTGAGCGCTCGCCCCGTCTTGCGATCGAGCCCAACCGACTGCTAGTCGAGGGACGATCTTGCAGACGGCGCAAGCCTCGGCTGATGCGAGAGTGGCGGAACTGGCAGACGCGCTGGACTTAGGATCCAGTGGGCAACCGTGGGGGTTCGAGTCCCCCCTCTCGCACTTTCCCCGAGTAGGCGGAACGGGGCTTTTTCGGAAATTGTCCCCCATGGCCTCTTGAGGCGGGGGACAATTTCCCCTGTTCCCCTCCGAAGAGCCCGGGCTCGAGGTCGGCGAAGGTGTCCAGCTCGCTGCGGCTCTCGCCCGGCATCCACCGGCCGTAGTGCTTCCGCAGGGTGGTGTAGTTCACGCCCGTCTGCGCCTCCAGCCAGGCGATCCGAACGCCCTGGGTCAGCGCGTTGGTGACGAACGTGTCCTTGGTGCAGTACAGGCCGCGCTGGCGGAGGCCGAGGGCCCTCAGGCAGGCGTGCCAGTGTCGCAGGAACGAGTTCGGCTCGATCGGCCTGCCGCTGGTGTTGGTGAACACAGGCATCTCCGGCGTGACCCGCAGCGGCTGAATCGCTGCCAGGAGATCCACCGTGGTGTCGAAGAGCTCCACGGTCCGCCGGGCGCTGGCCGTCTTCGGATCGCCGTACTCGCGCAGATGCCGCGAGCGGCGAACGTGAAGCCGCCGGCCAGCAAGGTCGATGTCCTGCCACTGGAGCCCCGCGGCTTCGCTCGGGCGGAGCCCGGTCCAGAACAGCAGGTGGACGAGGACGTGGAAGGGCGGGTGCACCAGGAAGCGCATGTTCATCGAACCGGTTCCCGGGTGGAAGCCGAACCGCTTGGTCCGGAACCACTCGATGACCCGGCGGACCTCCTCGATCGTGAACGGATCGGGCGGGGGCGGGTTCCACTTCGGCCACTTCAGGCCGGCGAAGACGTCCCGAACCACCAGCTCGTCGACGCGCGCCTGCTGGATCATGGGGCGGAAGCTCCCGGTGATGATGTTGCGCACGTACTTAACCGACAGGCCCTGTGAGAGCAGCTCACTCTGGAGCCCGCGGACGTCACTCGCCTTGAGGTCGGCGAGGAGGACCTTCCGGAGCACGGGGAGGACGTAACGCCCTAGGTGGCGCCTGTAGTCCCGGAGCTGCGCCTTACGCACCAGCGGGACCTGCTCTTCGATCCAGAGGGCGAAGTATTCGCCCACCGTCGGCCCGGCCGCCGGTGCCGCCTCCGGGGCGGCCGGGACAGGATCGCGGGCGGGGGGCCGGCGGATGGCTTCCGAGAGGATCGCGTCGATCTGCTCGAGGGTGCGTTTAGCCTCGATAGCGGCCCCTACAAGCTTCGCCAGCGGCCGGAGAAGGGTCTCGGTTGTCCGGCGTGTCCTCGTAGCCTGTGGCGCGCGCTACGTGCTTCACGGTGCCGTCCGGGAGCACGGCACGGAAGCGAAGCCGCAGGGAGCCGCGGTGCGCCTCAAGCGAGCAACCGCTGTAGGTCTGTCTCCGCCTTCTCGACATCGATCACTCGTGCGGGCGCGCGGCTTGTTCCGCCGCCCGCGTTCGTTCTGTCTACCACGGTCACAGTCTCGCCGGGAACCGGCCGGCCCTCGATCAGCGCGGCGATGGCCGCCCACTTGAAGATCAGCTTCGTCCGCCGCCCGAGGGGCTGGAAGTAGTGCACGCCGCGCTTCAGGACCCTGCGGCGGACCATCTTGTCGATCGCATCCGGCGACCGGGGCGTGAGATCGGCCAGCTGCTCCACCGACAGGTACGGGCGCGCGTCGGTCTGAGCCGTCGGGGCAGGCGCGGACGGTGCGGCCGGTGCCCACGAGGAGAAGCGCCGCGGCGGCCCATCGTGGATGCGGGCTTTCGGGAGCGACCCTAGCCGCGGCGCAACTGTCAATGACCAGAAAACACCCTCGTCATGACTCCGATCGCGAAGAGGAGCCCAAGGAAAACGCCGATCACTACGGCGGAGAAGCTCAGCAGCTGCCGGCCGCCACTACCACTGCGAGTCGGCTGCCGCTGTTCTGGCCGGGATCCGGTTGCTGCCGGCGCCGCAGCCCCCGAACGGAGAAGCGCACGAGCTCGGGGCGAAGTCATGGGAATCATCGCGCGGCGAGCGCCGCACGCGCGGCACTCCGGGAACCTCATGCTGAGCGCCAGCGCGTAGCCGAGTCCAGGGAACACCCCGCAGATGGTCAGCACGAATAGACCAGCACATGCCGGGCGTTCCAGGTCATCGGGCGGTCGGAGAGCTTGCCGTGGTGCGGCATCACCACGCGAAGCGCCACCACCTGGCCGGGAAAGCCAGGCCCTCATTCGATCCGGGGGCCGTGCCCAGGCGGGCCTGGAGGCGCTGACCGCGATTCTGGAAGAGATCGACGACTCGGAACAGTGGGACGTATTCCTGCAGCCCGATCGACAGCGAGCGCTCGCGGAGCATATTGCAGAACCATCTGCGCCGCCTTGTGTACGCGATCGAGGTTCTGGTCTCGACGAGCAGCTGTACGCCGAGATCACGGAGTCGCCGGCCGGCAAGGTGCGGCGACTGCCGGTGCGACGGGCCTGACGACGGCACCCGGAAGCGGGAAGATGTGGGGCGATCGGGCCGGATCGGTGCTCCGCGCGGGTTGTCGGCTGCCCCCGGGGACATGACCAAGAAGCAGCCGGTTGCCCCCGAGGCTCACCGGAGCAGTCAGGATACGGCTTTCTCAAAGTCGAGGACAGGTATCCGCCGCTCACAGAGATTGGGCCGACACTCAAGTCGTCGGCGATTTTGCCAAGAATCTTGAATACTTGGCGTGATGGGGTGGACACCAAAATGTTTGGGGATCCTCTGGTTTTGAGCGCTGGAATGGTTATCATAAGTCCAGAAGCGTGGCGTGGATTGGACGGATTTCGTCGAACTGGTGACTGTCGAGCGCCCAATTACGTGGAGAGAGTGAGGGAATCAAGGGGGGGAAGAGAAGAGGATCGACGCTTGCTTCTACGGTAGGTCCGGGGGTTTTGGGTTGACAAAGGGGAGGGGAACAGGATACCTGCGATGCCCAGTTGGCGAACTTTCGTTCAACGTTGGCAAATGGCCCTTGGTGGTGGTATGGGGCCTGACTTGCGGGAGGACGGGCCCATGACGGACAAGAGTAACAACAACGGTTCGCCGGAATCTATCACCATCAGCGATGCGGGTCGTCCCCTCGCCCTGGTTCGCACAGAACTTGATGGGGTCGTCGTGTATACGACGACAGTGGATGAGACTGCGGCTCTGCAGCGCAGGTACGACCGCCAAACGTCCGATACGAAGAAACCGAGCAACTCAGGGGTAAAGGTCGCTGCCCTGAGTCGCTGAAGTATTTCGCCCCACAGGTTCACAACCCCTCCCTCTTGGTGTATTGACGCTCACTGTGGCTCGACCCACACGAGAGCGTTTGCACCGGGCTCAACGCTCCTATTCTATAGCAGCTGAGGGTTTCAAACTTGCGGCTATAGTCGCAGCGGATACCCTTTATCGAGGTTTCTACGACCATAGAGCCGGCTTCCTACTATCTAACACAGGCATTTGGTCCGAAGAGATTTTGATCGTTTGCGCCTTGGCCTTCATTATGGTCAGAAGCCTTGAGCGGACGAGGCTCGAGCCGAAGCTCAGGGCGATGGATGCGATTTCGAAATGGCTGCAGCGATTTGGGGACACCTTGTTCGCGGGTTCCAACAGCGTCCACCGGGTCACATTGTTCCAGCGGCGTAAGAGAATTTTCCTTGGGGAAATCTTGGTTCCAACACACCGTTACCGTCTAGGGCGGGGCAATGAACTCAAGTCGCGCGCGTGGTTTCCCCGCGGACAGGGAATGGCTGGCACCGCTTGGAATCATCCTCGGCAGACGTTGGTTCATCGGTTCCCGGAATTCAAGGATCGCGCCAGTTGTCGGCTCTACCATCGTCATCAATTGAAACTGTCACGGTGGCGAGCGTACTGGTTGAGTCACCGCATGTCGAAGCAGCGTTGGCTATTTTGCTTCGGCATCGTCGATGACAGGAACGAAACCATTGCCGTCTTGAGCATCGATTCCGACACCGATATCGGCGAACTCAGTAACGTCCAGTTGGATCAGATCTACAACTTCGCCGAAATGCTTGGGGATTATCTGTCTGCCCAGATCTAGTGAAGCTGCGGGAGGGTCTTTGTATCTGCGTCGCGACGCAGCATCGGAGCAGGTGGGCCGAACCTGACCCTTGCGCCTTGAGGCGACCCTGGTCTTCCTCTACTTAGTCCACCTATCTTCTCGGCCGCTGCTTCCGTGATCTGCGACTGCATGTTGGACGGGACCGAAGCGGGATCATGGCGCGCTTCGGGCGTAGTAGTCGAACGTCCCGGCATTGCTCTGGCCCTCGGGGCACACCGGGTCCTGTCGGCGGTGCGGATCTTATCGAGATGGGTGGAGCGTCGAGCCTATCGCTGATAGCGCTGCTCCAGCACCTTCAGCCCCTCGATCACCACCAGCCGGTACAGGGCCCCGCGCGACAGGCGCCCCATGAGCGCTGCGGTCGTGGCGTCGGCGGCCACAGCAGGCGCCAGCGCGTCGATCCGCGCCGTCAGCTCTCGCGGTAGGCGAAGTACCACCGGCGGCGGATACTCACCCTTTCCCTTGGTGGGGCGTGTCTTTCTCGTGCTCTTCGTCTTCATCGTCCTCTCGTCCCGGCAGATCCCCGGCGAAATAGTCCGCTGTTCGCTGCCGCAGCTCAGGGTGCCTCCGGAGCGTGCGCCGGATGGCCTCGAGCGCCCGCTGTACCAGACGGCTTGTCGTCATGCGGCCTGGGCAGACAGCAGGTCGCGGACGGTCTTCGCGTGCCACCGTCCGCCGGACCGCGGCAGGAGGCCCTCAGCGGCCAACCGTGCACCGATGGCACGCAACGACAGGCCGGCCGCCTGGAGCTCGCGCGCGGCCCGGATGATGCGCTGCTCTGCCCGGTGCGCCACCAGCCGCACGCCGTCGCCACTCAGGCGCCAGCCGTAGGGCACTACCCCGCCGGTATACTCGTGCTTCGTCCGTTTGTGCTGCATCGCGCCGGAGGTGCGCTCGGCGATCAGGTCGCGCTCGAACTCGGCCAGCACGGCCAGCAGGCGGAAGACCATCTTGCCGGCCGCGCTCGTGGTGTCGATCTTTCTCGCCGAGGCTCACGAGGTCGGCCCCGGCCCGGTGTAGTCGCTCCGAGATGGCGATGGCGTCTTTTTGTCGAACGCGCCAGCCGGCGCAGGCTGTATACCACGAGCGCCGCCTTTTCTTACGCGCCTCAGCGACGGCCCCTGGCCGCTTTCCCTACGGCGGGAACGTGTTTGTCGGTGTCAGCGTGATGGTCGGTGTCGGCGTGGGTGTGCAGCCGTCGCAGGGCGTTCGGGTAGGTGTGGGTGTTGGCGTGGGAGCGGGCGTATTCGACGGGCACACGGGGAGCAAGAGTGGGGTCGGTGTGGGCGCGGCGCAGCCGCTCAGAGCAGTGTCGACCGCAGCAGTCAGCTCGTCGACGGTGACCTGCCCGTTGTGGTCGGCATCGACAGCGAGGCAGTCGACGTAGGATTGCTCGCCCAGAGCGATGCGCACGCCCGTCATGAGCTCATCGACCGTGACTTTCCCCGACCCGTCGCAGTCGCCGGGGCAGGGAATCGGACCACCGGGGCAGCCCGAGGGGACGTCGGCAATCGCCAGGGCGTGGTCGGAGTAGACGGGGGCACTGTGGTCCGAGAACCATACCTTTTGAGGCCCCGCGCTTGTTGGCGTCTCCACCCAGATGAAGTTCGGGTCTGACACCCGGTCGAGCTCGCTGTGCATGATCGCCTCGGTGCGGCCGTCGGGAGAGAAGGCCAGAAAAACGGGGTGCGGGTATGTAGTCGCGTACTTGAAGTCGTCGCCGAGCCGCTGCAGCACGGTGCCGTCCACGGCGATGCTCTGATCAATCGCGTTCACCGCCCACACAAAATTGCCAACGGGACCCACCAAGACATAGGCAGTGCCGCAGTTGTTATCGACGTCGTCGATCCGCATGCAGCCGCTGATCGCAGTACAGGCCACATCCGTGTGGTCGGCAGTATTAACACCACAGTAAGTATCGTTAGGCCCCAACGTGAGCGCGGCTCTGCCGTCAGTGCGCATGGAGACCGAAAGTGGGAACAGACCCGCTGGGTAGTTCGTGATGTTGTCGACGATTTCGAAGGTTGTCGTGTTGACCACCGACAGCCCGAAGGGTGGGCGTGCGACGTAGAGAAACTTGCCATCCGGGGTGATGTCCATCAGCGAATCGCCGTTGGAGCTGATATCGACCGGTGGCGTCGACACGCTCCCCGAAATCAGGTCGATTAACAATAGCGTGTTACCAAGCTCGACACCGTACAAGCGTGATCCATCGGGACTGAGAAGTAGTTGCTTTGGGTCAGGCACGCCACAGGGGAGAGGGATGCTCCTCGTGATTGTATTCGTTTGCAGATCTGCGCCGAGGATCGCGCCATGGCGCGCGAAATATCCGTAGAGTCCGGCCTCGTCTATCGCAATGGTCCCCCTGATACCGAGCCCACCGGGAACCGCCATCATTCCCACTACCGTACGCGTCTGTGCGTCGATGACGTTCACACCACTCTCGCCGCCGACGTAGATACAGTCGTCAGCTCGCGCGGGCCGTGCGAGGAGGATCGCCGCCAACAGCGCGATCTTTACGAAGCCCCTCCCGCGTGGCACCGATAAACCACCCATCAATATACTCATCCGCTGGAGCTTCCATTACTACACATGCCCATCTCACATCAAACACTCTGGCGGGGGTCCATAGCGTATGGTGCACAATACGTGGGGTCTTAAGACTATTGGATACTGAGCACTTGCAGTGATGCGTCAACTTGTGCTACGGCCCTCATCGCATAAGAGAGGGGGGACACGATGAAGCGGGCAGCGTACGGTATCGTGGGACTCGGCGTCTTGGTGCGTTTGCTGTGTGCAACCCCGGCGCTCAGCCAGACATCTCCAGCCTTGGAACTCTCGCGCTATCCGGTCTGGTTTCGACTGACGGCGCCGCCGGCAACCATGCCGCCAGGTGCCGGCGGCGCTGCGGGCGTAACAACAAGCAGCGGGGTTACCGTCGGCCCCGACTGGCAGGGCATCGACCCGGCCCTGTTCGACCCGACCATGGTGCAGAGCCGCGATTTCCAGCGGTGGTGGCCGCAGTTCTACTCCCGCGCGTATCCCCTCGGGTACATCCCGGACGGTGTCGATCAGACGGCGTGGGCGCAGGTACAGGCTCTCGATTCCGTGGAGGCCGCGGCTCAGGTCTCCATGCCGCAGTGGGTGAGTATCGGCCCCGCGCCGCTCAACATCCACCCGTACGGCACAAGCAGTGGCCGTGCTGAAGCGATCGCCGTACGCCCCGGTGTGGAAGGGGAGTGGCTGGTAGGCACGGCACAGGGCGGGCTCTGGAGAACAACGGACGGCGGGCAGTCGTGGCGAAACGTTACCGATGTCATTTCCGATCCGGGCGCGCAAGCAATTGGCGCGGTCGCCTTCGCGAGCTCCCTAATCGCCTATGCCGGGACCGGACGCATCAACGCCGATGATCACCTTCTGCCCGGAGGGATCGGATTGCTGAAGTCGTTTGACGGGGGCAGACGCTTTTCCCCTCTCGCCGGCGGAATGTTCACGAACGACAGGTTTCGTAGCATCATCGCCGACCCGTCGAACCCGAATGTCGTGCTGATTACCGTCGCCGCGCCGGATCATCTTGCGGACAACGGCATCTGGAAATCTACGGACGGTGGCCACACCTGGACGCAAGTCAAGACAACGCCTCTCACGCCCGGCGCTTCTTCGACGCGAGACGGCTGGGCCACGCGTCTCGAAGCCGATCCGGCAAACTTTGCCAATCAGTACGCTGGGGCCTACAGCGGTCACCTGTTTCGCTCGATGGACGCCGGTGACTCGTGGGGAGAGATCAACGGGCCGTGGGCGAACGCCGCGCCGCCGGTGTGCACGGGGGGAAATGACTATCTGAGTCAAAACGAGTGCTGTTCGAGCGACGCGGATTGCGCGTGTGTTGCGAGGTGCAGGCACGACCCTTTCCAAACCTGCTCGGCGAACATCGACTGTGGAACGAGCGATGCCGACTGCGAAGCAGACACCAACCACTCCTTGAACTGCTGCGACGCGGCCAAGCCCGACTGCCAGCCCGGCGTCTGCCAGCCAAATCCGTTGTTGGAGGGAAGAACGGAGGTGGCGATTTCCTCAGCGAACCCGGATATCGCATACGTGACGGTTGCCGGGTCGGCCTGCCAACCTCCGATCGGCATCTGCAGCAATGATCTGTCCCAAACGTGTTATGTCGATGGAGATTGCCCCACAAGCCCCGCCGGTGGGGTGTGTAATTCGGTCCACCACAACCGGCACGGCCCGCTGCCCGACCTGATGGGGGTCTGTACCGCACCGACAACGCATGGGACCCGACACCGTCCTGGACCCGCATCACCGACCCGACGAACAAGAACAATCTCTTCGACATTGGCAACGACGGCAGCGATCTTCTGATCGCGGACAACACCGATCCCGACATCGTGTACACGGGCGGCGGCGTCCTCTGGAAGGTGGGCACGGTGCAGTCGGGTGCGGCGACAAGCCCGGGGGACTGGGAGGACATCACAAGCCCGTTCAACCTTCACGTCGACCAACAGGCTGCGGCATGGGCGGTGGAACAGGCCGGAGGCCAGACCGTGAACCGTCTCCTGGTGGTCAACGACGGCGGCGTGTCGAGCACGACGACACCCAGCTCGATGTCCAACGTAACATGGCAGTACCACAACACTGATTTGGCGACGATTCAGTTCAGCGATCGCGGGGCTGTGCATGACAGCGGACTGGGCGTCATCGCCATGGGCGGCGCCGGCGACGAGGGCAACATGATCCAGCCTACCACCGGCGCACAGGCGTGGGCAGAGCAAGTCGGCGGGGACGGCAGTACGGCCATCTTTGCCCTTGCCGACCCCGACCAGCGGATGGCCTATGAAGCCAACGTCGCTGGTGGATACTCGGGTATCACGCGAGTGGAGGGCGGCGTCCGTTGCGCTGACAGCGGGGCGTCTTGCTGCAACGGCTTTGCCACGATTCCCGGCAACTTCCGCACGGCGGTTGTCCGTGCGTGCCCGCAGAACGAGGACGTCTTGGTCGCCGCAGGAAGTCCACTGTGGCGCACGCCAAATTTCTTCTCACCAGCCGACTGCATGGCGATCACTTGGCAGCAGACCTGCCTCGATAGTCCGTTTCTGTCGGCCTCAGCGGTTGCTTTTGCACATTCCGATGCCACGTGCAGAACGTACGCGGCAGGGAACTTTGGCAGTCAGCTGATCCTGACCGAGGACGACGGCGCGACGTGCATCCCACTAGAAAGGGGTACCTGCAGCGACGCACCAACGCAATTGTGTGCCGTCGACGCTGATTGCGGTGGCCAATGCGAACACTACTCGCAGGCAATACCGAGTCAGGTTGCGACTCAGGTTGTCAATGGAATCGCGATCAGCCCCGCCGACGCCAACAAGGTGTTCGTCGCGCTGGGCAGAGCCGGTGCTGGCGGCATTTTCCGAACCGAGAACGCGCTGGGCTCGCACTCGGAGCAGGTGACTTGGACCGATGTCACGCCACAAGACGCAGATGGGCATCCCATACTCACCTCCTACTACTCCGTGGCTACCGATCCGACGTCGGAGTTTGTCGTCTACGCGACTAGCCAACAAGGCGTGTTTCGCAGCAACGACGGCGGCGACCACTGGGTTCACGTCAACCCCGGCCACGGGATACCGTACGCGGTGGCCCGCGACGTGGAGGTCGCAGCCAACCACGTGCCCGTCGTTTTCACACAAGGTCGTAGCGCCTTCCAGCTGGACTGTGGCTCGGTCGATAGCGACAGCGATGGCTTCGGTGATGCCTGTGACAACTGCCCGGCGGATCCGAATCGCCAGCTAGATACGGACGGCGATGGCCCCGGCGACGCGTGCGATGTCTGTGCGGACGACCCGTCCAACGACAGCGACGGCGATGGCTACTGCGTTGGCCCTAGGTTCCGGACGCCGAAGGTTGGCGCGAACGACAATTGCCCCAGTACGTCGAACCCGGACCAAGCGGACGCCGACGGCGACGGCCTCGGCGATGCGTGTGACAGCTGCCCGGACGACCCAGCCGACGACCAGGACGCCGACAGATACTGCGCCCAGGGAAGGTTTAACTCTCCCAAGATCGGCAGCAACGACAATTGCGCCAGTACGTTCAACCCGGATCAGCAGGACAGCGACGGTGACGGATTCGGAGACGCGTGCGACAACT
>CAZYMF010000166.1:9467-10832 GCA_964648215.1 uncultured Binatia bacterium (SeqCode) | reverse complement strand
ATCACCTGCATTTGCGCCGGACTCATCCTCGGCGCGCGCGGCCCCGTCTTCGGCCACGCCAAGCCCGCGCTGACGGTTCGCGCCATTGCCCATCAGTGGTGGTGGGAGTTCGACTACCCGGCGCTCGGAATCGAGACGAGCGACGAGCTGCACGTCCCCAGCAACAGCATCGTGCGCTTCGAGCTCACCTCGGCGGACGTGCTGCACACGTTCTGGATGCCGGGGATGGCCAAAGCGGTGCCCGTGGCGCCGGGCCAGCCGCGGGTGCTGGATCTCAGGATGAGAGCTCCCGGCGAGTCGTACGGGACCTGCGATGCCACGTGCGGATGCGGCAACGTCTGCATGCGCTTCCGCGTGTTCGCCAGCGCCGAGAAGGACTTTCGGAAGTGGGTCGCAGGGCGGCGCGGGCGACCAGCGGAGCCGCCGCCGCACCGGGACGTCGCGCCGCCCTGCGCGCAGTCTGTTTCTTGACCTCGGAGCGGCAATCGACGATCGTAGTCCGACCGCGCGAGGCTATACCCTGCTCGACCTCATCGGGAAATATCGCTGGCACGACGTCGAAGCGTCCCTGGCTCTGCCAAACGTCGACGCAACCCCGCCGCCGGCGCTGGCGGGGTTCACGCTCGCGGCAGGATACGGCCGCCTGGCCGGCGCGGGACCCGTCTGTGCCGCCTTGCTCGCTTCGCTGATCGTCCACGGCCTCGTGCTGGCTTGGTCGGCGACGATATCGCTACGCCTGCCCGCGCTCGGCGCGCCCATCCGCGTCACCCTGATCAATCCCGCGCCGCCGCCCCCGCCTGCGGGCGCGGCCGTCGCCGTTGCCGCACCGGTCGAGGTCGCCAAGGCCGAGCCTCGATATCGGGCGAAGAAGGTCGCTCACAGAGCGGAACGGCTGCAGGTCGTGCGCAAGACGCACCCGGTGCACCGGAGCAAGACGAAGCCCGCCGTGACGCCGTTGACGGCGCCGCCGAACGCGAGCGTGGCGAAGCAGGTGGGCGAGCCCGAGGGCGTCAAGGGCGGAGTTCCCGGCGGGATTGCGGGAGGAAAGGTGGGAGGCATCGTCGGCGGCCACGGCGACCAGCTCTGGCAGGCCGACCAGGTGGCGACGCCGCCGGTGGTGATCTCGCGCCCGTTGCCGAACTATCCGCCGCTGGCCCGGGCGCGTGGCATCGAGGGCCTCGTCGTCCTCGAGGCCATCGTCGATCGCCAGGGCCACGTCGAGCAGGACGGTCTCAAAGTACTCCAGTCCGTCCCCGCCCTCGACGACGCCGCGCTCAGCGCCTTCCGCCGCTGGCGCTTCCGCCCGGCCCGCGATCACGACGGCGAGCCGGTCCGCGTCGTCCTGCGGGTGCCGATCCGTTTCCA
>CAZYMF010000166.1:0-9367 GCA_964648215.1 uncultured Binatia bacterium (SeqCode) | reverse complement strand
GCGATCACGACGGCGAGCCGGTCCGCGTCGTCCTGCGGGTGCCGATCCGTTTCCAACTGCGCTAGCCAAAGGCGAGGTGGTCGGCTCCGTCTTCTTCGATATGCCGACTCGGTCCGCGTTGCTTCCCGCAGTCTGTCACAAAGGAGATGACCATGAACAAGATCCGAACCACGGCCGCGACGCTGGTGCTGATCGTGGCGACGGCGCTTCCGGCGGCCGCGGTGCCGACCGCGATCACGGTCCGTGTCGCCGCCAAGGGCGCCAAGTTCATCGGCACCAGCATGGGTGGCGTGCGGATCACCATCCGGGACGCCGAGACCGGAGAGCTGCTGGCGAAGGGGGTGACCCGCGGCGACACCGGCGACACCAAGCGCCTCATGGTCGCCGCGCACAAGCGCGGCGACGTGCTGTCGACCAAGGGCGCGGCGCAATACACCGCCACGCTGGATCTCGACGAGCCACGGCTGCTGGAGGTCACGGCCCGCGGACCGCTGGCGCAGCGCCAGGCGGCCAACCGGGTCTCGGCGACGCAGTGGGTGGTACCGGGCAAGGGCATCGCCGCCGGAGACGGCTGGTTGCTGGAGATGCCCGGCCTGATCGTCGACGTGCAGGCGCCGCCGACGCACGTGAAGCTCGAGGGGGTGCCGCAGTCGGTGAAGATCGAGGCGAACGTGACGATGATGTGCGGTTGCCCGATCGCGCCGGGCGGCGTCTGGGATGCCGGCAGGTTCGAGGCCAAGGCCTTGCTCCGGCGCAACGGCAAACCCGTTGGTGAGCTGCCGCTGAGCTACGCCGGCGCCACCAGTCAGTTCGCCGGCACGTGGAAGGTGGACAAGCCGGGAACCTACGAGGCGACCGTGTACGCCTACGAGCCCGCCAACGGCAACACCGGGCTCGACCACGTCACGTTCATGGTGACCGAGTGAGCCTCTTCGCAGCGTGGGGCTCAAAGGACCAGGTTGTTCGTTGTTGCGTTTACTGCAGGCCGAGCCGCTGGCGGTAGATCGGGAAGACGTCGAGAAGGACGACGGCTTCGGTGTGCGCGGGTATCCTGGTGCCGGGCGGGATGGTCAGCGTGATCTGCGACAGATTGCCGGCATCGTCCGCCCGGGCGGTGACTCGATCGCGGTAGCTCAATCCCAATGCTTCGGTCCTTGCGTCGTCGATCAGCACGATCGCCGGCCGGTGCTGCGCTAGCGGATAGCTCGAACCGGGAGCGACGCCGAGCTTGGCGACCACCTTGCCGGAAACGCTGCCGGTCGGCGCCTCGTAGTCGAGGGCGGTCACCGATACGCCACCGGGGCGCTTGTTGGCCGGACCCGCGTCGCCGTACGGCCGTGTGACGTAGGTTCCGGTGACGACGAGCTTCTTGTAGACGTCGTTGGCCAGGCCGGCGAGGACGAGGTACTTGCCGAAGGTCGGGATCGACAGCACCTGCGTGTCGGCGTAGACGGTGGCCCCGGGCTCGACGGTGAGATCGGGGCCGAACCGGCCGCGGATCTGGTAGAGGTTGAAGGGGATCGGAATCCCCGTCACCGGCAGGGTGAAGCCGCGGTTCTCGAGGACGAAGCTGGCGCCGCGATAGGTGCCGCTCAGCGGTAGCACGAACTCGGTGTCCGGGTCCGCCACCAGCACGCCGCGCTCGTCGCGGCGACCGCCGATGCCCCACACGACGAAGCGTCCGGCGCCGCGCGCGTCCGGCGTGCTCGCCGCGACGACGCCCATGATCCAGTCCATGTAGTCGAAGCCGATCTGGTTGAGGCTGGGCATCATGGTCGGCAGCGGCAACGCCAGCCGCGTCCACTCGAAGGCCGACACTCGGTCGCTCTCCACGACGAGCGGCGGCTTCTGGCTTGCCGACTTCTCCGTGCGAAAAGTCAGCTTCGCGTCGAACGTGCCGCTGCGGCTCCCGCCCACGGTGAGGTTGCCGAGGTGAAGACCGCCCGTGTCGTAGTCGCCGCTGACGGTGATGCGATAGGCCGTGTCCGGCTCCAGGATGCCGTCGGGGACGAGATGGAGGTAACGGCCGTCGGCGGACTTCACCGCACGCAAGGGAAACTCGGGCTCGGTGCGCACGCGGAGACTGTCCTTGCCGCAGAGCAGCGGCGTGTTGCACAGGCGCGCGGCGACCGTCTCGCCCCGCTTGCGGACGATCAGCCGCAGCGTGATGACCGTCGCCCGCGGGATCGTTGCCGGAGGCTGGAGCTCGGTGCTGCCGCCGGGCGTGACGTAGAACAGACCCGCCGCGTCCGCGGGCAGATCTTCGCCCTTCTCCCTCTGGCAGCGCTCGTCGACTGCGTGCAGACAGTAGTCGTAGGGAACGTACCAGAGCTGCCCCTGCTCGCCGCCGATGTAGACCCCGCTACGGCCGAGCGCCGGCGAGGCGTTGAGGTCGTTGCGGTCCTTCAGCTCGGGATCCGCCGCGGTGGTATCGAACGACCACCGGCGCGTGCCGTCCGCCGCGTCGAGGGCGTAGAGCTTCCCGTTGCCGCTGCCGAAGTAGAGGATGCCGCCCTGCTCTCCGCTCGGCGCGGCGCCGAGCGCGGGAGACGAACGGATGGGGTCGCCGGTGTCGTACTGCCACAGCGGCTTTCCCCTCGTGTCGAGCGCGTACATCGTCCCGTCGGCCGAGCCGACGTAGATGGCGTCGGTGTTCCCGTCGACGTCGGCACCGAGCGCCACCGAGGCGTAGATGTGATCGTTGGTCTTGAAGGTCCACTTCGTGGCACCGGTCTCCGGATCGAGGGCGTAGAGGTAGCTGTCGAACGAGCCGATGTACACGGTGCCGTCGCTGCCGATCGCGGCCGAGGCGGCGATGAAGCCCAACGTCCGCTTCGTCCACTTCTCCTTGCCGTCAGGATGGACGGCGCGGACCAGCGTGTCGTCGGAGCCCCAGTAGATCGTGCCGTCGTCACCGAGCGCCGCCAGCGACCAGGCGTTGGCGCCGGTGGGATAGGTCCACCGCAACTTTCCGTCCGGCGAGATGGCGTAGTAGTTGAAGTTGGTGTTGCCGGCGTAGAGCGTGCCGTCGTAGCCGATGGCGACGTTGCCTTCGAACCAGTTGTTGAAGCTGTCGTGGCGCGGCGACACCCTGGCATCGAAGGACCACAATAGACGGTCGGCGGCGTTGGACGCGGCGCCGTCGGTGCGCAGGCGGTAGAGGTGGCCGTCGCCGGACGGAAAGATCACCGTCGCCGGCGCGCCTGCTTCGACCCGCGGCAGGGCGCCGGCGGAGTCGATGATCTCGCCGGTGCGAAAGCGCCACCTCTGCGTGCCGCCCGCAGCGACGGCGTAGAAGTAGTGATCGGCGGAGCCGACGTAGATCACGCCTGCGGCATCGATGATGGGGGTCGAGAAGATCCCCTTCCCCGTGGTGAACGACCACGGCCGGTCGCCGCGGTAGCTCGCCGGCAGCGGGCTGCGGCCGGTGTTGCGCTGGTCGCGACGGAACAACGGCCACGGCGAGTCCTGCTGCACCGGCACTTGATACCCGTACGGTTGCGACGGCAGCCCCGCCGCTTGGACGACGAGGGGGACGGCCTCCGACCGCAGGCGGGCGAAGGAGAAGCGCTTCACGACTCGCAACCGCCCGCCGCTCGCTGCTGCGGGGATCTCGGCCACGATCTTGTTGTCAAACCACTGCACCACTTTGGCGCGCGTACTCCCGTTCGCTTCGTAGAGGAGCTCGCTGCCGCCCTGGGTGGCGCCGAAGCCGGCCCCGAGCACGGTGACCGTGCCGCCGCGTACGACCACCGGGACGGCGCGGATCGACGGGCGCAACCGTTGCACGACCCACCAGCCGCCCAACACGACCACCACGCCGGCGAGCAGGAGTCCACGCCGGCCTCGTCGCATCCGCGTCACGGACAAAGCCTATGCCCTGACAACGGTGCGCGATACAAGGGGCAGGATGGCCGGCCTACGGTGGGGGCTGGCGCAGGTCGAAGATCACGTAACGCTCCGTCTTGGCCACGACGGGGAATCGGGCTTCGAGCAGTCGCTGCAGCTCGGGCTGCGCCGCGAGCGCCGGCAGGTCGGAAACGATGAAGTAGTCTGGGGACGACCGGCGGAATACGGCGAGCTGCTCGGCGGTGGTGAGCGGACGCTCGCCGCGCAGACGCTGGGCGCGGAGATCGGCGCTCTTCGGCCAGCTCACCCCCGCCAGCTCGCCGTGGTAGATCAGCGGTTTCCCGTAAGATTCCGCGAGGAAGATGGTGTTGGCGCTGTGTCCGACCGTCGCGCCGATTTGCCGCGCCACGGCGATGAAACCCGGATCGGCCGTTGGCGGGGAATACCCGCGCACCGCGGGAGCGAGGGCCAACCCGAGCACGGCCAGCGCCGCCAGTCGGCTCGGCCACGGACCGCCGAGCCGGCTCTGCCGGCGCCGCACGGCGTCGACGACGGAGCCCAACCCGAGAGCGACGATCGGGACGAGCTGGAGCTGGTAATAGGTGTGGGTGTGCACGTGGTAGGTGAAGGCCAGGCCGAAAGCGACGTAGCCGCCCAGCAGCCCGACCAGGAACCATCGTTGCCGGCCCCGCAGCAGGGCGGTCCCGAGCAGAGCCAGCAGCAGCGCCGGAGCGCCGACCACGACCCGGATGCAGTGGAGCCAGCCGCTCCAGTAGGACGGCCGCAGCCACAGCCGCGGCAGAAAGCTGATGCCGGCCTGATGCCGCAGCGCCAGCCGCGCGATGAAGATGGCGTAGAACGAGAACGCCGCCCCCACGGCGAGGGCAATGCCGACGAAGGCGATGACGTGGCGGTCGGTGGCGGATTGGCGAAGGCCCCGGCGGCGGATGGCCAGGGAAAGAAACGCCGCGAGGAGGACGAAGAGGCACACCGGTTTGACCAGAATCGCCAGGCCGGCGACGGCGCCGGCGACCGCCACGCGCGCGCCCGAGGGTTCATCGTCATGGCGCAGGATGACCAGCAGGCTGCCGCAGAGCAGCATGATCATCAGGGGATCGGGTTGGAACGAACGGCTCGCGGTGATGCCGAACGGCGAGAAAAGATAGAATGCCACCGCGGCGAGTGCGGCTTCGGCGCAGACGATCCGCCGGGCGCAGAGATAGAGGAAGAGCCCGCCGAGGACCCAGAACGTGGCCGACAACGAGCGCGGAATCCACAGGTGCTCCGCACCCGCGAGGCGGTATCCCCAGCAGGCGAGGAGCTCCATGATCTGCGGCTCCAAGATTCCCGCCTTCTGTCGGTTGAGCGCGGCGATCCGCTGCTGCCAGGCCGCGGCGGGCGCGCCGGAGCGGTAGTAGCAGTCCCGCGCGATGATCGCCGAGCGGTACTGGCGCGTGGGCTTGAAGGCGAGGGGCAAGCCGGTGATCCCGGCGCAACGCACCGCCAGCGCGGCCAGCAACAGCAGCCCCAACAGCAACGCGTGCCGGTGGCGGATCAGCGACCCTGGATCATGATCTTGCATCGGCATCGAGCGGATGGCGCCTCCCGCCGTACCGCGGGCGATGATTCCATCTCGATGAGACGTGCAGCTACCCCGGAACGCGGGCGCAGGCAAGGACCATGGCCTCCGGCGGCTCCGCCGGGTGGACTTCGCCGGTCCTGTCGAAAGATTTCAACGGCGCCAGAACTGCGGCGACAGCAAGACCAGCAGCGTGAACACTTCCAGGCGGCCGGCGAGCATGCAGAAGGCGAGCACCAGCTTGATGACCCCGGGGAAGTGGGCGAAGTTGTCGTAGGCGCCGACCGAGCCGATGCCCGGGCCGACGTTGCCGATCGCCGTCAGCGCCGCCGAGAATGCCGTCTCCAGATCGTAGCCGGCGGCGGTGATCACCGCCGCGGCCGTGGCCGCGATCAGGAAGTAGGCGGTGAAAAACGCCCAGATGCCGGCCAGCACGTCCTCGCTCACCGGCCGGCCGCCGTACTTGACCGAACGCACCGCGCGCCGGTGCAGCAGGCGGGCGAACGACGCCCGCAGCGCCTTCAAGCCCAGCAGCGCGCGCAGGCTCTTCACCCCGCCGCCGGTGGACCCGGACATCCCGCCGAGCACCATCAACAGAATGAAGATCAGATGCGTCAGGCTCGGCCACAGCTCGAAGTTGGCCGTGACGTAGCCGGTGGTAGTCAGGATCGACACCACCTGAAAGGTCGCCAGCCGCAGGGCCTCGAGCGGGCCGTGGTCGGACCGCAGCAGCACGACGGCGACGATGGCGCTCGCTCCCACCACGACCGACAGGAAGTACCGTAGCTCGGAGTCGCGCCACACCTCGCGCCCGCGCCCGGTCAGCAGCCGGTAGTGAAGCACGAAGTTCATCCCCGCGATCAGCATGAAGAGGGTGATGATCCACTCCACCGCCGGCGAGCCGAAGCCGCCGACCGACAGATCTCGGGTCGAGAAGCCTCCGGTGGCCAGGGTCGTCAGAGAATGGCAGAGGGCGTCGAACGGTCCCAGCCCCGCCAGCAGCAACGCGATGCACTCGGCCAGCGTCAGGCCGACGTAGATGAACCACAGCTGGCGCGCCGTCTCGACCAGGCGCGGGCGCACCTTGTCGGCGACCGGACCCGGCACCTCGGCCTTGAACAGCTGCATGCCGCCGATGCCGAGCAGCGGCAGAATGGCGATGGTGAACAGAATGATCCCCATGCCGCCCACCCATTGGGTGAAGGAGCGCCACAGCAACAGGGCGCGCGGCCAGCTCTCCAGCCCGGTGACCACCGTCGAGCCGGTCGTGGTGAAGCCGGAGACAGACTCGAACACCGCATCGATGACACCGAGGTGATGGGTGAACACGTACGGCAGGGCGCCGAACACCGATGCCACCACCCAGCCGAAACCGACGATGAGAAAGCCGTCGCGCGGCCGGACCCGCCAGTCGCCGGGATGGGTGAGCGCGGCCAGACCGACGCCGCAGCCGGAAGCGACCGCGCCGCTGAGCAGGTAGGGCAGCAGCGGCTCGCCGTAGAGCAACGCCGCGGCTACCGGCAATACCTGGAACAGGCCGATCAGGCCGAGCAGCCAGCCGAGCACGTAGAGGTCGAGCCGGACGTTCATCAGATCGACAGGTATTGGTCGAGCCGTGGCGCCTTTTCCGTGGTGGTGATGATCAGAACCTGATCCCCCGGCTCGACCCGGTCGTGGCCGCGCGGCAACAACAGGCGGTCGCCGCGGCGTATGGCGGCGACCAGCACCCCGCGCGGAAGATCGACCTCGGCCAGCGTTCCCGCCGTCAGGCGGCTGCCGGCCATCGCCTCGGCTTCGATGACCTCGACCTTGTCCTCCAGCAACGCGGCCACCGAGCGCACGCGGCCGCGGCGGATGTGCTGCAAGGTCAAGCCGACCGCGAGCAGCCGCGGGCTGATCACCGCGTCGATGCCGATGTCGCCGATGAGGTTGGCCAGCGCCGGATTGTCCACCAGCGCGAACGCCCGGCTGGCGCCCAGTCGCTTGGCGAGCAGACTCGACACCAGGTTGACCTCGGCATCCGGTGTCACGGCCACGAAGGTCGACACGCCGTCGATGTCCTCCTCTTCGAGCATCTCTCGATCGGTGACTGGCCCGCACACCACCAGGGTGTCGTCGAGCACCTCTTCGGCGCGACGGGCCCGCTCGCTGCTCTCTTCGATCAACACCACCTTCGTTCCGGACCGCTCCAGTCGTCGCGCCAGCTCCAGGCCGATCCGACCCGCCCCGGCCACCATGACGTGCCGGCGTTCTTCGGCCAGCACGCCGATCAGTGAGAGCACGTTGACCAGCTCTTCCCGCGCGATCGCGAAGTAGATCAGGTCGCCGGCGCGGATCTCTTCCTTGCCGTGCGGAATGATCCACTCCTCGCCGCGTTGAATGGCGACGACCAGCGTCGGCGTCGCCGGGAAGAGCAGCTGAATGTGCGACAACGGCAGGCCGGCGAAGTCCGAGTTGGAGGTGATGCGAAACCCGGCGACCAGCAACCGCCCGTCGAGAAAGGACACCACATCGACCGCGCCGGGCACCTCGAGTAGCGAAAAGATCCTCTCGACGGCGGCCGCCTCCGGGTTGACCCGCACGTAGGCGTCCGGCCGCTCCCGGCTCAACAAGCCGAACCCTTCCGCATGGTCGGGGTCGCGCAGCCGTACCACCACCCGCGGTACCCGGAACAGAGAGGTGGCGAGCAGCCCGACCGCCAGGTTGGCCTCGTCGGAGTTGGTCGTCGCCACCAGCAGATCGGCGCGCTCGATGCCGGCCTGCCGCAGCACCGGCGCGGTCGCCCCGTTTCCTGCCACGACGTGAACGTCGAAGTGGTCGGTGAGCTCACGCACCTTGCTGAAGTCGTGCTCCACCAGGGTGACGTCATGGCCATCGTGCGCAAGCTTGCCGGCCAGGGTCGAGCCCACCAGCCCGCCCCCGACGATGACGATGTTCATCCGAGCCCGTGCCTCCCCCCGCTCGCCCGACCGCCTTGCGGACGCGCAAAGCTCCGGCCACGCTACGGGAGCCGCTCGGGGCCCGTCAAGCGGCTCGCGCAAAGTGCCGTTGCGACGATGTCCTAAGCGGGGTGGACTTCGCCGGCCCTCCCATAATACGCTCCGCGTACCGAGAACGCCGATGACGCAAACCGCACACGTCCGCACATTCGTCGCGGTGGACCTCGTGCCCGAGGTGCGCACGGCGATCCTGCGGCTGAAGGCCGATCTCGCCCGTGTTCGCAGCGAGGTGCGCTGGGTTCGCGACGAAGCGCTGCACGCTACGATCAAGTTCCTCGGCTCGGTGCCGGGTGAGCGGCTCGGCGACGTGCGCGACGCCGTGGCGCGCGCTGCGGCATCGGTGGCGTCGTTCTCGGCGCGTGTGCGTGGCCTCGGCGCCTTTCCCTCGATCAAACGGCCCCGTGTCCTCTGGGTGGGTCTCGAGGCGCCTGCCCTCGGCAAGCTGGCCGAGGAAGTTGAGGGCGCTCTGCTGCCGCTCGGGTTTGCCGCCGACGAGCGACCCTTTCATTCGCACGTGACACTCGGCCGTGTGAGCGGACAGCGGGGCTGGACCTCCGTCGAAGCCATCTTGAAGGCGCACTGGACGGATGACTTCGGCACCAGCCCGGTCGACCACGTGACCGGCTACCGCAGCGACCTGCGCCCGGGTGGCGCCGTGTACACGATCCTATGGACAATCGGCCTGGCGGACAGTAGAAGAGGGGAAATTCATGGCCTTGGATAGCAACCGCGAACGAGATCCCAACCGAGAGCGTGCCCTCGACCTGGCGGTGAGCCAAATCGAGAAGCAGTTCGGCAAAGGCGCCATCATGAAGCTGGGCGCCGAAGCGTTGATTCCCGATATCCCCGTGATTCCCACGGGCTCGCTCGGGCTCGACCTGGCGCTCGGCGTCGGCGGCGTGCCGCGCGGGCGCGTCATCGAGGTCTACGGGCCGGAATC
>CAZYMF010000165.1:0-11380 GCA_964648215.1 uncultured Binatia bacterium (SeqCode) | reverse complement strand
TCTCCGACGGCGCCGGGCTCGAAGAGAGCGGGCACCAGATACCGGACGCCGACCGGGCCGAGCACATGGCGGAGCACGGGATCGCGTTCAAGCGCGACCTCGACGTCCCGGTGATGGTGATCTCGCAGCACGATCCGGTGAAGGCGGACCGCGACATCGGCGCGGGCAAGTACGACATCTCGGCGCTGGGGCGCCAGCTGCTGTGCGACCCGGAGTACCCGAACAAGCTGGCGCAGGGACGCGCGCGGGAGATCGTGCGCTGCACGCGCTGCAACATCTGCATGTTGCGGGGCCTGGCGGGAATGTACGTGGCCTGTCCGCTCAACCCGGAGCTGGGCCGGGAGTATCTGCTCGACCGCTACAAGATGGGAGCGTGGAAGCGGGGCGAAGACGTGATCCCGAAAAGCTGGGACAGGGCGAAAATGCCGGCACTGGAGAAGAAGCCGTGGTGGCGCGAGGAGGTTCCGCTCTTGGAGGAGTGCTGGCGACCTTTCCGCGGGCCGGGGCCGCGATGAGGACCGCAGCGGAGGAAGATCTCGTGCCGAGCCCGACCCGAGTCAACGTGAAGCTCTCCGGGCGTTGGGGACTGCCCGAGATCGAAAAGGAGCTCGCCCGCGGGCCGATCGATCTCGACCTGCCCGCCGAGATCACGGGTCGAGCCCTGTTGCACTCGCTCGCGGATCGCTACGGCCCGCGCTTGCGGCGCAAGGCACTCAAGGTGACGGGCGATCTGCGCGCGGAAGTTCGGCTGTTCATCGGCGACGACGCTTGTGAGGATCTCGCGGCGCCGATCGGCGAACCGCTGCGGCGAGGTGCCGAGGTGTCCCTCGTCCTGCTGGCGCCGCTGATGGGCGGATGATGAGGACGAAGGGGAGCAATCGATGAGCTGGTACGTCTACCTGGCCCACTTCGCCGCGGGGCTGGTGCTGGCCAACGCCGTCCCGCACTTCGTGCACGGCATCTCGGGCGAGAGGTTCCAGAGCCCGTTCGCCTCGCCTCCGGGAGTCGGCGAGTCGTCCCCGTTGGTCAACGTGCTCTGGGGAATGGCCAACCTGGTCATCGGCTACACCCTGCTCTTCGGCGTGGGCGATTTCGCCGCCGGCCTATCCGCCGACAGCCTCGCCGTCGCCCTCGGCATCCTCGCCACCGGCGTCGGTCTTGCGCTGCACTTCGGCAAGGTGCGGCAAGCCTGAAGGACCGAAATACCTGCGTTGCGGCACGAGGTGGCGTCAAGCCTTCGGATGGGCCGGCGCCGCCTCGCGGCTGGTCGCGAAGGAGCCGCCGCGACCCACCAGCCCGCGCTCGGTCACCCACACCCGCCGCTCGTCGTCGGCCACCGCGTAGCCGACCGGCGCCGCGGCTTTGCCGTCGGCCTTCGCGATCTCCACCACCCGCGCGACGTCCCCGGGATCGACGACGACGCAGAAGCCGACGCCCATGTTGAAGACGCGGAACATCTCCGCATCGGGAACCTGGCCGCTCTTCTGAATCAGGTCGAAGATCGCCGGCACCTCGAGCAGCCGATCGACGACGAAGCCGACCGGCGCGGCGACGCGCGTGAGGTTTAGGAGGCCGTCGCCGGTGATGTGCAGCATGGCCTTGATCCCGAGATTCTCGTCGAGCATCTGGACCGCCTCGCGGCAGTAGAGATGGGTCGGCAGCAGCAGCTCCTCGCCGATCGTCCGCCCCAGCTCGGCGACTCGGCCGTCGAGCTTCAGCTTCGCCTGCTCGAAGAGCACCCGGCGCGCCAGGGTGAAGCCGTTGCTGTGCACGCCGCTGCTGGCGATGCCGACGACGACGTCGCCCGGGCGGACGTCCTGGCCGATCAGCACCCGCTGCGGGTGCACCGTGCCGACGCAGGTGCCGACCAGCTCGACGCCCGTGCCCTCGCGCGCGCCGCGGATGAGCTCGCGTACCTGTGCCACCTCGCCGCCCGGAATGTTGATGCCCGCCCGCCGCGCGCCCTCGTGCAGTCCCTTGGCCAGCTCCTCCAGGAACGCGGGCGCCGCCTGCTCCACGGCGATGAAGTCGACCATCGACACTGGCCGGGCGCCGACGCAGAGCACGTCGTTGGCGTTCATCGCCACGCAGTCGATGCCGATGGTGTCGAACTTGCCGAGCAGCTCGGCGATCAGCACCTTGGTGCCGACGCTGTCGGTGGAGATCGCCAGCCCGACGTCGGCCGTCAGCGGCAGCACGTTGGCGTAGTAGCCCAGCGGTAGCTGCGGCTTGATCGAGTTGAACTCGAACGTCTTGTGGATCCAACCCGCCAGCCCCCGCAGCCCGCCTTCGACCTGCAGCGTGGCGACACCCGAGGCATCGTAGGTGAGAGGCTTTCCTGCTTGCGCGCTCATCGTTTCGGTTTCCTTCCCTGAGGGCGGCTCTCTTCTATCCGCTCGGCCCCGGCGAGGACAACCCCGCGTGGCGCGCGCCGGCGGGCGGAAACGAGATGTGGCGGTAGGGACGAGCCGGGCTCAACCGACCGCGGCGAGCGCGAGTCCGCGGCCACCGGCGGCGCGCGGAATGGTGACGCGCACCATCGTCCCCGTGCCGGGAACGCTGCGGATCTCGACGACGCCGCCGACCAGCCGGGCCCGCTCGCGGATGCCGAGCAGGCCGAGCGAGCCTGCCCCGTGCAGCTCGTCCTCGTTGGCGCCGCGACCGTCGTCGCGAACTTCGACGACGAGATCCTGCTCACCCTCGCGCAGGGCGAGCAACACCCTCTTGGCCTGGGCGTGCCGGCTGACGTTGGTGAGAGCCTCCTGAACGATCCGGAAGATCGCGGTGGCACGGATCGGGTCGACGACGATCTCGCGCGGGTCGCAGCTGACCGTGCAGCACACGCCGGTGCGATCTTGGAACTCCCGCGCCTGCCAATCGATCGCGGTGACCAGCCCCAGATCGTCCAGCACGCTCGGCCGCAGCTCGGTGGAGATGCGTCGCACCGAATGGATCATGGTGTCGGCGAGATCCGACATGACTGCCAGTCTCTGGCGCAGCAACGGCGTCGGAGCACCCGGCCCGGCGTCCACCAGGCGCTTTGGCAGCAGGTCGATGTCGATCTTGAGCGCGGTCAGCATCTGCCCCAGCTCGTCGTGGACCTCGCGGGCGATGCGCGTTCGCTCTTCCTCGCGGACGTTCTGCAGGCGCATCGACAGCGCATGCAGCTGCTCGTTGGCCGCCTCCAGCTCGCGCGTGCGTTCCGCCACGCGCCGCTCGAGGTCCGCGTTGAGCGCGCGGATCTCCAGCTCGGCGCGGCGCCGCGCCACCAGCTCGTGCATCGAGGCGAGACGATAGCGGTGCAGCTCGTACGCCGTCAGCAGCGACAGCCCGAACGCGAAGGCCACCGCCGCCGCGGGATCCTCGAGCAGTGCGTAGAGATTGCCGTCGCTGCGATAGACGGCGCCGCAGAGCAGCGAGGCACCGAACAGCACCGTCACCGCTTGCGGCCACAGCCCCCACGGCAGCAACGTCGCCATCGCCAGGGCGCCGACGGCGAACAGCACCGCCGTCGTGGCGTATTCCCGGCTCGGGCTGACCATTCCCGAGAGCGCGGTCAAGAAGTATCCGCCGAGTGTGATCACGACGGCGACGGCGACGGCATGGCGCCGCACCCAGGGCCGGCGCAGCACGAGCAGCGTCACGGCGATCGTCGAGATGCCGATGCACTTTACGTAGAACGGCCCGGTCAGCCGCGGCGCCAGCGCCACCTCGAGAGCCTGGAAGGTGAGGCCCACCGCCAGCGAGATCCAGAGTATCGTGCGCGTTCGGCTGACCAACAGGTCGGCGAGGGTGGCCTCGACTCCGACCGCCAGCAACGCGTCCGGGTCGGTGATCTCCGTCCTGATCATGCCTGTCGCGGGCGGCGCCCGCGCGCGTGCCTGCCAGATCGCACACCACAGACGGAGTCGTCAAGTGGGACCTTCGCCGTATTATCGGCTGGACGAAAAACCGCGCCGAGCGGCGCTCGGCGCGGCTGCGCGGGGCTTCCAGCGACACAGGCAAGGGAGGAAACCTGCGCCCCGCTCGTCTACCGGAAGCGTGAGGGCGATGGCGCTGCTGCGACGGTTCAGCGGGCAGGCGTCCCGCCCACTCGCGCTTCCACCGGGCCTCTGACCAGTTCGCTCGGCGGTCACGACACTCACGCCTCCAACGTGACGTGCAGCTCCAACCGCCGGCACAGGTCACTTTTCCCGGCACCAGCAAGGTAACCACGATTCGTCGCCGGCCAAGGTCGGGAGACGGAGTTTCCGCTCGCTGCGGAGCAGAAGAGATCGTCGAGAAACAGGCTCGGCTCAGCGGGCGGAGCGGCGGCGCCGGTCCGCCGCGGCTGCCCGGCCGAACCGCCGGTGCTCGCTCGCGATCGCGGCGATGACCCGATCCAGGTCGGGGAGCGCCACCTCGTCCGCCGTCAGGGCCCAGTACAGCCCGCCGTCGTAGCTGAAAGTGCCGATGGTGAGCGCCTGGTTGGAGAAGAGGAAGGCCAGCGGGTAGATCTCGAGCATACGCGCCCCGAGAAGATAGACCGGCACCTGCGGCCCCGGAATGTTGGTGACCGACAGGTTGTACATCCGCGCCCGCGCCGCCAGGCGCGCGAGATAGCCCGCCAGCGGCGGGAACAGCCTGTCGCTCAGCTCGGCCACCAGCTCCACGCCGTGCAGCTGTCCGGAGTGCTTGAGGCTCTTCGTGGTTTCGATGATCGCTTGCAGTCGCCGGCGCGGGTCGCGCACGCCGACCGGTAGCGCAATCGTCAGCACGCCGACACGGTTGCCCAGCGCGCCGCGCTCGTCCGTGGCGCGCACGCTCGCGGGCATCGACATGCGGAAGTCCAGGCCCGCCACGTCGACGCCCCGCCGCTCGAGAAAGCGACCGACTGCCCCGGCCACGATTGCCAGGACGACGTCGTTGACCGTGCCGCCGAGCCGATTCTTGATCGCTTTCACCTCGTCGAGAGGAAAGCGCGCCCACTCGAAACGCCGGTGCGGCCCCACGTCCGGGTTGAGCGGCGTGGGTGAGGCGACGGTCAGGTTCGCCGCCGCGGCGTCGCCGAGGTCGGCGAGCGTCCGGGTCAGCGACCGGAACGTCTCCTGCCGCTCGCGCAGCAGCCGCGGCACGCTGCGGGCGACCGCCAGCGGCAGGGCGGCCCGCCGCGCCAGCTCGTCGGCGAGAAGGCTTGCCCCGCTGGGTATCGGCCGCGGCGTCCACGGTGTCGGCTCCGGCACTCCCGTGCCCGGATCGAGCCGCAGGATCGAGGCGAGGAAGTCGACTCCGGAGATGCCGTCGATCATGCAGTGGTGGAACTTGGAGATCAGAGCGAAGCGGTCCCCGCCGCGCAGGCCTTCGACGAACCACAGCTCCCACAGCGGCTTGTGACGGTCGAGCCGCTGGCTCATCACCCGTCCCGCCAGCCGCTTCAGGGCCGGAACGTCTCCCGGACGCGGCAGCCGCGTGTGGCGCACGTGGTAGGCGAGGTTGAACCGGTCGTCGTCGATCCACACCGGATGATTCAGCACCGGCACGTAGGCCAGCCGCTGCCGCAGGCGCGGGTTGCCGGCCAGGGAGCTTTCGACGAAGCGCTGCAGGCGCTCGATGTCGAGGTCGCCGCGCCGGCGCAGCAGGTCGCCGCCCTCGAAAATACTGACGGCGCCGATGTGCATCGGCAGCTTGTCGTTCTCGAGCTCGAGGAACACCAGGTCGGTGGCGCTCAGCCTCTGATAGTGGGTGTCCGGCACGCCGCCGACCTCAGCGGAATCTCGGAACGAGTGCAAGCCTTTTCCGGTGGCGCTCGATCGACTAGGGTGCGCTGCCGGATCGAGGAGACAGTGACATGCCCGCCCCCAGACGCGATCTCGACCTGACGCGGCGCCAGCTGACCGCGTGGCTGCGGACCAAGCTGCCCGACGCCCGTGAGCTGGCGATCGACGAGGTGCGGGGGCCGTCCGAGACCGGGTTCTCCAGCGACACGCTGATGTTCGACGCCCGTTGGCTCGATGGCGCCGGCGCGCGGCACGAGCGGCTGGTGGCGCGCTTCAAGCCCTCGGGCGACACGGTGTTCCCGCACTACGACATGAGCCTGCAGTACCGTGTGATGAAGACCCTCGGCGACACCGACGTCCCGGTGCCGCGCATGCGCTGGTTCGAGGCGGACGAGGCGCTGCTGGGCGCGCCCTTCTACGTGATGGACCGGGTCGACGGCCGCGTGCCGACCGACAACCCCCCCTATCACGTCGGCGGCTGGCTGCATGATCTCGCGCCCGCGGAGCGGGAAGCGCTGTGGTGGAGCGGGCTCGACGCCATGGCGCGGGTGCACCGGCTGGATTGGCGCGCTCTCGGGTTCTCCTTCCTCGATCAGCCGCAACGCGGCGCGACGCCGCTGGCGCAGCAGCTACGCGAGTACGACGAGTTCCTCGACTGGGGCGTGGACCGCCGCCGCTATCCGCTGATCGAGAAGGCGCAGGTCTGGCTGCACGCGCACCGGCCGGCGGACGAGCCGGTGGCGCTGTGTTGGGGCGACTCGCGGCCGGGAAACCAGATCTTCGCCGGGACCACCTGCGCGGCGGTGATCGACTGGGAGATGGCGCGCCTCGGCGATCCGGTGCAGGATCTCGCCTGGTGGATCGCGATCGATCGCTGCTTCAGCGAAGGCCTCGGCGTCGCCCGGCTCGAGGGGCTCCCCGACCGCGACGCCACCATCGCCCGTTGGCAGTCGCTCACCGGTCGCGAGGCGCGCCACTTCGCCTACTACGAGGTCCTCGCTCTCTACAAGTTTGCCGCCATCATGGCGCGGGTCAGCCTGCAGCTCATGCACTACGAGTACCTGCCCGCCGACAGCGGCATGGACGTCGACAACCTCGCCTCGCAGACCCTGGCGCGCGTCCTCGCCGACCCGTAGCCGCAGGCTTCAGCCTGCGCCCCCCGCCGCTACGCCCGCGCGTGAATCTCGCGAAACGGGAACCGCGGCGCCCGCGGCACGCGGATCTCCCGCGGCTCGACCTGTTCGATTGCGAAGCCGGCGTCACGGATGATCGCCACCGTGTCGCGGTTGATGTTGCAGCCGTCGGACAGCCAGCACCAGAGCGGGTTGAAGACGTCCTGCGCCAGGGCCGTGGCGCGATGCTCGCTGCGCACGTGCTCGAAGAAGCGCACCGTCGCGCCCGGCTTCACCACGCGCCGCAGCTCGCGCAGCCCCTTGGCGGCGTCGGGCACCGAGCAGAAGGCGAGGGTCTCCACCGCGGCATCGAAGCTATGGTCGGCGAAAGGCAGCGCTTGCGCATCGCCCTCGTGGACGTCGATGCGCGCGGCGGCGTCGCGGGCGCGCTCGGCGGCGAAGAGGCGAAAGTCCTCGAGCGGCTCGATCGCCGTCACCTCGGTCGCCGCGTCGTAGTAGGAGAAGTTCAACCCGGTGCCACAGCCGATCTCGATCACCCGGCCGCGCAGATCCCCGGCCAGCCGCGCGCGGACGCTCGCCATGCCCGCCTTTTCCATGCCGGCCATGAACTCCTCGTACATCGCCGCCATGCCGCCGCGCCGGCGGGCCATCCACTGCGTGATGAAGCTCATCCGGCTTCGATAGCACCCGCCGAACCCGTTTTGTAGGGGCACGCGTGCCGTGCCCTACATCCTGGAACGGCGCACCGGACAGAGCCCGGTGCCACCAAGGGGCTTTGCCCAAAAGGCCGAGACCATCTCACGCACCCCGAAGGTTGTTAGGTTGTTACGTTGCTGGTTGTTGGTGTGTTCCCCCCAACAACCTAACAACGAACAACTTGCTAGCAGGGTCGTCCTGATTCTGAGGCAAAGCCCCACCAAGGGAGGAGCTTGCCGTTGATATGGTGGCACCGGGCTCTGTCCGGTGCGCCGCGGCGTGCCGTGCCCTACGACGGGGCGATGCGGATCTCGTGCTCGTGCGCGGGCCCGCGGTAGAGGCGGATGCGGCTGGCGCTGTCGTCGTACTCCCAGCGGTCGCCGGCGGTGACCGTGACGGTGAAGCCGTTGGGGTAGTGGCGGGCGGCGGGGAGAAAGATCTCCGTCGGATCGGGCGGGGTGTTGTCGGGATCGTTCGCGAACGAGAAGGTGAACTCCTTGGTCGTCGGATCGAAATGCATCGCCGTCGGGATGCCGGCGATGCGGCGGGCGTAGGGGCGCGCGAGGATGTCGACGAGATCGCCCTTCTCGTTGCCGGCGGCGTCGACGACGCTGAAAGTGTTGTCCGACGGGAAGTAGGCCCACACCGCACCGCCGACCAGGCGGCGGTCCTGCTCTGCCAGGCTGTCGCGGAGAAACTGCTCGGTCGCCGGCAGATAGCCCCCGGCCACCTCGGTGTTGCCGCCGAACTCGGCGGCGAAGAGCGGGCCGCCGAGCTGCATCGCTTCCGACGCGGCCAGCGCGTAGTCGGCGGTGATCCTGCTCGCGTTGCCGTCGTACTTGAGGTTGGGGTACCCGGAGGTCTCGGTGTACAGGTGCGGCGCGTAGACCACGTTCGGGCCCATGTCCTCGACGAAGGTCGGCAGGCCGGTGTTGCGGGTGATCGACGGGCAGAAGAAGAATGTCTGCTCCGCTCCCTCGCTCTGCACCGCCGCGCGCAGGCGGCGGTAGAACGGGTCGAGCACCTCGTGCTCGAAGGTGCCGATGGGCAGGCAGGTGAAGGCGGTCGGCTCGTTGAAGAAATCGAAGCCGGCGACGCGCCGGTCGCCGGCGTAGTGGCGGGCAACCAGACGCCAGACGTCGACGAAGTGGTCCATGAGCGAACGGCCGTCCGGCGCCGCCGCGCCCTGGAAGAAGTCGCAGGCCGCCTGCTGCTGGCCGTTGACGTTGTCGGGGTAGTCGTGCCCGTCGCACACCCAGGCCGGGGCGCCGTTGCCGCCAAGGCACGGCGACCACTCGAACTGGTGCATGTCGAGGACGACGAGGATGCCGTGGCGCGCGGCGAAATCGACCACCGGGTCGACCTCGTCGGTGAGGTAGGACTCGTCGAGCTGGTTGGGCGTCGGCTCGAGATAGCTCCAGGCGATGGGCAGCCGGATGACGTTGAACCCCCAGCTCTCCATCTGGGCGAAGTCGGATTTCTCCGGCCCGTGCGGCCGGCCGAGGAAGTTGCCGAACTCCAGTCCCGAGTAGTTGGCGCCGCGCAGCAGCACCACGCGCTGCTGGGCGTCGCGGACCCACGCCGCGGCGGCGTGGATGGCGAGCGGCTCCAGGGTCGGCGTCGCGGTGCTCGACGTGCCCGAACCGCCGCCGCAGGCGCTCAGCAGCGCGAGCAGGACCCAACCAATCGCCGCTCTTTGCATACCTGCCCTCTCACCCGCCCGCCACCGGCGGAAAGATGCTCACCACCTCGCCGTCGTGCAGCACGCGCTCGAAGTCGCGATCGTGATCGCCGTTGACGAGGATGATGTGCGCGCTCTTGTGCGGAATCCCCATCTGCGCCAGCACCTCGCCGATGGTGGCGCCGTCGGCGAGCTCGAGAGTGCACTTCCCGCGCGGTGACCCCGGCGGCAGCTTCTTGCGCAGGCTGGCGAACAGGCGGAGCTCGATTTTCATCGCTGTCGAATCGCGCGGCCGACCCGTCCTGCTAGATGCCCGGACCCTCGCCGCTGGCGCGGCGCCGCTCCGCGGTTGCGAACGGCCGCGTCGGCGCCGTTGCCGCCGGCACCGCGTGCGGCGGCCAGAACGGCGCGAACTGGAACCACTGCGTCGGGAACTGGCGCACCACCGCCTCGAACTCGGCGACGACGTCGGCCATGGCGCGCTCGAGGGCGTGGCTGTCGCGCGCCTCGCGCGCCAACGTGTAGCGGCTGCTCATGCGCACCTGGTAGTGACGCGTGCCGAGCCGGGGGATGAAGACCGGGATCACCGGAGCGCCGGAAAGCCGCGCCAGGACGAACGGGCCCGAGGGAAAGGGTGCCGGAGCCCCGAAGAAGGGAACGAGACGCGCGCCGCCGGGCCCGAGCATGCGGTCGAGCTGAATGGCGACGATCTCGTTCTGCCGCAGGGCACGGATCATGTTGAGCGACGAGAACACCGAGCTGTCCGAGAAGATCACCCGCACGCCGACGTGCTCGCGGGCGGCGCGCACGTACTCCTGCGTCGTCTCGTTGATCTCCCGCCCCATGACGACGTTGATCGGGCGGTCGTACTCGCGCAGGGTCTTGGCGGCGATGTCCCAATTGCCGAAGTGGCCGGTGACCACGACCGCTCCCCGGCCCTCGCGCAGCGACTCCGCCAACACGTCCTGCTCGGGTACGTCGAGCCGGAGCGGGCGCGGGCGCGGCCCGTAGTACTCCATGGTCTCGGTGAAGCAGTGGGCGAACTCGGCGAACATGCGCAGCGCGGCCCGGGCGGCGCGGTCGTTCGTGCCCAGCACTCGTTGCAGGTTGGCGATGGCGCCGCGCCGGTTCGGTCCGACCAGCGAAAAAATGATCGCGGCGATCGCCGGCGGCGAGTAGCGCTTCCACCACTCCGGGCCGTAGACGCAGCCGAGGTAGGCGAATTTCCGCCACCACAGACCATCGAAGCGCAAGGCCTGTCCGACCCGGGAGACCACCGAGGATGAGTATGGCACGGGCGGTCAGGTAACACAGCCGCGGGCCGAGGTGAAATGCCCATCCCGGGCCGGGATTGACAGGCCCGGGCGGGGAGGCGAGCCTGGCTCGCGCAATGGCGGACCTGGCGATCCTGATCCCGGCGTTCAACTGCGAGCGGACGATCGCCCGGGTGGTACGCGCGGCGCGTGCCCACGCTCCTTTTGTGCTCGTGGTGGACGACGGCTCGGCCGACGAGACCGCCGATCGCGCCGGCGACGCGGGCGCCGAGGTGCTGCGGCACGAGACCAATCGCGGCAAGGGTGCGGCCCTGCAGAGCGGCATGCAGGAGCTCGGCCGCCGCGGCTGCGAGCGCGTGTTGACGATGGACGGCGACGGCCAGCACCTCGGCGACGAGATCCCCGCGCTGCTGCGAGCGGCGGATGCCACGCCGCAAGCTCTGGTGATCGGGGCGCGGGAGATCGAGCCGGGTGCGGTGGCGCCGCTCAAGCTCTTCGGCAATCGCTTCGCCAACCGCTGGGTGGAGATCGCCTGCGGCCAGACCCTGCCCGACACGCAGTCGGGCTTTCGCGTCTACCCCCTACCCGCCACCCTCGCCCTCGACTGCCGCGCCGGCCACTTCGCGTTCGAAACCGAGGTGCTGATCCGCGCCGCCCGCGCCGGCATCCCGATTCGTTCGGTACCGGTGCACGCCTACTACCCGCCCGTCGACGAGCGCGTCAGCCACTATCGACCGTTCGTCGACACCGTGCGCATCATTTTCGTCGTGGTCGGTCTGATCCTGCGCGTGATCTAGTGCTTGCTCCCTCTCCCAGAGGAGACTGTCGATTTTCTCTTCT
>CAZYMF010000164.1:0-11535 GCA_964648215.1 uncultured Binatia bacterium (SeqCode) | reverse complement strand
GAGCGCCTTTCGCGACATCTTTCCGGCGCTGGTGCGCGACATGCTGGAGGACGTCAGGGCGGTCGCCGAGCAGGTTGGGCGGGTGCTCGATGTCGGCTGTGGACCCGGACAGTTCACCATTCTGATGGCGGAGGAGCTGCCCGGGGTCGAGACCTGGGGCGTCGACCTGGCGCCGGCGATGATCGCCCTGGCACGGCGGCACGCAGCCACGTCGGCGGCCGCGGGACGGCTGCACTTCGACGTCGCCGACGCCGCGCACCTGCCGTTTCCGAAGGACCACTTCGGTGCCGTGCTGAGCAGCGGCTCGATCAAGCACTGGGACGATCCAGTCGCTGGCCTGCGCGAAATCCACCGCGTCCTCGCGCCCGGCGGTCGTGCCTTCATCGGCGAGATGAACCGCGTAGCGCCGGCGCGCGGCATCGAGGCGAACCGGGCCCACCTGCGCAGCCGGCTGTTCCGCTTTGCCTACCCACGCGTCTTCGCCAAGGCGCTGTCGCCGGACGAAGCGCGCCAGATGTTCGCCACCTCCCCGTTCGGCGCCCCGCGCCGCGAGCGCATGCTGCTCGACGACTGCTTCTGGCTGTTCGAGGTCGCCAAGGCACCATCCAACGTCGCGCCCCGCGCGTGAGCCTCGCCTCGCTCCCCAACGGCGGACGACTTTGGCCCTGCTGCCGAACGCTATCGGGCTGCGCCGGCCATCGGCCTGTCAATGCTTGTGACGCGCGATCTGGTCTGGTCGGCCGTCGACACGCTCGAGCCTCCCCTGACCGATGACAATGGGGCACGGCCAACGATGAGCGAGATCATTCTCGTTCGGTCGACTCGCCGACAATTGTAAAGTATAAGGTGGGCAGAGCAGACACTGCCGGCAACGGGGCGTGCCCCCGGGGAGGAAACGCCATGCGAGTCACGGCGAAGAGCGGCTTGAGTCTTCTGATGTTGGGCGTCCTGCTGCAGCTGTCTGCGCCCCGGCCGGTCGCGGCTCAGACGCATACGGTGGTGCTCGACAACTTCGACGTCGACCCGTATACGCACTTCAATCCGGACAGCAGCGACACCATCGTCTACTATCCCACGACCGCGACGCCCGCGAACTGGCGGTGGCGCTATGTCGGCTACGGCACGCCGGCGAGCGGCGAGCGCAACACGAGCACTGTCATCAGCGGGGCATCGTGGCACTTCATCCTGCCGGAGGCCGCCAATCTCAACGATCCCAACGGGTCGGACAATCTGACCAACGCCGGGCCGATCATCGTGACAAGGTTCAACCGATCCAACTGGGAACCGCGCACCTTCGATGAGATCATTGCCGGCCTGTCGGAACCAGGAATCGATTGGACCCGGCCCGTTCGTTTCGCGGTCAACGTGAGAGCCAACTGGGAGCTGCCCCAGGGCTTCGTCGGCGCTTTCAGTGAGATCGCACAGGGCATCTTCATTTTCTCCTACACCGGTGGGGTGGTGCAGAATGTCCACGATTTTGTCTTTCAAGCCGGGAACAACGGTGACGGTTGGCACGAGGCCAGCATCGAAGTGCTCGGCAAGGACGCGGACGATCGCTTCGACTTCGGGGTATTCGGCAGGGTGAACTTCACCGCGACCTCCAACCCGCTGATCGACCGGTCTCCCGCCCTTGATTTCTACTTCGACAACCTGCGGGTCACCTACACCCCGCTTCGGCCCGCTCCGGTGGTGTCGGGCGTCGGGCTGATCGGATTGTGTTTTGCCTTCGGGCTCCTTGGAGCTTGGCTGATCATCAGGCGCCCGGGGCCGTCACGCTCACCCTGACCCGCTCCTTGCTAAGGAGAGGGAACCTCATGCCGCCCTGTTCCCGCTTTGACCTTTTCCCTTTCCGACTTTCCGACTTCTTCTTTCCTCCGCGCGCCGACATGACCTTCGATAGTGAATCTGATGCCGTTCGCGACCCAGCGGCTGCTCGTGTGGTCTAGCTGAAGGCCGCCCGGCTGTGGTAGCCACGGGGTGGAGGGTCGACGCACCGGCGCGCCGATACGTAAAGAAACAGCCATGCCACAAGATCTCCCTGCCGCTCTCGCCGGCCTACAGCGGAACAAAGTTCTCGGGTTGGTGGAAGCCCGGCTCGCCGCCGGCGAGGATCCCCGGGCGATTCTCGAGGAGTGCCGGCAAGGCATGAGCCTCGTCGGCGAGCGCTTTCAGGCCGGCGACTACTTCCTGGCGGAGCTGCTGCTGTCGGCGGAGATCTTCAAGAGAGCGGTCGCCCTGCTCGAGCCACACTTGAAACAGAATTCGTCGCAGCCGGCCGGCACGGTCGTGCTCGCCACGATGCAGGGAGACATTCACGATCTCGGCAAGAACATCTTCGCCACCCTGCTGCGCGCCCACGCCTTCGAGGTGCACGATCTCGGCGTCGACGTGGCGCCCGCGCTGCTCGTCGACAAGGTGAAGGAGCTCCGGCCCCACTTCGTCGGCCTGTCCGCTCTCTTGACCACGACGTTTGCGAGCATGAAGCAGGTGACCGAGATGCTGCGCGCCGCCGGCCTGCGAGAGCAGTTGAAACTAATGATCGGCGGCGGCGTGACCACGGCGGCCCTGAAGGATCATGTCGGCGCCGATTTCCAGAGCACCGACGCCATCGAAGGCGTTGCCTACTGCGTGCGCTCGGTGGGCGAGCGGGTGGCACGGTGAGCGCCGCGATGACCCCGGACGAACGCCTGTGGGCGGCGATCCGCCTGGAGAAGCCCGACCGCGTCCCCCTGGTGCCGACGCTGCTCCCGGAGCCCGCCGCCGGGCTCACCGGCCTGTCGCTGGCAAAAGCCGCGGACGACTCCGAGCTCGCGGTGCGTGCGGTGTTCCAGGTGTTCGACGAGTACGGCGGCTGGGAGAATCCGTACCCGGCGGCGTACCGGCCGATCCATCTACAGGCGATGGGCCAGTACCCGATGAAGATGCGCATTCCGGGAAGGGATCTGGCCGACGACATCTCGTTTCAATTGGACGAGCAGGAGATCCTCAGGCCCGAGGACTACGAGACGATCGCTGAGCTCGGCCTCGAACGGTTCTACTACGACGACTACCTGTGGCGCGTCAGCACGCTGCGGCCCGCTGATCTGCCGAGCACCCTCGACGGACTCGTCCGGGGCCTCACCTTGTTCTTTCAGGAGTGCGCGCAACGCAGCCTCCGGCCGTTCTTCGGCGCCTCGTCCATGCACCCGTTCTTCACCCTGTCGCTGATGCGCTCGATGGTGCCGTTCACACAGGACCTGTACGGCGACCCCGAGCCGGTACAGCGCGCCCTGAAGCGGATGACGGCCGATCTGATCGCGAAGCAGATCGACATCGTCAAGCAAACCGGGATCAAGATGGTCTTGCTCATCGAGGAGCGCGCCTCGGGCTTCTTCTACTCGCCCGCCGTTTTCGAGCGCTTCTGGTGGCCCTACACCCGCGCGATCGTCGACGCGTTCTGGTCCGAGGGCATCGTCACCCTCTTTCACCTCGACCAGTGCTGGGACAAGAACATCAGGTACTTCCGGGAGCTGCCGCGCGGCTCGGCGGTTCTCGAGCTCGACAGCACGACCAACATCTTCGCCGCCAAGGAAACCGTGCGCGGCCACCTGTGCCTGCACGGCGACGTCCCGGCGACACTGCTGTCCATCGGCCGCCCGGAAGACGTGACAGCCTACTGCCGCAGGTTGATCGACGACGTCGGCAGCGACGGCGGGTTCATCCTCGGCAGCGGCTGCAGCGTGCCGGCGGACGTGAAGCCCGAGAATTTCCGCAGCATGATCGAGGCGGTGAAGCGCCAATGACAGGACGGGTGAACCACCGAGGCACCGACGACACCGAGAAAGAGCAAGAGCACGGATGAAGGCACCGGATGTCGTAGAAGAGGATCCGCTGACGGGTGGAATCATCGGAGCGGCGATTGCGGGGCATGCCCATTGACGAGCTGATCGCGAGCGGTCCGGTTCTCACCGACGGCGCTTGGGGCACCGAGCTGCAGGCGCGTGGCCTGGCGCCCGCCGATCTTCCCGATCTCTGGAACCTGGCCCATCCGGACCGTGTCGAGGCGGTGGCGCGCGCCTACGTCGACGCGGGCAGTCGCATCGTCCTCACCAACACCTTCCGTGCCAACCGCGTGGCGCTCGCGCCGCACGGTGCCGCCGACAATGTCGAGGCGATCAACCGTGCCGGCGTCGCCATCTCGCGACGCGCCGCCACCACGCGCGCGCGGGTCTTCGCCTCCATCGGTCCGAGCGGAAAACTTCTCTTCGCCGGCGACATCGACGCAGCCGAGCTGCAAGAGGCGTTCGCCGAGCAGGCCCGGGCGCTCGCGGCGGCGGGAGCCGATGCTCTGGTCGTCGAGACGATGACCGATCTCGACGAGGCGCGCATCGCGGTGGCGGCGGCGGTGAGCACGGGGCTACCGGTGGTCGCCTGCATGGTGTTCGATTCCGGCCGCAACCGGGACCGGACGATGACCGGCGTGACGCCGCGCGACGCGGCCGTGGAGCTCGTGCGCGCCGGCGCCGGCGTCATCGGCGCCAACTGCGGCCTGGGCATCGACGCCTACGTCCCGGTGTGCGCCGCGTTGGCGGCAGCCACGAACCGTCCCGTGTGGATCAAGCCGAACGCCGGGCTCCCGACCATCGTCGGCGGCCAGGCCGTCTACGCGGTGACGGCCGAGGAGTTCGCCAGCCACGTTCCGGCGCTGATCGCCGCCGGCGCGCGCTTCATCGGTGGCTGCTGCGGCACCACTCCGGCGTTCGTCGCCGCCCTGGACCGTCAGCTCATCATCCATCAGGCCCCGTAGTGCCGGCGCCGCGCCGCCGGAAAACGGTCCGCCCGAGGAATGCCACCAGAACTCCGCCCTCGCAACGAGGACTCAATCACCGCTGCTGCACCATCTGCCTATCTCCTTGGTCCCCGGTGCGCCCCAGTCACGGACCGCTGCCGTAGCACCGGGGTTGCGAAATATGCATTATATGCATACACTGGCGTTGTGCGGGTCAGCTTCGATCCGAAGAAGAACGCCGCGAACCTCAAGAAACACGGGGTGTCCCTCGCCGAAGGCGATGGCGTCCTGAACGACCCGCTCGCAATAACGATCGAGGATCACATGGCCGAGGGAGAGCAGCGGTTCGTGTCCATCGGCACAAACTCGTTCGGCTCTCTCATGATCGTCGCCTACACCTATCGTGGCGACGACGTTCGATTGATTTCGGTTCGGAAAGCCGAACCCAAGGAAAGGCGGGCATATGAAAAAGGAGTATAACTTCTCCAAGGGCAAACGTGGGGCGGTGATCCCTGCGACCGGGAAAACCCGGATCACGATCTACCTGGATGATGCCGTCGTCCAGCGCTTCAAGGCAGAGTCCGAGAAAACCGGGAAGGGCTATCAGACGCTCATCAATGAGGCGCTCAGCTCCTACCTCGGCTTGACCCGGAAGGCGCTCACCCCGGAGTTGGTGCGTCGGATCGTTCGAGAAGAACTCGCAGCCCGCAACTGAGTTACCGACGTATCGAGCTCAACTGAGTGGGTTCGGGGGCGCAGTCCTCTTGACAGAACCGTTCCCACCATCTCTACAGAGGCCGTGATGACCGGAAGAGAACGCATCTTGACTGCTTTGAGTATCCAGGAGCCCGATCGTGTGCCGCTGTTCGTCCACGGCATCAACGAACGGCCCATCATCGGCATCGGCCGGCACCTGACCGACGGCTTGCCCACCGGCAAGACCATCGACGAGATGACCGACGCCGAGAAGGCCAAGGTGATCGACACCCTGTTCCTCATCTTGGAGGAGTTCGGAGTGGACGGGTACACCTGCCTGCCCATCGGCCCTGGCACCGAGTTCAGCGGCGGCACTCCGCTGCTGGACGACTGGGGTGTCGGCTTTACGCGTAGCCCGCACGGCATGCCCGTCGCCGCCCAGCATCCCGTCCGCGATCGCAATGATCTCGACCGCTACACGCCGCCCGAGCCGAGTCGGGCGCACCTCATTTTGGTCGACCTGATGAAAGCGCGCTTCCAGAGCGAGAAGGCGATCTTCTGGATGATGCGCGGCTCCTTCGTGCGCAGCTGGCGCCTGGTGGGGATGGACAACCTCATGCTGAAGATGGTCGACGACCCGGACTTCGTGCACCGGGTCGCCGCGCTGGTGACCGACTACAGCCTGCAACAGCTCGACATGATCGTGGATGCGGGCGTCGATGTGCTGGTCGTGGAGGACGACATCGCCGACACGCGCGGGCCGCTGATCTCGCCGAAGTTCTTCAAGGAGTTCGTCAATCCGTACAACGCGCGGCTCGTCGACACGGCGCATGAAAAGGGGCTCAAGGTAGTGCGGCACAGCGACGGGAACCTGTGGCCCCTGCTCGATATCCTCATCGCGACGGGGTACGACGGTCTCAACCCGCTCGAGCCCCAGGCGGGCATGGCCATGAAGAAGGTGAAGGACTACTGCGGCGATCGGTTGTGTCTGCTCGGCAACATCGACTGCCAGCAGCTGTTGCCCGCGGGCACCGCCGCCGAGGTCGAAGCCGCCGTGCGGCAGGTGATCGCCGACGCCGCGGCCGGCGGCGGCCTGATCATCGATTCGTCGAACACCTATCATCCCGAGGTGAAGCCCGAGAACGTCATGGCCGTGTTCACCGCCACGCACAAGTACGGCGCGTACCCGCCGCGCCCGCAGGGGCAGTGAAGAAATGTCCGGTCGGCCAGACGAGCGACGGCCCGATTTCGCCAACCTGCGGCGCACGCTCCTGCGCCATGGTCCGCCCGGTCCCGTGCCGTTCATCGAGCTCTTCATCGACCCCGGTCTCATCCAGGCCGTCCTCGGCGAGCCGGTGTCCTGGGACCCGTTGCTGGCGGCGGACGGGAGCTCGCCCGAGGGGGCGGCGGCGCTACGGGCCGCGCTCGATGCGCTGCTGCACTTCTGCCGCCGGCAGGGGTACGACTACGTGTGGGGTTGGACCGGCCTGCGCTTCCCGCGCGCCAACTTCCAGGTCGCCGCCGACGCCGCGGCGAGCTCCAACTGGTTGAGCGGCGCGCGGTTCTGGCAGGACGAGAGCACCGGGCCGATCCAGAGCTGGGCCGACTTCGAGGCCTACCCGTGGCCCAATGCCGAGCACATCTCCTACGGCGCGCTGGAGTACCTGGAGAGCATGCTTCCCGACGGCATGAAGATCAGCGTCAACATCGGCGGTATCTTCGAGGAGAGCTCGTGGCTCATGGGGCTGCAATCGTTCTCCTACGCCTTGCACGACGAGCCCGAGCTCGCCGCGGCGATCTGCCAACGGGTCGGCGACCTCGCCGTCGCGGCGGTCCGCAATGCGGCGGCGCTCGACGGCGTCGGCTGCGTCTTTCTCGGCGACGACCTCGGCCATGCCGGCGGCACGTTGGTTTCGCCACAGGTGCTGCGCCAGCACATTTTCCCGCACTACCGCAGGATGGTGGAGATCGTGCACGGTGCCGGCAAGCTCCTGCTGCTGCATTCCTGCGGCAATCTGGCGCGCATCATGGACGAGCTCGTCGACATCGGCTTCGACGCCAAACATTCCTACGAAGACAAGATCATGCCGGTCGAGGAGGTGTATCGCCGTTGGGGCGATCGCGTCGCGATCCTCGGTGGCGTGGACATGGATCTGCTGACGCGTGGCAGCGAGGAAGAGGTGCGCAAGCGGACGCGAGCGATTCTGGAGGCGTGCGCGGCTCGCGGCACCGGCTACTGCCTGGGCACGGGCAACTCCGGCGCGAACTACGTCGTGCCACGGAACTTCCTCGCCATGCTCGACGAAGGGCGACAATGGAACCGCGAGAACTTCCCGAACGCGTAGCGCCCCCGGGCGGCGGCGCTGCCGTTTCAATCACGACGGAGCCCAAATGGCGCGAGCGCATCCGGCGCTGGGAGGCGCTCTGGTCGCTCGAGGACATCGACCGGCCGCTGTGGCTGATCCCGACGTCGCCGGTGCTGACCGCGGCGATGACCGGCATGGTGCCGATGCCAGAGCTGCTGCAGGACAAGGAAATACAGCTCAACGCCCAGCTCGGCATCCTCGCCTGGCGGGAGAGCGCCGACCTCGGTGACGACTTCGTGCCGCATCTACAGCCGCAAGGAGGCGTGACGGTCTTTGCCTCCGCGTTCGGGTGCAAGGTGGATTTTTTCAAGCACACGCTGCCGTGGGCGCATCCGGTGATCGGTGAGAACGACGTGCCGGAAAAGGCCTACGAGCTGGCGCCACCGGCGGTCGACGCCGGCCAGCTCGGCGACATGCTGGCGTTCACGGATTACTACGTCGCGCAGACCGCCGGGCGCTACCCGATCGCCCTCACCGACCTGCAGGGGCCGCTCGATACGGCCTATCTCGTGTGGGAGTCCAGCGCGTTCATGGTCGCGATGCACACCAACCCCAAGGAAGTGCATCACCTGATGCGCCTGGTGACCGACCTGATCATCCGCTACGTCAGGGAACAGCGGGCGCGCTCGCCGGAGTTTCTGCCCTGCCACTATCCTCCGCTCTGGATTCCCGATGGGCGCGGCATCAGCATCAGCGACGACTGCCTGGCCGTCATCGGGCCCAAGCTCTACCGGGAGTTCTGCTTGCCGTACGTCAACGAGCTGTCCGAGGAGTTCGGTGGCGTGATGATCCACTCCTGCGGCAACTTCGTTCATCAGCTCGACAACCTGGCAGGCGTCCACCAGTTGCGCGGCATCAACTTCGGCGCCTCGGAGACGCCGTTCGAAGCGGTGTGGCAACGGTTCGCCGGAAAGACGGCGATCATTCCCCACCTCGGCTTGAACAAGGACATCCACTTCGAAGGCAATCGCGAGTACCTGCAGCACGTGCTGCGCACCGCGACCGACAACCGCGGCCTCTGCGTCGTCGTGACCCCGGAGGAGCTGGGCCCAAAGGCGGCCGACCCGGCAACGATGACGCGACTCGTGGACCAGGTGAAGGATGCCCTTGCGGACCGAGTGACAAGCCCGCGTTGACCGGAGGACAGCGATGCTGGAACGACCCTTCAAAGAGAAACCGGATTTCGACCATCTCCGCGCCGTGCTCCTGCGCGAACGCAAGGACGGCCCGGTTCCGCTGCTCGAGTTGGCCGCGGATCCCGAGATCATGTCCGAGGTGACCGGCATCCCCTTCCCCGCCGAACGCGCCCGCGCGATGATTTTCAGCAACGTCGGCAGCCTCAACCACCTCGACCCGGAAACGACGGAGCTGGGCATCGCCCTGATGGAGTTGAGCATCGCGTTCAGCCTCAAGGTGGGGCTGGACTACGTGACCATGATGCCCATCGTGCCGCTGGCCAGGACGCGGGCGCAGTTGGCGAACACCGGAGCTGGCCGGGAGCAAGCGCTCCGGTCCTGGCAGGATGAACACGGCGGCCTCATCAGCAACCGCGACGACTTCGCGGCCTACCGCTGGCCGTCGCTCGACCAGATCAACATCCTGCCGGTCGAGTATGCCGCGACCAAGATGCCCGCGGGCATGAAGGTCATGCTCTTCTACATGGGCATCTTCGAGGACCTCAGGCAGCTCATGGGCTTCGAGACGCTGGCCTACGCCACCGCCGACGATCCCGAGCTGGTGGACGACGTCCTCGAAAACCTCACGCGGATCGCCGAGCACGCCGTCAGCTTGGCGGCGGCGCACCCCGCCACCGGGGCGGTCTTCTACGCCGACGACATGGGCTTCAGCAGCGGGCCATTCCTCTCGCCGCGGTTCATGCGCGCGCACGTGATGCCGCGCCTGCGGCGTATCGCCGATGCCTGCCACGCACACGGCAAGCCCTTTCTCCTGCACTCCTGCGGCAACGTGCTGCCGCTCATGGACGACTTCATCGACATGGTGGGCATCGACGCGAAGCACAGTTTCGAGGACAAGATCTTGCCCGTGGAGGAATGCTACGCGCGCTACAGCGACCGCATCGCCATCATCGGCGGCTTGGACATGGACTTGCTCGGGCGCGGCAGCGAGGAAGAGGTGCGGATCCGGACACGCCAGATCCTGCAGGCGTGCGCGCCGGGCGGCGGCTACTGCATGGGCACGGGAAACTCGGCCGCCAACTACATCAAGCTCGACAACTACTACGCCATGGTCGACGAAACGAGAAAATGGAACCAGGAGCATGGCTCCTGAAGCGTCCGGTCCCGCGACCGGGGCACAGCAACGACGGGAAGGGGTGTGTGAATGGCAGATCTGCAGAAGCTCCACGAGGCGATTCTGAACGGAGATGCGAAGGCCGCGGCCGCGGTGACGCAGGCGGCGCTCGGCGAGAACGTGCCCGTGATCGAGCTGATTCAGCAAGCGATGATCCCGGCAATGGACGAGGTCGGCCGGCGCTTCGAGTGCCAGGACTACTTCGTCCCCGAGCTGTTGCTGTCGGCGCGCGCGATGAAGGCGGCGCTTGCGCCGCTGCGCCCGCTGCTGGCGGCATCCGGCGCGCAGCCCGCGGGTAAGGTCGTCATCGGCACCGTGAAGGGCGATTTGCACGACATCGGCAAGAACCTGGTGGCGGCGCTGCTCGAAGGGGGCGGGTTCGAAGTGATCGACCTCGGTGTCGACGTCGCGCCGGAGAAGTTCGTCGAGACCGTTCAGCAGACCAACGCCGACATCGTCTGCCTGTCGGCGCTGCTGACGGTCACCATGCTGTCGATGAAGACCACCATCGAAGGGCTGCGAGCCGCGGGTTTGCGCGAGCAGGTCAAGGTGCTGGTGGGCGGCGCACCGGTGACCCGGCAGTTCGCCGAGGAAATCGGCGCCGACGGCTACGGCGAGAACGCCAGCGCCGCCGTGGCCCTGGCGCGCACCTGCGCCAAGGCCGCCGCCGCCGGCTGAGACCGGACGAGGGAGTCGTGCGCTGTCTGCTGATCGGCTGCGAGGTGCTGCTGCGCGAGCTGGCGGATGCCGTCGCGCGCTCGCCCCACACGATCGACGTCGAGTTTCTGTCCAAAGGACTGCACGACCTCGGCGGCGAGCGTATGCGGCAGGCGCTGCAGGCAGCCGTCGACCACGCCGACCCGGCGCGTCACGACGCCGTTCTGCTGGGCTATGCCTTGTGCGGCAACGGTCTGCACGGTCTCGCAGCACGCCGCGTGGCTCTGGTGGCGCCGCGGGCCCACGACTGCATCGCTTTGCTGATGGGGAGCCGCCAGCGCTATGAAGCGCACTTCCAAGCCCACCAGGGCGTGTACTTCCGCTCCACCGGCTGGCTGGAGCGCGGCAACGACATCGAGCAGCTCGCCCGCGATGCCGGAACCGATTTCACCCTCGCCGACCTGGTCGCGAAATACGGCGAGGACAACGGCCGCTATCTGTACGACGAGCTGAGGCGTTACGAGAGAAGCTACCGGCAGCTGACCTTCATCGAGACCGGCCTCGAGTGCGACGGCCGCTTCGAGCAACAGGCCCGCGCCGAGGCGGCCGAGAAGAGCTGGCAGTTCGAGAAGATCCGCGGCGACCTCGGTCTGTTCCGCAAGCTGGTCGCCGGCGAATGGGACCCGGCGGACTTCCTCGTCGTCGAGCCGGGCGGGCGGATCGTGGCGAGCTTCGACG
>CAZYMF010000163.1:0-11603 GCA_964648215.1 uncultured Binatia bacterium (SeqCode) | reverse complement strand
GGCATCGGGTCCCAAACGACAACGAAGGAGCGGCAACTGAGCGGCGAGCCGGTCCGCCAGCGCCCCCGGCTCGTTGACCCGGCGGTCCTGCTTGCCGACTGCCTGCGCGAAGATCGTCTGCGAACGTTCGGCTAGGCGTGCGCCGTAGACGCACTGGCGCAGCCGGGACGCTCCCTCCGCGGCCGAAATGCGTTCGAGGGACCAGGTGGCGACGTCGGGCGAGACCTCCGGGAAAACGATCGCCGCGATGGGCGCGCCGCGCCGGGTCGGGGCGCCGAGACGGTGGGCGAGCTGCGGCGGTGACAGGGCGAAGACGCGCGGGCCGGCGTTCTCGCGGGGGCGGGCGGCGCGCGACGCCGGCTCGTCGACGTGCAGCAGAGCCCGCCGTTCCTGCGGGTGGCGCCGCAACGCCGGAAACAGCTTCAGCGTGTGCTCCTGGACGGAGACGAGGGTGGGCATGCCGATGGCAGCTTGCGGATGGCGGGTGTCGACGAAGACGCGGTCGTTGGCGATCAGGCTGGCCCGACCCGAGGTGAGGACGTGGGCGAGGAGCGTTGTCTTGCCGGCCCGCTTCGGCCCGACGAGCAACACGGCCCCCTCCGGCACCGCAAAGGCCGCGGCGTGGAGATCGAGGACACTCGCCTGCGCCAGCACGCGGGCGGCGGCGATCTCGCGCACCACGCGCATGAGGCTGACCCGCACGCGCAGGGTTCCCGGCCGGGTCACGATTTCCACGTGGTGGCCGCGTAGTCGATAGAAGCAGCGCTCGGAGTCCGCGATCACGGTGGTGCCGTCTTCCTCTTCCCAACCGGGCAGCGACACGAGCTGGCTGTCGAGGGAGAAGCAGGGGATCGGAGCGGTGGCGGCCGCGGCCCGTCGCCGGTCGAGCTCGGTGAAGGCGGCCGCGGAGGTGATCAGGCGCACGGTGGCGTCGGCGCCGCCCGCCGCGCCGACGTCGAACCACGGTGCCAAGAACTCTGCCAGCCAGCGGGCGGCGTCGGGATCGTCCGCTTCCACGTCGACGACGGCCGGCTCGTAGCGGTACGCGGAACGAAGCCGGTCGCGGCCCGTCACGTCGCGTATCGGCGTGCAGAGCATCGTGCGCATTTCGTTCCCGGGCCGGTCCATGAAGGGCGCATGATGGCATGGCCGGATCGGTGCGTGAAGCGCACGTGACCTTTTTGGCACGGCCGCCGTCACGCGTGGGCCCGTCAGTGGAGGGCGGGTTCGTCGAGTCGGAAGTAGAGCTCGCGTCCGGCGCGACACGATGTGCACACCACGGCGGCGACGCGCAGCCGCACGCCGTCGACCTCGCGCGCGGTGTGATCTTCGAGCCGGAGGGTGCCGCCGCACAACGGGCAGGGCTTGGCCACGGCGAGCACGTCGACGACCGCCGGCGAGACCACCGCGAGTGGTCGCTCGGGGGAGCCGCCGGGCTCGAGGCGCGCCAGCCGCTCGAGATCGCGCGCGAGCTTCTCGTGGAGCCGATCCCGCCGCCGACGAGCGGTGCGCTCCCGCTTCTTCCGGGCCGCCATGGTTCCACAATGCGCGAGGCGGCGCCCGCGGGCAAGCTCGCGCCGGGGGGCTGTACCTTCCCCACAGGTCGGTGCTGCCGGACAGGTTGTTTGTTGCTAGGTTGTTAGGCTGTTGCGTTCAGACCAACAACCAACAACGTAACAACCCAAGAACCTTCGGCGTGTCTCCGGGCATTGACGGCGCCGCGCTCGGGCTGTACCTGTGCCGTCAGGTTGCGGGGGTGCTCCATGCGCCAGCTCAGGTTTGTAGGCTTTCGTCGGGGTGAGAGAGTCGATCTTCTCGCCGAGCGTGTTTGGACGCGATGACCGTGTGTTCGCGCTGGCGAGGAAACGCGTAAACCGATGCGGCGGCTCATTACGCTGGCGATCGTGATCGGCCTGGCGGGAGCGCTGGCCGTCGGGGTGCGCACCCTGTCGGTGGCGCTGCGCGTGGGCACAGGGTATGCCGCCAAGGTCACGTGCTCGCTCGCGCTCGACTCCGGCCAGGACCCGACGGCCGTCTTTCGCGACTACGTTGCGCACGAGATCGAGCCGCTCGGACCGATGCTGGATCTCTCGCCGTCCGCGGGCGGCGTCGAGGCCAGCGCCCTCGGTCTCGTCCGCGCTCGCGCCGTCTACCGTCGCGGCCTCGGTTGCACCCTGCTGGCCGGGGTGAAGCGGGAGGACCTCGCCCTCCCGGACGGAGTTGCGGTGCCCCGGCGCGCTCTCGATCCTGCCGTCCCGTGGCCCGACGGCGGCGCGGGGCCGGCGGCGGCCGCGGCCCCGGAGGTCAGCGCCGCCATCGACAAGGCGTTTCGCGAGCCGGACCCGCCGCAGGCGGGCCGCATTCGCCAGACCAAGGCGGTCGTCGTCGTCCACGACGGCCGCCTGGTCGCCGAGCGCTACGCGCCGGGCTACGGCCCGGCGACGCCGATGCTGTCGTGGTCGATGGCCAAGAGCGTGCTGGCCTCGCTCGTCGGCATCGCCGTCGCCGACGGGCGTCTCTCGCTTCACGCGCCGGCGCCGGTGCCCGAGTGGTCGTCGCCCGACGATCCACGCCACGCGATCACCCTCGACCAGCTCCTGCGCATGTCGAGCGGGCTCGCCTTCGACGAGCACTACGGCGCGATCAACGACGTTTCGCGCATGCTCTTCACCGCCCCCGACACGGGGGCCTTCGCCGCGCGCAGCCCACTCGAGGTTCCGCCCGATACGCGCTGGTCCTACTCGAGCGGAACCGCGAACATCATCGCGCGCCTGCTGCGTGACTCCTTCGGCGGCGATCTGGCGAGCCTGGTGCGCTACGCCGACGAGCGTCTGTTCGATCCGGCCGGAATGACCAGCGCCTTCTTCGAGCCCGATGCGTCGGGCACGCCGATCGGCTCCTCCTTTGCGTTCATGACCGCGCGTGACTGGGCGCGCTTCGGCGAGCTGCACCGCCGGGACGGGATGTGGGACGGGCGGCGCATCCTGCCCGCCGGCTGGGTGCGCTACGTAACCACGCCGACGCCGGCGGCACCCGACGGCTCTTACGGCGCACTCTGGTGGCTGAACGCGGGCGCGCCGGGCGATCGGTCGCGGCGCCCGTGGCCGGGCCTGCCCACCGACGCCTACGCCGCCCGCGGCCACAGCGGGCAGTGGGTGCTCGTCGTCCCGTCGGCCAAGCTGGTGGTCGTCCGCCTCGGCCTGTCCTTCCCCGACGACGGCAACGACGGCACGGCGGAGCTGGCGGCCGCTCTGATCCGCATCCTGGGCTGACGCGAGAGCGGCGCGCCGACGGTTGACAGCGGAGTCGGATCGGCATAAAGATGAGTATACTCATAGTTGAGCGTGCTCACCCAATGGACAATGGCCCTCGATGAAGGATCTGCGGGAAAAGAAGAAGACGGAGACCCGCGCCAGGATCCTCGCGGTCGCCGCAGAGATGTTCCGCCGCAAGGGGTATGCGGGCGCCACCACTTCCGGGATCGCCGACCTCGCGGGAATCGCCGAGGGGACGATCTTCAACTACTTCTCATCCAAGGCCGAGATCCTGGTCTCGCTCTTCTACCGCGCCTTCCTGAGGGAACCGTACGCCTTCGAGACCGACCAAGCCGGCGATCTCACTGACCTGATCGCTCGTTTCCTGGACTACCACCTCAGCCCCGCCAGGGAGATGGACAAGGCGCTGCTCCGCGAGGTGCTGTCGATCGGCTACCGGTCCACCAGGGAAGGCGCGTTCATCTTCGCAAAGATGCAGGACATGGACCGAGAGATCGCCCGTGGACTGGGCGGCTATCTCTCGCGACTCCAGGAGGAACGGGTCATCCGCGACGACGTCGACGTGGAGGCGTTTCTGGAGGTCGGCTACGCCGTGGTCATGTACCTGTTCAGCCGGTACGTGATGCTCGAGGAGCTCAGCTACGACGACCTGATGCGTCAAGTGAGAGAGAAGCTGGACATCCTGACCCGCTGCCTCCTCTCGCGCCTCGATGGCGCGGCACCGGCCCGGAGTCGGACCTGATGGACGACGAGACATGAAGAGCAAGAGACCCGTGAACGAAGTGACCTCGTTGAGCCGGTACGGGATGCACATCACAGGGGTCACTCCGGAAGGCCGAAAGCGGCTGCCGGGCATCGTGCTGCGCGCGGCGGTGCGGGAATTCGGGCCGTTCAAGGGCGTGTGGTTCCTCGTCGTGGCGGCACTTCGCGGCCGCCGACTGGCGCGGGAGAATCGGGCCGCCCTGAAGCTGGCACAAGACTACAGCCCCGAGGCGGCGAGGGACTTCCCGATGCTTGCCGGGATGTACGCGACGCTCTCGGAGTGGGAAGACGACGAACGCGCCTACGCGTTTCTCAAGGAGACGGTGCAGGCGTCGGCTCCCTACCAGATGGCCGAGCTCTATCAGGTGTCGGAGCTCGAGCAGTTCGAAGACCGCTTCGAGGCGTTCAAACGCTTCAACCGGGCGATGTTCGCAGACGACGACAACTACCGTTTGCGTGAGTTCATCGACAACGGGGACGAGTTTCGCATCCGGTTGTCGAGCTGCGTCAACTGCGCCATCGCCAAGGCGTTCGGGTTCCCGCGGCTGGCCCAGCTCGGCTGCGATCACGACCTGGCCGGATACCCGAGCATCGAAGACGATGTGGACGCGGTGTTCCGCCGGCCCCAGACGTTGGCGAAGGGCGGAACGATGTGTGAGTTCATCTTCTATCGGAAAGGGTCCGAGCCGCGAGGCCCTTTCGAGAACAAGTAGGTCGTCGGGAAAGGATTGGCCACCTCATGAAAGACCGAGGCTACGACACCACGAAGCTGCTGAAGCAGTTCGACAAGCGCTTCAAAGGAGTGCGGTCGAGGCTGGCGGCCCGCTACGGAGAGGGCGAGGCCAACGAGATCACGGCTCTCACCAGGCGCGAGTTCGAAGCCCTCGCCCCGCGGATTCCCTACATCGGCGGCGCGGCGAACGTGTTCACCCCGGTGATGGTGATCAACGGCTGGATCATCGCCCTCTACCGCGCGATGAAGGCCCGAGGCTTTGGCGTGGAGGACGTGGTGAGGGTCGGCTACGAGGCCTCCGACGACTACTTCCGGTCCTTCCCGCGCGTGGTGGACCGGCTGGTGCACTGGCTGGCGGCCTCCCGATACGCCGTGCGACATCTGGAACATCAGGCAAAGCGGAGCCAGGAGAGACGCTATCCTGAGGATTTCGTGTACACCTGCAGCGCGCAACGGCGGGGCGCGGAGCTGGAGCTCGAGCTGGAGTTCACCGAGTGCGCGGTGCAGAAGTACTACGAGGCCGAGGGCGTCGAGGAGCTGAAGCCGTACTGCAACTTCTTCGACCCGATCTACAGCCGCTACTTCGGAATGGGCGTACGCGCGGATCACACCCTGGGGTTGGGGTGTCGCACCTGCAAGCTGAACTACAACAACCGCCGGGAGACCGAGCTGCCGCCGAACATCCGGGAGTTGGTGACGAAATGACCCGGCGACGACCGGCCCGGCCTCTTGAACCCCTCGTCGTCGGGGCTCGTGTGGCCGCGCTGATCTCTATCCTGGGCCGGGGGAGTCCCTATTCGGAGCAGCCCATGACGGCCTTGACCTCGAGAAACTCCTCGAAGCCGTGCTCGCCCCACTCGCGGCCGTTGCCCGACTGCTTGTAGCCGCCGAACGGCGCCGCGAAGTCGGGGCCGGCGCCGTTCAGGTGCACGTTGCCGGTGCGCAGGCGGGAGGCCACGCGCAGCGCGTGCTCGGTGCTGCCCGAGGAGACGTAGCCGGAGAGCCCGTACGCGGTGTCGTTGGCGATGCGGATGGCGTCCTCCTCGCTGTCGTAGGGAAGGACGGAGAGCACCGGCCCGAAGATCTCCTCGCGCGCGATGGTCATGTCGTTGCGCACGTTGGCGAACACCGTCGGCCGCACGTAGTAGCCGCGCTCCAGCCCGTCGGGGCGTCCGGGCCCGCCGGCGACCAGCTCGGCGCCCTCGTCGATGCCGGCCTGGATCAGCCGCTGGATCTTGTCGAACTGTGCCTTGCTCACGACCGGACCGATGGTCGTGCCCTCGGCGCGCGGATCGCCCGCTTTCACCGACTCGGCGGCCGTCTTGGCGATCGCCACCGCCTCGGCGTGCCGCGCGCGCGGCACCAGCATGCGCGTCGGCGCGTTGCACGATTGGCCGCTGTTGGTGAAGCACGAGCGCACGCCGCCGCTGACCGCCCGCTTCAGGTCGGCGTCGTCGAGGATGACGTTGGCCGACTTGCCGCCGAGCTCCTGCGCCACGCGCTTGACCGTGTCGGCGGCCGCCTTCGCGACCTGGACGCCGGCGCGGGTCGAACCGGTGAACGACACCATGTCGACGTCCGGATGCGCCGAAATCGCCGCCCCGACCGTCGGACCGTCGCCGTTGACCAGATTGAAGACTCCCGCGGGCACGCCGGCTTCGTGCAGTACCTCGGCCAGCAGGATGGCGCTCAACGGCGCGATCTCCGACGGCTTCAAGACCATGGTGCAGCCGGCGGCGAGCGCCGGCGCCACCTTGCAGGCGATCTGGTTGACCGGCCAGTTCCACGGCGTGATGAAGCCGCACACGCCGACCGGCTCCTTGATGAGGCGCGTGGTGCCTTTGTTCTCGACGAAGCTGTAGGAGCGCAACACCGCGAGTGCCTGGGTGAAGTGCGCCAGGCCCGCGGGCGCCTGCGCCGCCTTCGCCAGTCGCAGCGGCGCGCCCATCTCGAGCGAGATGGTCTCGGCGATCTCGTCGAGCCGCGCCTTGTAGGCGGCGATCACGCGCTCGAGCAACGCGATCCGTTCCTGCGGGGTGCTGCGGCCAAAGGTCTCGAACGCGGCGCGGGCGGCGGCGACGGCCTTGTCGACGTCCGCCGCGCCGCCGAGACTGATGCGGCCGATCGGCTCCTCGGTGGCGGGGTTGATCACGTCCATGGTCTTCGGCGCCACCGGCGCGACCCATTGTCCGTTGATGTAGAACTGCAGACACTCCTTCATCGTGCGCTCCTCGTCGCGTTCGCTGTGTGCGTCATCGTGCTCCGGCGGCTGCCGAGAAACGGCCGGTCACTGTTCGAGCATGGCGGGCGTGCGGGTCTGGGTCAAGACGAGTGGCGCGGAGGTGGTGAACACCGCGGTGGCCGCGCCGGCCTCCACGGTCTTGAACTGTAGCTGCGCGCCGGCGGGCGCGCGCGAGCGGAGGAACTCGAGGTTCTCGGGCTGCAGGTGGCGGGCGAGCTCGGTCATGATGGCGCCGCGACGCAGCGCCGGCACCAGCAGACAGGTGAGCAGAAAATGACCGACGTGGTTGGTGCCGAACTGCAGCTCGAAGCCGTCGGTGGTTTTCGCGAACGGGCAGGCCATCACTCCGGCGTTGTTCACCAGGATGTGCAGCGTGTCGTGCTTGGCCAGGAAGCGCGCGGCGAAGGCGCGGAACATCGCTCCCCCGACACTCGGCCTGGCGGAAACCCGGATAGGGTTATCGCCCCTTGCGGCCCCTTCCCATGGCCCGCTGCTTCACGGCCGCCCGTTCACGCTGATGCTGAGCCTGAAGCCGCTCCCTGTCCTTGCGCGCCATGGCGAACGGCCTGGGCGTGGTCTCGGCGAGCCGCCGGCCCGCAGGTGGGCTCTCCACTGTCTTCTCCGGAGCGATTTCGGGACTGCCGGAGGGCTTCACGATGGGTCGGGGTGGTTTCGGCATGGTGCGACAACGGTAGCACGCGCCGCTTGCCGGGACCATATGGATGGCGACCTCCGCTGCAATTGACCGTGCCCGTCTCCGCAGGCAAAGAACTCTCAAAACTCGGCTCGTTTTTGCGATGGGGCGCCAGGCGAAATGCGCCAAAGGAGGGTTGAATCATGGAGGCGGCCAAGGACACTTCGGCTTCACGTCGTCACCTGCGTTTTCACGCGCCGCACGTGCATCTGACGTCGGCGTTCGGCGATAGCTGGTTCGGGGTCAGGGCCGAGGCCTTCGCCCGCTTCTTCGGCACCCCCACCTTTCTGATTACGCAGACCGTCATCGTGGCGATCTGGATCGGCTTCAACGTCGCCGGCCTCACCAACTTCGACGTCTACCCGTTCATTCTGCTCAACCTGGCCTTCAGCCTCCAAGCCGCTTATGCCGCGCCGTTGATTCTGCTGGCGCAGACCCGCCAGGCCGATCGCGACAAGGCGCTGACCGAGGCCGATGCGCACCACCGGGAAGATCTCGCCGAGGCGAGCCTCGAACGGCAGAACCTGGCCGACAAGCAGAGAGGGCAGATCCTCGAGCTGCTCGAGCAGAACACCCGGCTCACCGAGGTGACGCAGGAGCTCAGCCGGCGCATCGAGGAGCTCACCGCCGAGATCCACCGCCGCGTGCTGGCCTCGTAGCGAACGAGCGTGCCGATTCCCTCGACGCGGGCACGGATGATAGGCTCGCCCCGTGATCGCCGCGCCGACCGTGCCCTTCTCCTTGGATCCCGCCTCGTGGGCTCGTGATCTCGCCGCGTCGCTCGCCGGCGATGCGGCATCCTTCCCGCACACGCTGCGGGTCAACGAACGCGACCCCGCGGCCTTGGGTCCCTGGTGGATCGAGATGGCTACGGCCTGGGGCCGTCTTGCCCGTCTCGGCCCGATCTCGCGCATGTCGGAGACGCCCCCGCGCTGGGATCTGCCGCCGGCGCCTCTCGGCACCCACGCCCCGTCCTGGGCTTGACCGATCTCGCTCATCCGCGGAGGAGGTCCTTGGCGAAGCCGGCGACGAAGATCGAGAGCCCGAGCCTCACGTTGCCGCACGCGCGGATCTTGTCCAACGGTCGCTACACGGTGCTGCTGCGCGCGACCGGCTCCGGCTTCTCCCGCTGCGGTGACTTCGCGCTCAACGGCTGGAGCGGCGATCGGGTCGAGGACGGTGAAGGCTACTTCTTCTATCTGCGCGATCTCGACGACGGGACGTTCTGGTCTCTGGGGTTGCAGCCCACCCTGCAGGTTCCCGAGACCTACCGAATCGACGACGGGCCGGCATGCTTCCGGCTCTGCCGGACGGACCGGGGCATCGAGGCCGCGCTCGAGGTCTGCGTGCCGCCGCGCGAGGACCTGGAGCTGCGTCGCGTTGCGCTGCGCAATTGCAGTGACCGCGCGCGTACGGTCGAAGTCACCGGCTTCCTCGACGTGGTGCTGAATCTCCCGGCGGCTCACGCCGCGCATCCCGCCTTCTCCAAGCTCTTCGTCCAAACCGAGCTCGTCGCCGAGGACCAGGCGCTGCTGGTGCGGCGCCGGCCGCGTAGCGCCGGCGAGAGGTCGCCCTGGATGATCAACACGGTGATCGGCCCGGGAGCGCTCGAGGTCGAGTCCGACCGCGCACGTTTCGTCGGTCGCGGCCGCGGGTACGCGACGCCGCAGGCTCTGATCGAGCGTAAGCCACTTGCGGGCACCACGGGCAACGTTCTCGATCCGGCGCTGGCGATGCGCCGGGCGCTGCGGCTGGCACCCGGCGAGAGCGGGGAGCTCGTCTTCATCCTGGGTGCCGCGGCGACGCGCGACGAGGCGATCGCCATGATCCGGCGGTACCGGTCCGCCGGCGGCTTCGCGACCGCCGTGGAGCAGGCGATGCAGCGTGAGCGGGATCTGTGGCGAACGCTGGAGTTGACGGCGGCGGAGGCGCTGCGTTTCCAAGCCCTCGCCGGCGCCATGCTGTACGGGGATCCGGGTCTGCGAGCCCCGGAGGCAGTGCTGCGAAACGCCGCCGCCCCGTTGAGCGTTCTGCCCGCCTACGGCGTCGCCGCCGATCGGCCCTTCGCCGTTTTGCAGGCTCCCGCTCCCGGACATGCGTTGCCGCTGGTCCGGGCGCAGAGGTATTGGCGAGCGCTGGGGCTGGACACCGCCCTGTTGGTCCTACACGAGGGGGAATCGGCGCCGGTGTTCGCGGCGGAGGACTCGATTCACTGCCGGCAGCTTGCCCAAATCCCACCCGCGCACGTCGACGTCATTCTGGCGGCGGCGCGGCTGGTCGCCGGGGCGCAGCCTCTGGCGCTGCGCACGGAGAGCGCCGGCCCGGCAATTCCCGTGACGCGCCGGCCCGCGCGGACGGCCGTGCCCGCTCCCGCCGTCCGATCGCCGCTTCTGTGTGACAACGGCCTCGGCGGATTCTCGCCGGACGGTCGCGAGTACGTCATCCGCCTCGACGGCGGCACCTCCGGGCTGCGGACCACGCCGCTGCCGTGGATCAACGTGATCGCCAACGAGCAGCTCGGCTGCCTCGTCAGCGAGACCGGCGCGGGCTACACCTGGGCGCGCAACAGCCGCGAGCACCGGCTGACGCCATGGTCGAACGATCCGGTGCTCGACCCGCACGGCGAGGCGCTCTACCTGCGCGACGAGGAAACGCGGGAGATGTGGTCGCCGCTGCCCGGCCCGTGTCCGGGGCCGTTTCCGTACGAAGTCAGACACGGCTTCGGCTACAGCCGCTTTCTTCATTCGCGGGACGGGCTGGAGCAGGAGAGCACGGTGTTCGTCGCCCGCCACGATCCGGTGAAGATCACCAGCGTGCGGCTGCGCAATCGCAGCCGCGCGGCACGACGCCTCTCGCTGTTCTGCTACCAGCGACTCGTTCTCGGCGGCACGCCCGCCGAGAGCAGCCGCTTCGTCGTCACCCGGCACGACGCCGCGGCACGCGCGATCGTCGCCGTGAACCGCCTCGCCGGCGAGTTCGCCGGCGGCGTCGTCTTCGGCGCCGTGGCGGAGCGGGAGCTTGCGCGGCACTTCACCGCCGACCGCGAGAGCTTCCTCGGGCGCAACGGCGGGCCGGAGACGCCGGTGGCGCTGTCGTCCGCGGACGCCCTGAACGGCGCCGTCGGGGCCGGGCTCGATCCGTGCTTCGCGCAGCAGGTGGCGGTCGATCTCGCCCCGGGAGAAACCAAGGCGGTCAGCTTCCTCTTCGGCGAAGCCGGTTCGGAGGAGGAGGTGCGCCGGTTGCTTCGTCCCTACCGCCGGCCGGGGGCTGTCGACCAGGCCTTGGCGGAGGTGACCGGCTTCTGGCGTGACACGCTGGGCGGGATTCACGTCGAGACGCCGTCGCCGGCCATCGACCTGATGATGAACGGATGGCTGGCCTATCAGAACCTGGCGTGCCGAATCTGGGCGCGGTCGGCGTTCTATCAGTCCGGCGGCGCCTTCGGGTATCGCGATCAACTGCAGGACGCGGCGGCGTTGGTCTACCTGTGTCCCGATCTCACGCGGCAGCAGATTCTGCTGCACGCCGCCCATCAGTTCCAAGAGGGCGACGTCCTGCACTGGTGGCATGCGGAGCCGCTGGAGCGCGGCCTACGGACGCGGTTCTCGGACGACCTCAACTGGCTACCCTTCGTCGTGGCCTTCTATGCGAAGACCACCGGCGACTGGAGCGTGCTCGACGAGCGCGTCCGTTTTGTCACTGCGCGACAGCTGCGGTCGGGCGAGGACGAGGCCTATCTGCGCCCGGAGGACTCCGGCGAGGTCGCCGACGTCTACGAGCACTGCTGCCGCTCTCTGGATCGCTCCCTGACCAAGGGCGCGCACGGGCTGCCGCTGATGGGTACGGGCGACTGGAACGACGGCATGAACCGCGTCGGGCGGGAAGGGCGCGGCGAGA
>CAZYMF010000162.1:0-11640 GCA_964648215.1 uncultured Binatia bacterium (SeqCode) | reverse complement strand
AGCGCGAAGGCCGCAACCCACGCCGCTCCCGACGCCACGATCAGCGACACATACCATTGGCCGGGCAACCACCAGGCGGCAAAGACCCGCAGCAGCGCAGCCACGTTCACCAGGGCAAATGCCGCCACCACCGGTCGCGGAGCGTGAAGCGGCCGGCCGGTGTGCCCGAGCGAGACGCGCGCCATCATGCCAAGCGTCAGCGCACCGACGGCTCCGGTGGTGAATGCGTGCACGGCAAGCTGCGGCGACACGATCGCAGCAGCCGAGAGGGCGTCGAGAGCAAATCCGACGACCACCCACCCGTAGCCGGTGTAGAGGATCCACAGCAGCGGCACCGACCACAGACGCCGATCGGACCAGCCCCACAGGCGCACCGCATGCGCGAGCGCGGCGACGACCGCCAGCCCCAGTGTCAATTCCGGCGCGAAGGGCACGGCGCGGAGGACGGCGAGCGCGACCAAAGCGGCGATCGCTACCCATTCGACGGGCCGCCAGACGTGCCGGCGGGCACCCGGCAGGGCGCGCTCGGTGAAGAACGGAATGACGCGGCCGCCTATGACCGCGATCAGCAGCACCAACAGATCGACGCCGAGATACAAACCGGTCCTCGCCCGGCCCGGGGTGACACCCAGCACGTCTAGATGCACGAGCGCGTTCGCGAACGCCATGAGGAGCAGAATGGGCACGAAGGCAATGTTGCGCCACTGGCGGCGGCGTACGAGCGGCACGGCCACGCTCGCCGCCAGCGCCGGCAGGAACGCCAGGTCCGCCACGGCAATGAGCCAGCCGGGCACAACGCCCGTGGCAAACGGCGCCAGACGGCCGGCGATCCACAGAGCCAGCAAGGCTGCCAGCGGACCGCCGCGGGGCGTGTCCATCGACGTCCAATTGCGCACCGCGGTGAGCAGGAACCCCGCCACCACGGCGGCGGCATAGCCGAAGACCATCTCGTGGCCGTGCCAGGCGATGGCGCCGTAGTAGGTCGGCATGGACAGGACGCCGTCGTAGTCGGCAACCCAGAGCGCGATCAGGGCGACGGCAGCGAGCGCGGCCGCCAGGAAGAAGGGGCGAAAGCCCAGCGCCAGCAGAGCAAGCGGTTGCCGGGGCTGGGGTGTGCTCGCGGTCTTTTCGACTGGCATGGGCTTCACGGGCAAGGAGACCTAGCGCCTCATGGCAAACGCCAGCCGAGCTGCTGCTTGGCCGTGTCGGGCTCGGCGACGGCACGTTGGAGCGACGCATCCAAGCGCGCACAGTCGTCGGCGAGAAAGCGGGCGACGGGTCCAGACGCACGGAGGGGAAGCATCACTCCGCCGGGTGCGGTGTCTCCGGCGCCCGCGCCGCATGAGCCAATGCACGCGAGGCGGAGGCGGAGGTGGTGGAGATCATGATTGCGGATATGTGCATGAACTACTCGGGAGGCTCTATGATCTGCCTCATACTCGCGTCTGAACGACGGCGGGCCGGAGTGAAAGGGCAACGGGCGTTGCAAAGCCGCTGCTCCGCCGCTAGAACCGGGCCGATTCGAGGGACACTCCGGTGGCAGACGACGAGCTTCTGGTGCGGCGCGAGCCGCCGCTGGCGTGGGTGGTGATCAACCGCCCGCGGGCGCGCAACGCGATGACGCGGGCGGTGTGGCAGGGCCTGGCGCGCGAGCTGCCCGCTCTGGGCCACGACCCCGAGGTCCGCGTCATCGTCCTGCGCGGCGCCGGCGACGACGCCTTCATCTCCGGCGCGGACATCTCCGAGTTTCCCGAGATCCGCGCCAACGCGGCGATGACCGCCGAGTACGACCGCGTCACCGCGACCGCCTGGCTCGCCATCGCCTCGGTGCCGCAGCCGGTGGTCGCGATGGTCAACGGCCTCTGCTTCGGCGGCGGCTGCTCGGTGGCTCTGGCCTGCGACCTTCGCTTCGCCGCCGACCACGCTCGCTTCGCCATCCCGGCGGCGCGGCTCGGGCTGTCCTATCCGCTCGAAGCGATCGAGCACCTGGTGCACGTGGTCGGCCTCGGCGCCGCCGCCGACATCCTGCTGTCGGCGCGCGCCTTCGACGCCGCCGAGGCGCTGCGCCTGGGGTTCGTCAACCAGGTGGTGCCGCGGGCCGAGCTCGAGCAGCGCACGCGCGACTTCGCCGCGCGCATGGCCGACAACGCGCCGCTGACGCTGGCGGCCCACAAGCTCGCCCTGCGCCAGCTCCAGCGCCCCGCGGCCGAGCGCGACGTCGCCGCGATCCACGCCGCGGGCGAGCGTTGCTTCAACAGCGAGGACTATCGCGAGGGCGTGGCGGCGTTCCTGGAAAAGCGCAAGCCGCGCTTTCGCGGGAGGTAGAGATGGCGGGGGCGCTCGCCGGCATTCGGGTGTTGGATCTCACCCGCTACCTGGCGGGACCTTTCTGCACGATGATGCTCGGCGACATGGGCGCCGAGGTCATCAAGCTCGAGCCGCCGGCCGGCGGCCGCGACTTCGCCCGCGGCCCCGGCGGCAACGACAGCTACTTCTTCCTCTCCGCCAACCGCAACAAGAAGAGCGTCACGCTCGACGTCAAGCAGGACGGCGGCCGCGAGGTCTTCCGCCGGCTGGCCGCGGGGGCCGACGTCGTGGTCGAGAACTTCCGCCCCAGCGTCATGCCCGGTCTGGGGCTCGGCTACGGCGATCTCGCCGCCGTCAACCCGCGTCTGATCTACGCCAACATCTCCGGCTTCGGCGCCACCGGGCCGTACGCCGAGCGCCCGGGCTTCGACCAGATCGCCCAGGGCATGTCGGGCCTGATGAGCGTCACCGGCACGGCGGAGAGCGGTCCGCTGCGCGTCGGCATCGCCATCGGCGATCTGCTCGCCGGCATCTTCGCCGCCTACGGCATCAGCCTGGCGCTCTACCAGCGCTCGCAGTCGGGGCAAGGCCAGGAGGTCACCACCTCGCTGCTGGAAGCCCTCGTCGGCGTGCTGTCGTGGAGCGCCGGGATGTACTTCGAGACCGGCGCCGCGCCTCCTCCCGCCGGCAACCATCATCCGCTGGCGTCGCCCTACGGCGTCTTCCGCGCCCGCGATCGCGCCTTCAACATCGCCTGCGGCAACGACCGGCAGTGGCAGGAGCTGTGCCGCGCGCTCGCGTGCCCGGAGCTGATCGACGACGAGCGCTTCCGCCATCCGCTCGGGCGGGTGGCCCATCGCGACGCCCTCAACGACGAGCTCAACCGGCGCCTGGCCAGCCGTGATGCCCACGAGTGGGTCGTGCGACTCAACCAAAAGGGCATTCCCTGCGGCCCAATCAACGACATGGCCGAGGTCTTCGCCGATCCGCAGGTGCGCGCGAGAGAGATGATCGTGGAGCTGCCGCACCCGTCTCTCGGCACCTTCAAGACGACCGGCGTGCCGGTGAAGCTGAGCGCCACGCCCGGACGCGTGGCAGACCTGCCGCCGGCGCTGGGCACGCATACCGACACCGTGCTGGCAGAGGCCGGCTACGGCACGGATGAGATCGCCGAGCTACGACGCCGGCAGATCGTCTGAGGCCATCGTTCCCGGTCGAGATCCACCGGAACACAGCACGTGGCGTACTCGGATCGAGGGAGGCAACATAAACCCTTGCGAAGTCGCGGTCCCGTGCGCTATGAGCGAATCCATGGCACCCAAGCAGGAATTCCACACCGCGAGCCTTGATTGAGAGCGCAGCCGTCGATCGCCGGAATTCTGCTCGTTCACTCCTAAACGTACAGATGAATCGATCTAGATCGCAAGCAACTTGCGCCCACCGGAGAGCCGCCGCCGCCACGCGGTGCCGTCGGCCCGTACCATCGTCCCGGGGAGGACAGTGTCCGTGAACTGCGCCAACTTGATCGCCACCACAACCCGCTGGCGCCACCTTGGAGAGCCCGTGCTGCCGCGCGGGACCTCCGGCTCTTTCGACAGCGCCATCGTCGGCGACCCGTGCATCGTGTGGGATTCGGAGATCCACAACTGGCGGATGTTCTACTTCGCCTTGGGAGAGAGCTTCATCGGCACGGGCATGGCCGTGCCACGCTCCGCCACGCGGATCGACAGCCAAGACTGGATCAAGGTGGGCCGTCTGCCCGTTGACGGAGCGCTGGCCGAGCACTGTCACAAGTTCTGGATTCTGATGGACCCGCGCCAGCCCGGCAACGCGGTGCGGCTCGACGGTCACTACGTCGCCTTCTTCACCACGCTGCGCGGCGAAGCCAAGGTGGTCGGACGGGCGCGGGCGCGCTATCTCGGTGGTCCCTGGCACACCGATGACGAGCCGGTGGTGCCCAACGGTGCCGGCGACGCCTTCGACGGGCGCGGCGCGGACGCCGTCACCGCCTACTGGTTCGAGAACCAGGCACGCGTTCTGCTCTTCTACATGGCCTACCCGGCCAGCCCGCAGCCGGAGCAACCGCACTCGCCGCTCGGCCCGTGTCAGGCGGTGGCGTGGCTCGACCCCGCGGCGGCACAGGCCGAGAAGCTCGGGCCGATCCTGCGGCCCGGCAGCGCCGCGCGCCACTGGTGCAACGGCTGGATCGGCGGCTTGCAGCTGCTGCCGACGGCCAACGGCCAGCAGTGGGTGGCCCTGCTGAACGGCTCGCCGACGCCGGTGCACGAAGGCCACGGCGAGCCCGATCCGAGCGTGGCCGGCTGGGCTCGCTGCGACGAGGCCCTGCCGATCAGCGGCTGGAAGTTCGACCTCAAGCAGAGCCCGATCGAGCTGCCGGAGAAGCTCTCGGTGGCGGCCAAGCAGCAAGGGGAGAGCACCAACTTCTGGCGCCACTACCTGCTGGTGCTGCCGGACGAGCGGGCGCGCATCTACTACAACTCGGGCCCCTACTGCAGCGAGCAAATCTACGCTCGTGCCTGGCACGTCTAGAGGGGCGGCGGCCCCTCCGCGAGAAGGGGGCTTCGCCCCACGCTCCCGCTGGTCGCTCCCCTCGGGGACTCATTGAAACTTGACTGAAATTGGGCAAGGTCTAGATGTAAGTCGAAAACGGGAAACTGAACTTCGTCTTTGATTTTCCATTTCGAGTTTCCGGTTTCCTGTTTTCTGTTTCTCATTCTCTTCGGGCAAAGCCGGTGACCCAACGTGACTGAGACGAAACCAGCGCCAGACATGGAAAGCGATCTCCCCGCCGACGTCCTCGCCGAGCGCTACGCCAGCCCGGCGATGGCGGCGCTCTGGTCGGCACGCGGCAAGGTGGTGCTCGAGCGCGAGTACTGGATCGCGGTGATGCGGGCGCAGCGCGAGCTCGGCATCGATATCCCCGAGGCCGCGATCACCGCCTACGAGCGGGTCAAGGGCCAGGTCGATCTCGGACGCATCCGCGAGCGCGAGCGCGTCACGCGCCACGACGTCAAGGCGCGCATCGAGGAGTTCTGCGTCCTCGCCGGCCACGAGCACATCCACAAGGGCCTCACCAGCCGCGACCTCACCGAGAACGTCGAGGAGCTGCAGATCCGGCGCTCGCTCGAGCTGCTGCGCGCGAAGTACGCCGCCTGCCTGTTCCGCCTGTCGCAGCGCGTGCGCGAGTGGCGCGACGTCGTCCTCACCGGCCGCTCGCACAACGTGCCGGCGCAGCCGACCACCGTCGGCCGCCGCCTGGCCATGTTCGGCGAGGAGATGCTGCTGGCCTTCGACCAGCTCGAGTCGGTGCTCGCGCGCTACCCGTTGCGCGGCCTCAAGGGGCCGGTGGGAACCCAGCTCGACCAGCTCACGTTGTTCGGCGGCGACGCCGCCAAGGTCGCCCGGCTGGAGCAGGCCGTCGTCCGTTTTCTCGGCTTCGATCGCCCCCTGCAGGCCACCGGCCAGGTGTACCCGCGCAGCCTCGACTTCGAGGTGGTGAGCGCCCTCTACCAGCTCGGCGCCGGCCCTAGCAGCTTCGCCAAGACCTGGCGGCTGATGAGCGGCTTCGAGCTCGCGTCGGAGGGGTTTCGCCAGGGCCAGGTCGGGTCGTCGGCGATGCCGCACAAGATGAACGCCCGCAGCTGCGAGCGGCTCAACGGGCTGCACGTGGTCCTGCGCGGCTACCTCAACATGGTGATGGGGCTCGCCGGCGACCAGTGGAACGAGGGCGACGTGTCGTGCTCTGTCGTGCGTCGGGTGGCGCTCCCCGGCGCCATGCTGACCACCGACGGATTGCTGGAGACGTTCCTGGCCATCGTCGGCGAGATGACCGTCTATCCCGAGGTGATCGCCGCCGAGCGCGAGCGCTATCTGCCCTTCCTCGCCACCACGACGATTCTCATGCGGGCGGTGCAACGCGGCGCCGGCCGCGAGAAGGCGCACGCGGCGATCCAGGAGCATGCGCAGGCGGTAGCGAAGGCGCTGCGCGCGGGCGGGCGCGACAACGACCTGCTCGACCGTCTCGCCGCGGACAAACGCGTGGGCCTCGGCAAGGTAGAGCTGGAAGGCCTGCTCGCCGCCGAGGGCGCCTTCATCGGCGCCGCCCGAGCGCAGGCCGACGCGTTCGTCGCGGCGGTGGACGAAGTCGTCTCGCGGCACCCGGAGGCAAGGGACTACGTGCCGCGCGAAATCCTCTGAGACCCCGGAATCCGGTGAATCCTGTTCCGCCCCAGACCACAATCCTCTCGGTGACCTCCGTGCCTCGGTGGTTCCCTCCTGCCTTGTTTGGCATGCAGCCGTGAGGCGAAATTATGGACGCTGAGCTCGATCGCCTGGTAGCCGAGGTCTTGTCGACCTTTCACATCGAGGCCGACGACGGTGACCCGCAGTGGCGGGCGCGGCTGCGCGACCTGCGCCGCATTCTGGCGCGCGACTATCGCGCCACGGTTCGCTCGCTGCACCGCAGCGGCCGGTTGCCGGTGCGCGAGTTCGTGGGGGAGGCCCGCCATCACTTCCCCGACATGAACCGCAAGGCGATGCAGTTCGACCAGGCGATGCGGGATCAGGTCACGGATCTGGGCATCGTGTTGCGCTTCCAGGAGGCGCCGGCCCGGCGCACGCTGCGCGCCTTCTACCACCGCGACCGCCGGCGCGGCCCGTTGATCTGGCTCAACGTCGCGCACCTGCCGGGCGCCGTGGCGGCCAGCTTCGGCCACGAGCTCGGGCACTGGTTCCGCGAGCGCATGCTCGGTCCGGGCGAGAGCGCGCCGACGCGGGCCTTCTTCAACAGCGACTTCGCCGAGCACCTGCGGCGCCCCGACGAGCTCTTCGCCGATCTGTTTCCGGTGATCTCGGCCTACCCCACGGCGATCGCCGAGCGGGTCTTCCCCACCGGCACCTGGCGGCAGCGGCTGCGGAAGGCGGCGGGTCTCGACCGCGCGACGCTGTCGCGGCTGCGGGCACACCTCGGCTCGAACTACGGTTTCGACATCGAGCAGCGTCTCGACTGGGAGCCGCCGCGCCGGCTCTACTACATCACCTCGATGCTCCACTTCGCCCGCCTGCGCTGGGCGCTGCTGGAGGAGTTCGATCTCTGAGGGCCAAGCTTCAAGCGGAAAGTTGCAAGCGCAAAGCCGGATCTCTCTACGAGGACGCGCTACCGCACCACGACCATTGGAGGGCAGCGCTCCGTCGCTGCCGTGCCCCATCCGCCCCGGCCGGTGCCGGCGGAGCAGCGCCCTCCAGGGATGGCTGGGACGAGAATCCCATTTGCGGAGCGTGCTACGCGCTGCGCTTGATGGGGTGTGCGTCGCGGTAGGCGGCGGGAACCGCCGGGATCGTCGGCGCCGGCACTTTGGCCGCACGCCGCCACGGGCGCCAGGTCTTGGCGTCCTCGAACAGCGAGTACGCCACCGGCGTGATCAGCAGCGTGATCAGCAGGCAGAGCGTCTGGCCGCCCATGACCACGATGCCGATCGAGCGGTTGGTCTCGGCGCCGTCGCCGGTGGCGAAGACCAGCGGCGCCATGCCCGCCACCAGCGAGATGGTGGTCATCAGGATCGGCCGCAACCGCTCGCGGTTGGCCTGGATGATGGCCTCGTACATCGGCTTGCCGGCGGCGCGCAGGCCGATGGTGTGGTCGATCTGCAGGATCGCGTTCTTCTTCACCACGCCGAAGAGCAGCAGGATCCCCAACGCGCTGAACATGTTCAGCGTCGAGCTCACCAGCCACAGCGAGATCAGCGCGAACGGCACCGCCAGCGGCAGCGACAGCAGGATCGTGATCGGGTGCAGGAAGCTCTCGAACTGGCTCGCCAGCACCATGTACATGAAGATCACCGACAGCAGGAAGGCGATCTTGAAGCCCGACTCGGTCTCGGCGAGGATCTTGCCCATGCCGCTGACGCCGGTGCGGTAGCCGGGCGGGACGTCGAGCTTGGCCACGCGCCGGTTCACCTCGCGCAGCGCGTCGCCGAGGGCGTAGCCCTTCCCCATGTTCGCCAGCAGGCTGATCCGCCGCTCGCGATTTTGCCGGTCGATCTGCGCCGGGCCGGTGCCGCGGACGACGTCCACCACGCTGTCGAGCCGCACCTGGCCGCCGCGCGACGACGCCACGGTCAGATGCCCGAGCGTGTCGGGATCGGAGCGGTAGCGCTGGTCGAGCCGCAGGCGCACATCGTAGAGATCGGTGCCGTCCTTGAACGTGGTGACGACGTCGCCCGCCACCATCGTGCGCAGGCTGCGCGCGACGTCGCCGACGGCGACGCCGAGGTCGGCCGCCTTGGCGCGATTGATGCGCACCTGCACCTCGGGCTTGCCCGCCTCGTAGCTGGAGTCGATGTCGACGATGCCGGGGACCGTCTCCATGATGTGGCGGACCTCGCCCGCCAGACGCTCGAGCACCGGCAGGTCCGGCCCCTGGATGTTGTAGACGATCTCGGCGTTGCGCATGCCGCTACCGGACAGCGGCGGCGGCTGATCGACGCTGGCGCGCAGCTCGGGATAGCGGGCGACGATCTGCCGGGCGCGCTCCATCACCGCGTACTGGCTGATCGGCCGCTGATGGATCGGCTTCATCACCGCCACCAGCTGCATCGTCGTGACCGAGTCGGTGTCGGGTGAGCCGACGTTGGTGGTGAGGTGCTCGATGCCGGGCAGCTTCTCGAGCTCACCCTCGATCTCGCGCGCCAAGGCGTCGCTGCGGTCCAGCGAGTAGCCCTGCGGCGTTTTGATGTTCACCTCGAAGTCGCCCTGCTCGTCCTGCGGCATGAAGGCGAAGCCGACGTGGCGGCCGATGAGCGGGATCGAGGCGATGGTCAGCATCGCCGCCAGCACGATCACCCAGCGGTGGCGCATCGACCAGCGCAGGACGGCGGCGTAGCCCGCCTCGAGCGGGCGGAAGTACCACGCCTCGCGCGAGAGCTTCTTGCCCTGCCGGTGGCGCAGGAAGCGCGAGCACAGCATCGGGGTCAGCGTGAACGCCACCAGCAGCGAGACCAGGATGGCGCCCGCCATGGTCAGGCCGAAGCTCTTCAGGAACTGCCCCATGATGCCGGGGATGAAGGCCACCGGCACGAAGATCACCACCAGCGACAGCGTCGTCGCGCTGACCGCCAGGCCGACCTCGGCCGTCGCCGCGCGCGCCGCCTCGGCCGGCGCCATGCCCTTCTCCTCGATGAAGCGGAAGACGTTCTCCAGCACCACGATGGCGTCGTCGATGACGATGCCCACCGAGAGCGTCAGCGCCAGCAGCGTGAACCAGTTGAGGGTGAAGCCCATCACCCGCATCAGGGTGAAGGTCGCCACCACCGAGCAGGGGATGGCGAGGGCGGCGATCATCGTCGCGCGCCAGTTGCCCATGAACACGAAGACGACGATGCTGGCCAGCAGCGCGCCGATGACCAGGTGCTCCTGGACCGCCTCCAGGGCGACGCGGATGAAGTAGGCCTGGTCGCGCGTCACGGTGACGTCGACGCCCGGCGGCAGACCGCGGCGAACCTCGGCCAGGCGGCGGACCACCTCGTCGACGGTGGCCACGGTGTTGGCGCCCGACTGCTTGCGCACCAGCAGCGTCAGCGCGTTGCGGCCGTTGTAGCGCGACAGCGAGCGCGGCTCGACGACGCCGTCGACCGCCCGGCCGATGTCGGCGACGCGGATCGGCGTGCCGTGGCGCACCCCCACCACCAACTGCTCGAAGTCGGCCACCCGGTCGACGCGCCCGAGCGTGCGCAGCACCGCCTCGCGCCCGTTGTGCACCAGCCGGCCGCCGGGGATCTCCACGTTCTGCGCCGCCAGCGCCTGCGCCACCTCGCCGATGCTGAGCCCGAGCGCTTCGAGCCGTTGCGGGTCGACGATGATCTGCACCTCGCGCTCGCGCCCGCCGATGATCTTGATCGCGCCGACGCCGGGCAGGCTCTCGAGCGGGTCCTTCACCCGCTTCTTGGCGATCTCGGTGAGCTCGCGCGGATCGCGGTCGCCGGAGACGGCGAGGAACAGCACCGGCGTGGTGTCGGGATCGAACTTCTCCACCACCGGCGGATCGGTGCCGTCGGGAAGCTGCCCGAGGACGGCGCCGACCTTGTCGCGCACGTCCTGCGCCGCGGTCTCGAGATCGCGCTCGAGGCGAAACAGGATGATGACGCGGGAGAAGCCTTCCAGCGTCACCGAGTGCATCTCGTCGATGCCGCTCACCGTGTTGACCGCCTCCTCGAGCACCTTGGTGACGCGGGCCTCCATCTCCTCGGGCCCGGCGCCCGGCAGCGTGGTGGTGATGGCGACGACGGGAATGTCGGCGCGGGGGAAGAGATCGACGACGAGGGAGCGATAGGAGAAAATTCCCATCACCACCAGGGCGGCGATGCCCATGGTGGCGAAGACGGGGCGGCGGACGGAGACGTCGGCGAGAATCATCGGGCGACCTTGCGCCGGCCGGCGCCGTTCACCGCTCGCGCGCCGCTCCGGTTCCGACCAACGGCCGGCGCGGCGGCGCCGCCCGCCAGCGCGGTCAGGATCGCGTGCGCTCCCGCCTGGTAGTCGACGAGGCGGCCGCGGCGCTCGGTCGCCCAGCGGGTGACGAAGGAGTTGATGGTGCCGAGCAGCGACAGCGCCAGCAGCGCCGGGTCGAGGCGCGGCAGGCGGCGCTCGCGCACGGCGCGGCGGCAGAGGTCGGCAATGTCGTCGGAGAAGCGCTGCATGTGACGGAAGACGCGCTCGCCGAACTGCGGCATCACGTTCCAGTCGAGCCCGTGGGTGGCGGTGACGTAGACGCGGAAGGCGCGCTCGTGCTCGCCGAAGTAGGCGAAGATGGCGTCGACCGCCGCGTGCAGCTGCGCCAGGCCGTCGGGTGCGCCCGCCACCCGCGCGCGCACGAACGCGCGCACGTCCTCCACCCCGCGCTCGAGCAGCGCCGCGTACAGACTCTCCTTGCTGCCGAACAGGTTGTAGAGCGTGCCGACGGAAACACCGGCGCGCTTGGCGATCTCGTCCACCGAGGCGCCGTGAAAGCCGCGCTCGGCCAGCACCGCCTCGGCGGCCTCGAACACCAGGGTCTGGCGCAGGGCCAGCTCGCGCTGTTTGCGGGTGAGCTTGGCAGGGGTCATGAGCCGTGGCTCATATTTTGAGCCGGGGCTCAAGTTACTCCGAGCCCGAGGGCGGGTCAAGGACAGTTCCTAGATGCAAGCTCCAGGCTCCAAGTCCGTAGGGCGGGCACCGCCCGCCGGTCTCGGAAGCCGGCAAGCACGCTACCCCGGGGCAGTGCTCCACGGCGGACCGTGCCCGCCCTACCGTGAGCCGTCGCTGGAGTCGGATGCCCGG
>CAZYMF010000161.1:0-11669 GCA_964648215.1 uncultured Binatia bacterium (SeqCode) | reverse complement strand
CCATGGACGAGGCGCGCCACGTCGAGGTGTTCAGCCGCTACCTGCGCGAGAAGCTCGAGTGGGAGTGGCCGATCAACCCGAACCTGAAGCAGCTGCTCGACAACATCATTCTCGACAGCCGCTGGGACTTCAAATACCTCGGCATGCAGATCCTCGTCGAAGGGCTCGCCATGGCGGCCTTCGCCAACATGTACCAGCTGGCGCAGGAGCCTCTCGCCAAGGACCTGGTGCACTACGTGATGAAGGACGAGTCGCGTCACGTCGCCTTCGGCGTCATCTCGCTCAAGGACTACTACCGCGACATGCCCCCGAACGAGCGCCGCGACCGCGAGGACTTCGTCATCGAAGCCTGCCGCCTGATGCGCGACCGCCTGCTGGCCGAGGAGGTCTCCCGCTATCTGGGCTTCGACGTGGCCGAGGTGCGCGAGATCGTGCTCGGCTCGCCGGTGATGAAGATGTTCCGCCAGGCGCTGTTCATGCGCGTCGTTCCCAACATCAAGAAGCTCGGCCTGCTCACCCCGCACGTGCGCCGGGCGTTCGAGGAGCTCGAGATCATTCACTTCGAGGACTTCGATCCCGAGGCGCAGGATCGGGAGATCGGCCTCGCCTGAGCCCTGGGCGGACCCCGGGTCCAGCGTCGTTCGCCGAGTCACGAGGGGCGCAGTCGGCTGCGCCCCTTTTCTTTTTCCCGCGCCTGTCGGCCTCCTGTCCGCAGGGCCGGCGCGGCCGTTGGCGAAGGTTTCAACGGAACCTGATACGCGCTAAAGTACGCCAAGTTCGAAGTCTCAGAGGAGCAAGACCATGACCCCGAAACCTGCACGAGCGCCCCTGCGCCGTGTCTCCGATCCAACGGCCGCGGAGCCTGCCCGCACGGAGACCACGCCCCACCCCCTGGCCGGTACGACCATGAGCGGGGCGGACATGATCGTGCAGGTGCTCGCCGACCAAGGGGTCGACACCATCTTCGGCTACAGCGGCGGTGCGATCCTGCCGACCTACGACGCCATCTTCCGCTACAACGACAGCCATCCGCGCGAGGAAGAGGTCCGGCTGATCGTTCCCGCCACCGAGCAGGGCGCCGGCTTCATGGCCGCCGGCTACGCCCGTTCGAGCGGCCGCGTCGGGGTTTTCCTGGTCACCTCCGGGCCCGGCGCCACCAACTCGGTGACGCCGATCCGCGACTGCCAGGCCGACTCCGTGCCCGTGGTGCTCATCTGCGGCCAGGTGCCGCGCGCGGCCATGGGAACCGACGCCTTCCAGGAGGCGCCGGTGTTCAACATCATGGCCGCCTGTGCCAAGCACGTCTTCCTGCTCACCGACGAGACCAAGATCGAAGCCACCATGCGCAGCGCCTTCGAAATCGCCCGCAGCGGCCGGCCCGGCCCCGTGGTCGTCGATCTGCCCAAGGACGTCCAGCTGTCCGAAGGGGTGTTCCGCGGGCACGGCGAGCTGCCGCTGCGCGGCTACGAGGAGCGCCTCGACGAGCTCAACCACGTCCGCATCTCGTCCGCCGACATCGAGGCCTTCTTCCGCTTGCTCGCGGCCGCCGAGCGGCCGCTGATCTACTGCGGCGGCGGCATCATGAACAGCGACGCCGCCCCCGAGCTGCGCGCCTTTGTCCGGCGCTTCGGCGTCCCCGTGGTGACGACCCTGATGGGGATCGGCGCCGTCGACACCACCGAGGAGCTGTCGCTGCGGATGCTCGGCATGCACGGGGCCGCCTACGCCAACTACGCCGTCGAGGACTGCGACTTCCTGTTCGCCATCGGCTCGCGCTTCGATGACCGCGTTGCCGGCAAGGTCAAGGAGTTCGCGCCGGCAGCCAAGGTCGCCCACCTCGACGTCGATGCCTCGGAGATCGGCAAGGTCAAGAACGTCGACTGGGCCCATGTCTCCGACGCCAAACGCGGCCTGGCGCAGCTGCTCGAGGCGGGCGCCGGCTTCAAGAAGGACTTCAGCCGCTGGCACGCCCACCTGGTCGAGCTCAAGCGGCGCCACGCCTTCAACTTCAACCGCGAGTCCAAGCTGATCCAGTGCGAGTACGTGCTCTCGCAGCTCAACGAGATCACCCGCGGCGAGGCCATCGTCACCACCGGCGTCGGCCAGCACCAGATGTGGGCGGCGCAGTATCTCGACTTCGTGCACCCGCGCACCTTCCTGACCTCCGGCAGCATGGGAACGATGGGCTTCGGCCTGCCGGCGGCCATCGGCGCGCAGATCGCCAACCCGGGCAAGCTGGTCATCGACGTCGACGGCGACGGCAGCATCCGCATGAATCTCGGAGAGCTGGAGACGCTCACCACCTACGACATCCCGGTGAAGGTGCTGTTGCTGAACAACCTCGGCGACGGCATGGTGCGCCAGTGGCAGGATCTGTTCTACGCCAACCGCTACGCCGGCTCGGACAAGACGCTGCACAAGAAGGACTTCGTCAAAGCGGTGGCGGCCGACGGCTTCGGCTTCGCCAAGCGCGTCACGCGGATCCCCGACGTGCGGCCCCGGCTCGAGGAGTTCGTCGCCCACCCCGGACCCGCCTTCCTCGAGGTCATGGTCGACCAGACCGCCCACGTCTATCCGATGGTGGGCCCGGGCATGGGCTACAAGGACATGATCACCGGCAAGAACATCCCCTCGCGTAGCGAGGCCGCGTCGGGAAGCGACGAGACTCCGGGGGGATACTTCTGATCCCCCGGCGGGTCGCTCCGACCCGCCGAAGGCACGGCGGCAGCCCTTCTCCGCGGTAGGGAAGCGGCAAGCCGCGGGCGCGGCCACAGTCGGGTGCGCGGGGTCGGCGTTTGTGCTCTATAGGGTCGGTTGGAGCTAACGATATGCCGCGTCGCCTCGTGCCTTTGATCTTCCTCGTTGTGATTGTCGTCGCGTTGGGCGTATGGCGCTGGCGCAGCGACCGCGAGCGCGATCAGACCGCGATTCGGGGCTCGGGCATCATCGAGGTGACCCAGATCGACGTCGCCTTCGAGGTCCCCGGCCGCATGGTCGAGCGCTACGTCGACGAGGGCGCCCTGCTCGACAAGGGCGAGCCGGTCGCCCGGCTCGACGACCGCGAGTACCGCCTGCAGGTCGAGCGCGCCAACGCCGCCAAGGCAGCCGCCGAGGCGCACTACCGCATGCTGATGAAGGGCCCGCGGGCGCAGGAGGTCGACCAGGCGCTGGCCGCGACCGAGTCCGCCGACAGCGATCTCAAGCTGCAGCAGCGCGAGCACAAGCGAGCCGCCGAGCTGTTCGCCCAGGGTGTCGTCTCGCAGACCGAGCTCGATCGCGCCAACACCGCCCTGGCCAATGCGCAGGCGGCCCGCGACCGCGCCCACTCGCAGCTCGACATGCTGCGCGAGGGCTTTCGCACCGAGGAGATCGAACAGGCGCGGGCGCAGATGCACCAGGCCGAGAAGGAGCTCGGGCTGGCCCAGCTCAACCTCGATCGCTGCCAGCTTTTCGCCCCCGCCGCCGGCCGCGTGCTGAGCAAGAGCCGCGAGCCGGGCGAGATGGTCCAGCCCGGCACCACCATCGTCACGATCGGCGACCTCAATCACCCGTGGGTCAACGTCTACGTCGGCGAGCGCGATCTGGGCAAGATCTGGCTAGGCATGAAGGCCTACGTCAGCGTCGACTCCTTCCCCGACCAGCCGTTCCCCGGCAAGGTCACCTTCATCTCCGACCGCGCCGAGTTCACGCCCAAGAACATCCAGACGCCCGACGAGCGCGTCAAGCTCGTCTACCGCGTCAAGGTCGAGGTGCAGACGCACGACCAGGCCCTCAAGCCGGGCATGCCGGCCGACGCGGTGCTGCCCCTCGATCAGGCGAAGGACGCGGCACGGACCGCACAGAGGACGGACTGAGGGGCGATTCGTGATCCGTGATGCGTCTCACGGCCGAGCGGTGCCGCGGACGGTCGTGGCCGGTAGGCAGACGGCGGGCCGTGCCCGCCCTACTCGCTTCGACTCTCGACTTTCGACTTTCGACTTTTCAACGCGGGCGCAGCTCGCTCCCTGATGCCCGCCGCCATCCAAGCCGACCACCTCGCCAAGCGCTACGGCAGCGCCGACGCGTTGCGCGACGTCACCCTGCACGTCCAAACGGGCGAGCTCTTCGGCCTGGTGGGACCCGACGGCGCGGGCAAGACGACCTTCCTGCGGCTGCTCGCCTGCTTGCTTACTCCGACCGGTGGCAGCGCCTGCGTCGACGGCATCGACATCACCGCCGATCCGGCCGAGGTCAAGAGCCGGATCGGCTACATGTCGCAGCGCTTCAGCCTCTCCGAGACGCTCAGCGTGCTGGAGAACCTGCTCTACGTCGCCGAGGTCTGGGGCGTGCCCCCCGGCGCGCGCCGGCAGCGCATCACGCGGCTGCTGGAGTTCAGCCGCCTGGGGCCGTTTCAGGAGCGCCTGACCCGCAACCTTTCGGGCGGCATGAAGCAGAAGCTGAGCCTGGCCGCGTGCCTGATCCACCAGCCGCGCATCCTGTTGCTCGACGAGCCCACCATCGGCGTCGACCCGCTGTCGCGACGCGACTTCTGGCTGATCCTCTACGACCTGCTGCAGGAGGGCTCGACCATCCTGCTGTCGACGCCGTACATGGACGAGGCCGAGCGCTGCGGGCGCGTCGGCTTCCTGCTCGACGGGCGGGTGATCGCCTGCGGCTCGCCGGCCGAGCTCAAGGCCGGGCTGGGCGTGGTCGTGCTCGACCTGCGTTGCCTCGAGCCGCGCGCCGCGCGGCAGACCCTGCGCCGCGTGCCCGGGTTCGAGAACACGGTGCTGTTCGGCGAGCGGCTGCATCTCACGCTGCCGCGCGCCGGGTTCGACGCCGCCGCGGCGGTCGCCAGGGTGCGCGACGCCGGTGTCGCCATCGAGCACTGGCAGGTACGCGAGCCGTCGCTCGAGGACGTGTTTCTCGCCTACACCGCGAAGCCGGCGGCCGACGAGCGGCCGGCGGCGGAGGCGCGACCGTGAGCGAGTACGCGGTGGAGGCGGCCGGGCTCACGCGGGTCTTCGACAGCTTCGTCGCCGTGGATCACATCGACCTGCAGGTGGCCGCGGGCACGGTGTTCGGGTTTCTCGGCCCCAACGGCGCCGGCAAGTCGACCACCATCAAGATGCTGTGCGGCATCCTGCGCCCCTCCGGCGGCCGCGCCGTCGTCGGCGGCTTCGACGTGGCGCGGCAGACCGCGCGGGTGAAGAGCAGCATCGGCTACATGTCGCAGAAGTTCTCGCTCTACGAGGACCTCACGGTCGAGGAGAACCTGAGCTTCTTCGCCGGCATCTACAACGTGCGCGGGCCGCAGCGCGGCGCTCGCATCGCCTGGGCGCTGGAGATGGCCGGCCTCAAGGGGCGGGGCGAGATGAAGACGGCGGCGCTCGCCGGCGGCTGGCGCCAGCGCCTCGCCCTCGGCTGCGCCGTGCTGCACGAGCCGCCGATCCTGTTCCTCGACGAGCCCACCTCGGGGGTCGATCCCACCTCGCGGCGCAACTTCTGGGAGATGATCGGCGAGCTGGCGCAACGCGGCATCACCGTGTTCGTCACCACCCACTTCATGGACGAGGCCGAGCACTGCGACGAGCTCGCGCTCATCTACGGCGGCCGCGTGGTGGCCTCGGGCAGCCCGTCGGCGCTCAAGCAGCAGCACACGGCACGGGCTCTGCTCGAGCTCGAGTGCAGCGAGCTGATGACCGCCTACGCCGCGCTCAAGCCCGACCCGGCCATCGCCGGCGTCGCCCTGTTCGGCAACGCCCTGCACGTCGTCGCCGACGACGAGGCCGCCGCCCGCGCCGCCATCACCCGCGAGCTGCAGCCCCGCGGCGTCACCGTGCAGCGCCTCGAGCGCATCGAGCCCTCGCTGGAGGACGCCTTCGTCGCCATCATCGAGGAAAGCGCGGCGGCGCGCGGAGATGACGATGCAGGCTGAACCGCGCTGGCGGCGCTCCTGGCGCAGCATTCGCGCCATCATGCGGCGCGAGTTCATCGACATCCGCCGCGACCGGCGCAGCCTCATCCTCACCTTCCTCTACCCGATCAGCATGCTGGTCATGTACGGCTACGGCATCCGCTACGACGTCGACAACGTGCCCCTGACCGTTCTCGACTACAGCGAGACGCCCGAGAGCCGCGACCTGATCCAGCAGATGGTGAGCTCGGGCTACTTCCGCGTCGTGCGCTTCGCCGCCAACGAGCGCCAGGTCGAGCGCGACCTCACCACGGACACCTCGCGCGCCGCCGCCGTCATCCCGCGCGAGTTCGCCGAGAGCCTGCACGCCGGCCGGCCGACGTCGGTGCAGCTTCTGATCGACGGCTCGGACTCCAACAGCGCCACCATTGCCCAGGGCTACGCGCTGGCGATCGTCAACCGCTACGTCGCGAGCCTCGGTCCGCCCGGTACCGGGGTCGAGCAGGCGGCGCCGATCGAGGTGCGCAGCCGCGTCTGGTACAACCCCGAGCTGAAGAGCGTGAACTTCATCGTCCCCGGCGTCATCGCCGTCATCATGATGATCGTCGGCGCCATCCTCACCGCGCTCAGCATCGTCAAGGAGAAGGAGCGCGGCACCATCGAGCAGATCCTGGTCTCGCCGATCCGCCCGCTGGAGATGATGATCGGCAAGATCGTGCCCTACGTCGCCATCGCCCTGCTCGATCTCGTCATCATCATCACCGCCGGCTACCTGCTGTTCGAGGTGCCGATCAAGGGCAGCCTGTTCCAGCTGGCGATCTTCTCGGTGCTCTATCTCGTCTGCTCCCTCGGCGTCGGCGTCTTCGTCTCGACGATCGCCGACACCATGCAGAACGCCATGCTGGCGGCGATCTTTCTCTCGCTGCTGCCGTCGGTGCTGCTCTCCGGATTCGTCTTCCCGATCGAGAGCATGCCGATCGCGATCCGCTTCCTCACCTACCTCTTCCCCGGCCGCTACTTCGTCACCGCCATTCGCGGCATCTACCTCAAGGGCGTCGGCATCGGCGTGCTGTGGCCGGAGGCGCTGCTGCTGATCCTCTTCGGCACCGCCATCGTCGCCCTGAGCGCCTCGCGTTTCCGCGATCGATTGGACTGAGAAGAGAGTTGATGGTCGATAGTCGACAGTCGACAGCCTCCGTGAACGTCCGGTTCACCGCCGACGGTCCCGCAACCTCAAAGGGATCCATCTGCCCCGGCGGGGTTGCCGGGCTCTATCGACCATCAACTATCGACTATGAACGCGCGCCGGAGGCGCGCCGATGATCAACTCGCTCTCCCGCATCTTCCAGATCGTCTGGAAGGAGGTGATCCAGATCCGGCGCGACCGGCGCATGTTCGCGCTGGTGATGATGATGCCGGTGATGGAGCTGTTCATCTTCGGCTACGTCGTCTCCACCGACATCGACAACATCGACATGGCGGTGTGCGACTACAGCCACTCGGCCGAGAGCCGCACCTACGTCGAGCAGCTCGTGCGTAGCGGCTACTTCCACGTCGCCGCCGCGTGCACCGGCGTGCACGACGTCAACCGGCTGCTCGACCGCGGCACGGTGAAGGTGGCGCTGGTGATCCCGCCGGACTTCGCCGACCAGATCCAGGGCCGGAAGCCGGCGCAGGTGCTCGCCGCCGTCGACGGCAGCAACTCCAACACGGCGATGATCGCCGCCTCGTACCTCGAGCAGGTGACGCTGACGCAGGCGGTCGACGTGCAGTTTCCCGACGGCGTGCAGACGCACGTCGTCCACCAGCCCGTCGTCTCGGTCGAGCCCCGGGTGTGGTTCAACCCCGAGCTGCGCAGCGTCAAGTTCATGGTGCCGGGCATCATCTGCGTGCTGTTGATGGAGTCGCTGGTGATCATGACCGCCATCGCCATCGTCAAGGAGAAGGAGCGCGGCACGATGGAGCAGCTCATCGTCACGCCGATCCGCTCGCACGAGCTCATCATCGGCAAGGCGGTCCCGTTCATCGGCCTCGGTTACATCAACGTCGCCGTGGTGATCCTGGTCGGCACCTACTGGTTCGACGTGCCGATCAAGGGCAGCCTGCCGCTACTGCTGGCGCTCACCGGCCTGTTCATCCTCACCTGCCTCGGCATGGGGCTGGCGGCCTCGGCGCTCTCCAACACGCAGCAGCAGGCGTCGATGGCGGGCCAGTTCATCATCCTGCCCAACATGTTCTTCTCCGGCTTCATGTTCCCGATCGCCAGCATGCCGCCGCTGGTGCAGAAGTTCACCTATCTCATCCCGCTGCGCTACTACATCACCATCTCCCGCGGCATCTTCCTCAAGGGCGCCGGCTGGTCCGAGCTGCGCTGGGAAGCGGGGATCCTGGTCGTCTACGGCGCCATCATCCTCAGCCTGGCGACGCTCTTCTTCCGCCGCCAGCTGCGAGGGGCGGCCTGAGGAGCGCTAACCAGCCGCCCGCACGAGGCGGTCCCAACGACCGGGCGAGTACGGCTGCCACGCGTCCTCGGGCTGCGCCAGGCGATCGGCGATGATGTAGAGCGCGGCGGGATGGTGACCCATGCCGAGGTGGCTGCACCGAATCTCGATGTTCTCACGCCGCGGTCCCTCTTCCTCGAGACAGCTCCGCCAGGCGACGATGCCGTCGGTGCGGCTGTACAGGCAGCTGATCGGCACCGGCGGCGGCGTGCGCAGGCGTGCGTGGGTGTCGGGATCGTGCGGCATCGGCGCGCGGCCGGCGCGCGTGAGGCGAAAGAGCCGCGCCACGTTGGTCGCGGTGGTGTCGCGAAAGGGGCTGGCGAGCGTGATCACCTGGCGCACGTCGTCGGGGAAGCGCCGCGCCAGCTCGCGCGCGTAGATGCCGCCGAGGCTCCAGCCGACCAGGCTCACCTTGCGCTGATGCCGATCGCGGACGGCGACGAAGCGCTGCCCGAGCCCCTGAATCAGCTCCGGCGTCGGGCCGAGGTTGCGCCCGAGGCGCCAAGGATGCGCGTGGTAGCCACGGCGGCGCAGGAACCACCGCAGCGCGCGCGTCGACTGATCGCTGGCGAGGAAGCCGGGCAGCACCAGCACCGGATGCCCGTCGCCGCGCGGTCCGCGCTCGAGCAGCGGCAGCGCCGGCAACAGCGCCGCAAGCTCGAACCCGGCGCGTCCTTCGAGCGCCAGGAGCCCCAGGCTGGGTGGTGGAATGGCGGGGGCGGACATCGACTCGGATGATAGCCGCAAAGCGGCGAACAACAAAGGGGACGTTCGTGCCGTTCGACGTCCCGCGGCGCCGGTTGCAGGCACGGTGGTGCCGCAGTAGGGTGCCGGACAATCGAAGCTCGGCAAGTGTAGATAGAGTCCTGTCCCAGAAGTCTGCAACATGGTCTCCTCTCCCCTGGGAGAGGGAGCCCGAGGAAGAAGCCGCGGGTTTCAACGAATCACGGCGATGGGACACTAGAGTCGAAGATCGAAAAGTCCAAAGCGGGAGGAAGAAGAATGGCTCGCCTACCCTACGTCGATCCTGCCACTGCGCCCGAGAAGGTGCGCGATACGCTCGATCGCCTCGCCGCGCCGCTGCGGATCTTTCGCATGATGGCGCATGCGGAGAGCAACTTTCGTCCGCTCGTCCGTCTGGGCGGGTCCATTCTCGCCAAGCAGCAGCTCGACGCCAAGCTGCGCGAGATGGCGATCCTGCGCGTCGCCAATCTCTCCCGGGCGGGCTACGAGTGGGCGCAGCACGTGCCCATCGCCAAGGCGGCCGGGGTCGGCGACGAGCAGATCGCCGCCCTCGAGCGCGGTGACGCCGCCGCGCCGTGCTTCGACGAGCGCGAGACGCTGCTGCTGCGCTTCACCGACGAGCTGGTGCGCGACGTGCGCGTCTCCGACGCCACCTTCGCCGCCGCCAGCCGAGAGTTTCCGCCCCGGCAGATCGTCGAGATCATTCTGGCCGTCGGCTACTACATGATGATCGCGCGCCTGCTCGAGACCACCGCGGTCGACCTGGAGGCCGCGGCCGGCACGAAGATCGTCGACGCCATCTCGTCGTGAGCGTCTCTTTGCCTGCGTGATCGGTGTGACGCCGGGGAACGGGTCCGCGGCGAGGTCGCGAACGGCGTGGTTTCCCGTCCCCTAACCGCGAACCGCCCAACCGCCAACCGCTTACTACCTCGGCGTGATTGACCCGACGGTGCGCCCGGCATACACCTCTATAACAGCGACATCGGCGGCGCAGGAGTTCTGATTGTTCACGTCCGAGGCAACCACACGGGGAATCCGAATTCGCGTGCGCTCCGCGTACGTTCCCGAGCGGTCGTCACCGGAGCAGCACCAGTGGTTCTTCATCTACACGGTGCAGATCTCCAACGAGGGCAGCGAGCCCGCGCAGCTCGTCAGCCGCCACTGGATCATCACCGACGCCCACGGTCGGGTGGAAGAGGTGAAGGGGCCCGGCGTCGTCGGCAAGCAGCCGCTGCTGCAGCCGGGGGAGTCGTTCGAGTACACCTCGGCCTGTCCCCTGCCGACGCCATTCGGAACCATGCACGGCACCTACCAGATGGTGGTGCCCGACGGCGACGGTTTCGACGCGGAGATCGCCGCGTTCACTCTGGCCGAGCCGCACGCCCTGCACTGAGCCGGCCGGCGGCGCAGGGCCGTCCCGAAGTCTGCGCGCCGGGCACGGCATTGGGACCCGACCTCCCATTCCACGCGAGTCGCCGAAACACTCGGCTGCCTCCTCGGGCTCCCTCTCCCTCTGGGACTGTCGATTTTCTGGATGAGGACGGGTGCACTCCGACTTCCCTGGGAGAGGGTCGGGGTGAGGGAAACAAGAGTGACGACGCCGCAGGGAACCGAGACTTGCTGCGTTGTTTGCAGGGCACCGCCGGCTGAAGCCTGCGGCTACAAACCCCGGTTGGCCGGGCCGTGCGAAGTGTTATCCTACGCGCATGGGCATTGTTTCGGAGCGGGACGGGTCTGCGCCGGAGACCGCGTCGTGGATCGACTCCTTCGACGAGATCATCCGCGCCCAGGGCTTCCAGGGCGCGCGTTCGCTGCTCGCCCGTCTGATCCACTACGGCTACCGCCGCGGCGTCATCGCGCCGTTCGCCGCCAACACGCCCTACGTCAACACCATTCCGCTGGAGGACCAGCCGGTGTACCCGGGCGACCGCGAGATCGAACGGCGCATCAAGAACCTGCTGCGCTGGAACGCCGTGGCCATGGTGGTGCGGGCCAACAAGCACTCCGGCGGCATCGGCGGGCACATCTCCACCTACGCCTCGCTGGCGACCCTGCTGGAAGTGGGCTTCCATCACTTCTTCCAGGCGCACACCGAGGCGGCGGCGGGCGACTACGTCTACTTCCAGGGTCATTCCTCGCCCGGCGTCTACGCCCGCGCGTTTCTCGAAGGCCGGCTGACGGCGGAGCAGCTCGGCAACTTCCGGCGCGAGCTGGCTCCCGGCGGCGGGCTGTCCTCGTATCCGCACCCCTGGCTGATGCCCGAGTTCTGGGAGTGGCCGACGGTGTCGATGGGCCTGAGCCCGATCTCTTCCATCTACCAGGCCCGCTTCAACCGCTACCTGCACGCGCGCGGCCTCGCCGACACGAGCCGCAGCCGCGTGTGGGCGTTCCTCGGCGACGGCGAGATGGACGAGCCGGAGAGCATGGGCGCGATCAACCTCGCCGCGCGCGAGCGGCTCGACAACCTGATCTGGGTGGTGAACTGCAACCTGCAGCGCCTCGACGGCCCCGTGCGCGGCAACGGCAAG
>CAZYMF010000160.1:0-11711 GCA_964648215.1 uncultured Binatia bacterium (SeqCode) | reverse complement strand
TGCGCTTCACCATCGTCTCGCTGGCGCCACTGGGCGAGGACGTCATCTTCGCCTCGGACAAGACCGAGCTCGGCCGCAACTTCGCCAACAAGATCTGGAACGCCGCCCGCTTCTGCCTGATGAACCTCGAGGGCAGCGGTCCGCTCGCCGCGGACGGGGCGTCGCTGGCGGCGGAGCGACAGACGCTGGGTCTGGCCGAGCGCTGGATTCTCTCGCGGTTGCAGGCGGTCACCGGCGAGGTGCGCGCCTCCCTCGACGCCTACCGCTACAACGAGGCGGCGATGCTGCTCTACCGCTTCGTCTGGGGCGAGTTCTGCGACTGGTTCGTCGAGCTCGGCAAGCTCAGCCTCTACGGCGAGGACGCCGCCGCCAAGCGGCGCACGCAAGCGGTGCTGCTGCACACCCTGGAAGAGATCCTGCGCCTGCTGCACCCGTTCATGCCGTTTCTCACCGAGGAGATCTGGCAGGCGCTGCCCTTCGAGCGCCCGACCGCCAGCATCATGATCGCTCCCTATCCGGAGGCGGACGACGCACTGCGCGACCCGGAGGCGGAGCAGGCGATCGCCCGCCTGATCGACATCGTGCGCGCCGTGCGCAACATCCGCGCCGAGCTCGGCATCGCCCCGACCACGGCGGTCAGCGCCCGCATCGTCCCGGTGGCGGCGATGGACGGCGGCGGCATCGCCGCGCTCGAGCCGTATGCCAAGACGCTGGCGCGGCTGACGGAGATCGAGCTGCTCGCCGCCGAGCGGCGGCCCGCCGACGAACCGTCGGCGGTCGTCGAGGGCGTGGGCGAGCTGTTCGTGCCGCTGCGCGGCGCCGTCGACGCCGCCGAGGTGCGCAAGCGCCTGGAGAACGAGCTCGGCAAGGTGACCAAGGAGCTGAAGGGCGTCGAGGGCAAGCTCGGCCGGCCGGATTTCGTCGCCAAGGCGCCGGAAGAGGTCGTGGAGAAAGAGCGTGGGCGTGCCGTGGCGCTGAGCGAGCGCCGCGGCACATTGACTCGCCACTTGGAGACGCTGCGGCGGAGCGCTTGATCGCGGAGCAGGTGATGGAGGACGTGTTCAGTCTCCCCGAGGTATCCGCGCTGGTGAACGCCGCCCTGGCGGAGGATCTCGGCGCCGGGGACCTGACCACGCGCCTGACCGTCCCCGCCGCCAGCCGCTCCAACGCCCACATCGTCGCCAAGCAGCCGGGGCTGCTCGCCGGGCTGCCGCTGGTCAAGCGCGTGTTCGCCGTTCTCGGCGACGTCACCGTCGAGCCGCGCTACGGCGACGGCGATCCGCTCGAGGACGGGGCCGTCGTCGCCCATCTCGCCGGTCCGACGCGCGCGCTCCTCAGCGGCGAGCGCGTCGCCCTCAACCTGCTGCAGCACCTCTCGGGCATCGCCACGCTGACGGCGGCCTTCGTCGAGGCGGCCGGCGAGACCCGGTGCCGCATCGTCGACACGCGCAAGACGCTGCCGGGCCTGCGCCTGCTGGAGAAGTACGCCGTGCGCGTCGGCGGCGGTGCCAATCACCGCTTCAACCTCGCCGACGGCATTCTGATCAAGGACAACCACATCGTCGCCGCCGGCGGCGTGACCGCGGCGGTGCAGCGGGCGCGCGCCGGGGCGCCGCACACGCTGCGGGTCGAGGTCGAGTGCACCTCGCCGGCGCAGGTGGACGAGGCCCTGGCGGCGGGCGCCGACTGCATCCTGCTCGACAACATGGATCTGCCGCAGATCGCCCAGGCGGTGGAGCACATCGGCGGGCGCGCCCTGGTCGAGGCGTCGGGCAACATGACGCTCGAGCGCGTGCGCGCCGTCGCCGCCGTGGGGGTGGACCTGATCTCGGTGGGCGCACTGACGCACTCGGCGCCGGCCTTCGACTTCAGCATGCGGGTGATCGCCGCATGAGCGTCGGGCGCGCGCACGACGGGCCGACGGCCCTCGAGCCGGCGGCGATCGCGCGGCAGCTGGAGACCGTCCGCCTCGGGCGCCGCCTGGAGTACTTCGACGAGCTCGACTCCACCAACACCACGGCGCGCGAGCTGGCCGAGGCGGGGGCCGCGGAGGGAACCGTCGTCATCGCCGAGAGCCAGCGTCGCGGTCGCGGCCGGCTCGGACGCCAGTGGGTGTCGCCGCCGGGGCGCAACCTCTATCTCTCTCTCGTCCTGCGCCCGTCGCTGCCGCCCGCGGCGGCGCCCCAGATCACCCTGGTGGTCGGCCTGGCGGCCGCCGAGGCGGTGCGGGAGTGGACGCCGGCGGTCGGCATCAAGTGGCCCAACGACCTCGTCAGCGGCGGTCGCAAGCTCGCCGGCATTCTCACCGAGATGTCGGCGGACGAGGGACGGGTCCATTTCGTGATCGCCGGCATCGGCGTCAACCTCAACAGCGAGCCCGAGGACTTTCCGCCCGAGCTGCGTCCGCTGGCCACCTCCTTGCGCGTCGTCAGCGGCGCCCTCGTGGACCGGGCACGCTTCGTTGCCCGGCTGTTGCACCGCCTCGAGGTGCGCTACGATCAGTTCCTGCGCGAGGGTTTCGCGACGATCGCCCCGTCGTGGGAAGAGCTGTCGGAGTTGACCGGCGAGACGATTCTGGTGCAGAGCCAAGGGGAGCGAATCGAGGGCACGGTTCTCGGCCTGGCCGACGACGGTGCTCTGCGGGTCCGAGAGGGCCGGGACGGGGAGCGCCGGATCGTGGCCGGCGACGTCACCGTGGTCGGCGGCTACCGCCGGGCTCGCGCCGAGGGGAAGGCCTGAATGTTCCTCGCCATCGACGTCGGCAACACGCACACGGTCCTGGGGCTGTACGAGGGCGATCGCCTGCGCCGGCACTGGCGGCTGATGACCGACATCGGCCGCACCGCGGACGAGTACGGCTTCTTCGTGCGCGGTCTGCTCGGCGACTACGCGCCGCGGGTCACCGGCATCGCCGTCTCCAGCGTGGTGCCGGCGATGACCACGCTGATCGACGAGCTCTGCCGCGAGTACCTCGACACCACGCCGCTCTTCGTCGGGCCGGGCGTGAGGACCGGCATGCCCATCCTCTACGACAATCCCCGCGAGGTGGGCGCCGACCGGATCGTCAACGCCATTGCCGCCTACGAGCGCACGCACGGCACCACCGTCGTGGTCGACTTCGGCACCGCGACCACCTTCGACTACATTTCCGAGCGGGGAGAGTACGTCGGCGGCATCATCGCTCCCGGGCTCGGCATCGCCAGCGAGGCGCTGTTCGAGCGCGCCGCCAAGCTCTATCGCGTCGAGCTCGCCAAGCCGAAGCAGGTCGTCGGCCGCAACACGGTCAACGCCATCCAGTCCGGCCTGATCTACGGGTACGTCTCGCTGGTGGACGGGCTGGTGACTCGCATTCAGAAGGAGACCGGCGTGCGCGCGCGCGTCATCGCCACCGGCGGCTTCGCCGCCCTTCTCGCCACGGAATCCGAGACCATCGAAGAGGTGGACGAGTTCCTCACCCTCGACGGTCTCCGGCTCATCTACGAGCGCAATCGTGCAGCCAGCTGATTTGGAGGACGTATGCCAGTCGATGATGTAGGAGCGATCCGCAACCTGGGCATTGTAGGTCAGGGGGGCGTCGGCAAGACGGCCCTCGGCGAGGTGATTCTGTTCGACGCCGGCGCGACGACGCGCATCGGGCGGCTCGACGACGGCAGCTCGGCCTTCGGCCCCGAGCCCGAGGAGGTGCGCCGGCAGCTGACGCTGACCACGTCGTTCCACCACCTCACGTGGCGCAAGCACGAGATCACGCTGCTCGACACGCCCGGGTACAACAACTTCATGCCCGACGCCCTGAACTGCATGCGCGCCGCCACCGGCCTGCTCTTGGTGCTGGCGCCCGCGGCGGGGGAGATCAAGGTCGAGGCCGAGGCGCTGTGGCGGCGCGCCGGGGAGCTCAAGCTGCCGCGGCTGGCCTTCGTCACCAGGATGGACCGCGAGCTCGCCAGCTTCGACGCTGCCGTCGACGACGCCGCCAAGGTGCTGGGGGCGAAGACGGTGCCGATCCAGATGCCGATCGGCACCGCCGATACCTTCCGCGGCGTGATCGACCTGGTGGGGATGCGCGCCCAGATCGGCAAAGAGGACGGCTCGATGGCCGAGGAGGCAATTCCCGCGGAGCTGCAAGCGGCGGCGAACGAGGCGCGCGAGAAGCTCGTCGAGCTGGTTGCCGAGTCCAACGACGAGCTGCTCGAGAAGTATCTCGAAACCGGCGAGCTCTCCACCGAGGAGATCCAACGCGCGCTCAAGCTCGGCACCGCCGCGGGATCGTTGCTGCCCGTGCTCTGCGGCTCGGCGGGCACGAACGTCGGCATCCCGGCCCTGCTCGACGCGGTGGTCGACTACCTGCCTTCGCCTGCCGACATGGGGGAGTTCTCCGGCACCGATCCGAAGATACACGAGCCGCTCACCCGCCGGCCCACGGCCGAAGAGCCGTTCTCGGCGATCGTCTTCAAGACCATCGTCGATCCCTTCGCCGGCAAGCTCTCGGTCTTCCGCGTCCTGTCCGGGCGCGTCGACGCCGACTCCACCGTGCTCAACACCAGCCGCGACTTCAAGGAGCGCCTCGGCCATCTCCTGCGGCTGGAGGGAAAGAAGCAGCAGGCCGTGCCGAACGCCGTCGCCGGCGAGATCGTCGCCGTGGCCAAGCTGAAGGAGACGGTGTCGGGAGACACGCTGGCCGACGAGAAGGCGCCGATCGTCTACCCGGGATTGCTGGAGACCCCGACGTCGATGTCGTTCGCCATCGAGCCCAAGTCCAAGGGCGACGAGGAGAAAGCGACCGCGGCGCTGCACAAGATGACCGAGGAGGATCCGACCTTGCACGTCAGCCGCGACACCGAGACGCGGGAGATCATTCTCTCCGGTGTCGGGCAGCTGCACATCGAGGTGGCGGTCGAGAAGCTCAAGCGCAAGTACGGCGTGGAGGTGACGCTCAAGGCGCCCAAGGTGCCGTATCGCGAGACGATCAAGGGGCACGCCAAGGCGCAGGGGCGGCTCAAGAAGCAGAGCGGCGGCCGCGGGCAGTTCGGCGACTGCTGGCTGGAGGTGGAGCCGTTGCCGCGCGGCGGCGGCTTCGAGTTCGTCGACGCCATCGTCGGCGGCGTCATCCCGCGCCAGTTCATCCCCGCGGTCGAGAAGGGCGTGCGCGAAGCGATGGTCGAAGGCATCCTCGCCCACTATCCCATGGTCGACGTGAAGGTCACCGTCTACGACGGCTCCTTCCACGCCGGCGACTCCTCCGAGATGGCGTTCAAGATCGCCGCCTCGCTCGGCTTCAAATCCGCCGTCGGCCAGGCCAAGCCGGTTCTGCTCGAGCCGGTGGTGAACATGGAGATCTCGATCCCGGACGACTGCATGGGAGACGTCATCGGCGATCTCAACAGCCGTCGCGGGCGCGTGCTCGGCGTCGATCCCAAGACGGGCTCGCAGGTGATCCGGGCGCAGGTGCCGATGGCGGAGGTGCTCAAGTACGCTCCCGATCTGCGTTCGATCACCAGCGGGCGCGGTTCCTTCACCATGGCCTTCGACCACTACGGCGAGGTGCCGGCTCACCTGACCGAGAAGATCGTCAAGGATGCCGAGGCCGCGCGGGCGGCGAAGGGCTGAGAGGTGAGCACCGGTGAGTGACGAGCTGACACCCGAGCAGGTGGCCGAGCTGGTCGAGCAGATCGACCGCGGCACCGATCCCTACCAGCTGCCGCCGGAGCTGATCGAGGAGCCGGAGCCGGCAAAGGCTCCGGCTCCGGACGAGGGCGAGGGCGATCACAGCCTCTACTACTACATCCTGAAGATGACGGTGGGGGAGAAGCTCAAGCTGGCGCTCAGGGGCAACCGCGACGCGCGCAACATCCTGATCCGCGACCCCACGCGCATGGTCGCGCGCTTCGTGCTGCAGAACCCGCGCATCACCGACGACGAGGTCGTCGCGATCGCCCGCAACCGCAACCTCGACGCCGAGATCCTGCGCATCATCGGCGAGCACCGGGAGTGGTCGCACCACCCGCAGGTGCGGGCGGGCCTGGTGACCAACCCGAAGACGCCGGTGGCGGTCGCGCTGCGTTTCGTCGGCACCCTCAACGAGCGCGAGCTGCGCCTGCTGGCGAAGAGCAAGAACATCTCGTCCGCGATCTCCTCCAGCGCCAAGCGCCTGCTGATGCAGCGCGCCGGCTGAGCCTCAGAGGCGGCGCAAGGTGCCGCCCGGCGCCACGCCTTCGATCCGCAGCGCGTCGGCGTCGGCCTGGGGGCTGGGCCTGTGCCCGGGCTTGTGCCCGCCGGCCTCGGCCTTGCCGGCGTTCTGCAGGTCGAGGTTCTTGATGCGGATGCGCAGGTTGTTGGCACTGTCGGCGTTGGCCAGCGCCTGCTCCTCGGTGATGCGCCCGCAGGCGTAGAGATCGAAGATCGCCTGGTCGAAGGTCTGCCCGCCTTCGAGCGTGCTCTGCTGCATCGCCTCCTTGAGGGTGTCGACCTCGCCCTTCTTGATGAGGTCCTTCACGCGCGGCGTGTCGATGAGGATTTCGAGCGCGGCGACTCGCTTGAGGTTGACCCCCTGCACCAGCCGCTGCGAGACGATGGCACGCAGGTTGAGCGACAGCTGCAGGAAGATCTCCGGGTGGCGGTTCTCGGGAAAGAAGTTCATCACCCGTTCGATGGCCTGGTTGGCGTTGTTGGAGTGCAGCGTCGCCAGACACAGGTGGCCGGTCTCGGCGAAGGTGATGGCGGCCTCCATGGTTTCCAGATCGCGGACCTCGCCGATCAGAATCGCGTCGGGAGCCTGCCGCAGGGTGTTGCGCAGGGCCTCGTTGAACGACAGCGTGTCGAAGCCCACCTCGCGCTGCGTCATCAGGCAGCGCTTGTGTGGGTGAACGAACTCGATCGGGTCCTCGATGGTGACGATGTGACCGCAGGTGTTTTCGTTGCGGTGGTCGATCATGGCGGCCAGGGTGGTCGATTTGCCGGAGCCGGTGGCGCCGGTGATCAGGACCAGCCCGCGGCGGCTGAGCGTGATCGTCTTCAGGACCTCCGGTAGCCCGAGGCTGTCGATGGTGGGGATCTCCACCTTGATCTGGCGGACCACCACGCCGACGGCGCCGCGTTGCCGAAAGACGTTGACGCGAAAACGTCCCAGGCGGCCGGAGGCGAGCGCCAGGTTCATCTCGAGCTTCTCCTCGAAGGTGGCGCGCTGCTTCTCGGTCATCAACGAGTTCGCCAGCTCCTCCACCTCGGGGGCGGCGAGCACCTCGTCCCCGAACGGCTCGGTGACGCCCTCGATGCGGAGGACGGGGGGGCTGTCCGCCGTCAGATAGAGATCGGAGGCGTTGCGGGCGCCCATTTCGCTGAGCAGAGTGCGAATGTCGGCCATCGCGAGACTACGCCCGACCCGCGGTCGTTAGCCCCGGGCGAGGACGCGGCACGGCGCCGCCGCGGCCGTCCCCCCCGCTGGATCCGAAGAGGTTCGGCGTCAGAGTGCGGGCCTGCGCTTCCTCCGCGGTCACCATGTTCTTCTTGACCAGTTCGACCAGCGCCATGTCGAGGGTTTGCATGCCGACCGCTTGACCCGTCTGCATCGCCGACGGCAGTTGGTGAATCTTGCCTTCACGGATCAGGTTGCGCACGGCCGGGGTGCCGATCAGGATCTCAAACGCGGCGACCCGGCCGCCCGCTCGTTGCTTGAGAAGAGTCTGGGTGATGACGGCCTGAATCGATTCGGCGAACATGGCGCGGATCTGACCCTGCTGGGCGGCGGGAAAAACGTCGATGATGCGGTCGACCGTCTTGGGCGCGCTCGAGGTGTGCACGGTGGCGAACACCAGGTGGCCCGTCTCGGCGGCCGTCAACGCCAGCGAAATCGTCTCGAGGTCGCGCATCTCGCCGACCAGAATCACGTCGGGGTCCTCACGCAGGGCGCCGCGCAGCGCGTTGGCAAACGACAGGGTATGGCTCCCAACCTCGCGCTGGTTGATCAGACATTTCTTCGACTCGTGGACGAACTCGACCGGGTCCTCGATGGTCAGAATATGACCCTCGTAGCTGTCGTTGATGTAGTCGATCATGGCGGCCAGGCTGGTGGACTTACCCGAGCCGGTCGGGCCGGTGACCAGCACCAGCCCCTTTTCCTTGTCGCAAATCTCCCGCATCACCGCTGGCAGACCGAGCTGCTCCATGGTCAAGACCTTCGAGGGAATGGTGCGGAACACCGCCGCCTCGCCCTTGCGCTGGAGGAAGACGTTGACACGAAAGCGCGCGATGTCACCGAGCTCGAACGAAAAGTCGACGTCGTGCGTCTCGTCGAAGGTCTTGCGCAGCATGTCCGACATGATGTCGAAGCACATGTGATGAACTTCCTCGCGGGTCAGCGCGGGGTGCTCCAGTCGCTTCATGTCCCCGTGGATGCGCAACATCGGCGGCTCGTTGGCGCTCAGATGCACGTCGGAGGCGCCTTGTTGGTGCCCGAAGGTGAGCAGCTGCGTGATATCCATATGAGACGATCCCCCTTCCTCAGGTGCCCGCTCTCGAAGCAATTGGCACGCCAGATGCCTGTGCGTGCTCCGTCTGCCACTACCTTGCGAGCGGCCGAGAGCGCGCGACGAAGAGTGGGTGCCGAAGGGGCGCTGATCGTTAATTCAGTAACGCGACTGGCCAGATCGCGTCAGCGCAGACTCGACAGCATCACTCGCAGGAGCACGTTGCTGACGGCGTGGTAGACGGTCGGCACCACCACGCTGTCGGTCCGCTCACGCAACCAACCATACCACAGCCCGGGGAAGAAGACGATGAGCTGGGCCGGCCCTCCCAGCGGGACGTGGCAGGCGGCGAAGAGGGCCGCCGCGACGACCAGCCCCAGGCCGCAGCGTGCACCGAGCACTTCGAACGGTCGCCCGAAGGAGCGGTTGAGGCGGGACTGCAGGTAGCCGCGGAAGAAGAACTCCTCGGGGAGCGCGACGCCGAGCAGTTGGTCGATCAGCAGCCAGGGGAGCTGATCGGGCCATCCGAAGGAGAAATGCTGCCCGAACCAAAAGCGCGCCAGGAGGCAGTGCCCGACGACGTAGGGCAGAAACACTCCGCCGATGTTGAGCAGATGAAAGCGGAGATTGCCCCACTGGCGCCAGGCGTCGAGGTTGAGCCCGTAGTCGTCGTAGTCACGCCGCAGCAGCGTGAGCAGAAGAAAGGGGACGAGAAACCACAGGCTTGGCTGGCGCGTCAGCAGTGCCGCGGGCAGCGTGACGGCCAGAACGAAGATCGCCTCGATGCTGGGGAGCCATCGTGCCGACACGGCTTGGCGGCGCCCGCGTTCAGGGGGCGACCCCGTCCTCCACGATGATCGCCGGCAGCCCCAACGGGGCCACCGCCCGCGCCAGAGCGACCGCATCGGCGCGATCGGCGAAGTGGCCGACGCGAACGCGATAGTAACGCTGCCCGCTGCCGTCCAGCGACGTGATACGCACCTGATCGAACCGCTTCTCCAGCGAGGCCTTCAGCCGGTTGGCGTTGTCGGGGTCGGCGAACGAGCCCACCTGGACGGTGAACGCCGCCGCTTCGAGGGTGGGGCTCGACCCGTTGAGCACCTCCAGCCGGACGGGAACGGTGCCCGGACCGACCATGCCGAGCGTGCGCGCCGCGGCATAGGAGAGGTCGATGATGCGCCCGTCGACGAAGGGCCCGCGGTCGTTGATGCGCACCTCGACCGAGCGGCCGTTGTCCAGGTTGGTCACCTCGACGCGCGTTCCCAGGGGCAGCGTCTGATGGGCGGCGGTGAGCTGGTTCTGATCGTAGATCTCACCGCTGGAGGTGGGGTGACCGTGGAAGCCGGGGCCGTACCAGGAGGCGATGCCGGTCTGCACCCCGCCGCCGGTCCCCGCCGGTGGCTCAGGTGCCGGCGGCTGCCGTACCCCGCAGCCGGCCAGCGACATCACCAGTCCCACAACGACCACCCGCCGCCACATACGGCGTCGACGTATAGCGCATCTTCAATAAAGTTGAAAGCTTAAAGCCAAAAGCTGAAAGCCGGATCGGCCTTCTGGCTTTTCGCTTTGAGCTTTTGGCTTCAAGCTTTCAGCTTGCTTCACCGCCCGGCTACGGTCATCCGGGCGATCTTGATCGTCGGCGCCGACACCGAGTGCCGCAGCTCGAGGTCGCTGCCGAGGGCCTCGATGTTGCGGTACATCTCCAGCAGATTGCCGGCGATGGTGATCTCCTCGACCGGGTGGGCGAGCTCGCCGTCGACGATCCACTGGCCGACGACGCCGCGGGAGTAGTCGCCGGTGACCGGGTTGACCCCCATGCCGATCAGCTCGGTGACGTACAGCCCGCGCGGCACGCCGCGCACGATCTCCTCGGCCGACAGCCGGCCGGCGGCCGGGAACAGGTTGGTGGTGCCCACGTGCGGGGCGTCGGCGATGCTGCGGCTGGCGTTGCCGGTGGTGCGGGCGTCGAGCTTGCGCGCGGAGTAGGTGTCGAACAGGTAGCTGCGCAGGACGCCGTTTTCGACGACGACGTTGCGGCGGCTGGCCACGCCCTCGCCGTCGAACGGCCGCGATCCCAGTCGGCCTGCCAGCGTGCCGTCGTCGTAGATGCTGACGAACGCCGGCGCGATCTGCTGCCCGAGACGCCCGATCAGGAACGAGCTCCCCTTGTACAGCGCGTAGCCCGAGATGGCGCCGGCGAGGTGACGCAGCAGGCTGGCGGCCGTCTCCGGGTCGAAGACGACCGGCACCTCGCAGGTTTCGACCTGGCGGGCGCCGAGGCGGCGCAGGGTCCGCTGCGCCGCCTTGCGCCCGATCGCCTCGGCCGCCTCGAGGGCCCCGAGGCGGCGGCTCGAGGAGTACCAGTAGTCGCGTTGCATGCCGCCGTTCTCGGTGGCGATCGGCACCACCGACAGCGAGAAGCCGGAGTCGCGATAGCCGCCGAGGAAGCCGGCGCTCGAGGCGTAGACGACGTGATCGTAGCCGGAGCCGAACTCCGCGCCCTCGGAGTTGGTGATGCGGGGGTCGGCGCCCAGGGCGACGGCTTCGGCGGCGCGCGCCATCTCGATGCCACGCTCCGGCGTCATCGTCTCCACGTCGGGGTCGTAGAGGTCGAGGTCGGGGATCTCACGGGCCAGGTCGCCGCTGGCCGGCAGGCCGGCGAACGGATCGGGCGCGGTGACGCGCGCCAGGGCGCAGGTCTCCTCGGCCAGCTTGGTCAAGGCGTCGCGGCTGAAGTCGGCGGTGGCCGAGATGGCGGTCGATTGTCCGGTGAACACGCGCAGCCCCAGGTGCTTGGCGCGCGACTGCTTGAGCTTCTCGACCTCGCCGAGACGCACGCCCACGGAGAGTGAGTCGCCCTCGGCGACGACGACGTCGGCCGCCGTCGCGCCGTGCCGCTTGGCGGCGGCGAGCAGAAGCTCGGCGATTTCCTCGAGCGGCTGTGGTCTCATGGGATTCTCCGGGTGGCGATCAGGCGCGCGTGCCGCCGACGGTGATGCCGTCGATGCGGATGGTCGGCAAGCCGACGCCGACGGGAACCGATTGGCCGTCCTTGCCGCAGGTGCCGACGCCCTCGTCGAGCTGGAGGTCGTTGCCGACCAGGCTGACCCGCTTGAGCGCCTCGGGGCCGCTGCCGATCAGCGTCGCTCCCTTGACCGGCCGTGTGATCTGGCCGTTCTCGATCAGGTAGGCCTCGCTGGCGGAGAAGACGAACTTGCCGTTGGTGATGTCCACCTGGCCGCCGCCGAAGGA
>CAZYMF010000159.1:0-11945 GCA_964648215.1 uncultured Binatia bacterium (SeqCode) | reverse complement strand
TGTCACTCGCCGGTATCGGCGAATTGGACCTCGAGGACTTGGTCCGCCGCACGCATGCGGTTGCGGAACGGTTCGCACGCGACTCGTCGTAGAGCGAAGGATGTCGGCATACCACGAGTTCCGCCCGGCCCCGAGCCGATGGGAATCAACGAGCGAATCAGCAGGATCGATCGCACCGTAACGTCGGGGCTGCCGCGGAGCGTCGCCAAATTCGACGTCGAAGCGATCGGTGAGCGGTGGCGCCGGCAAAGGGCAAGCGAATAGAGCCGACGCCACGGCACGATTGTTAGGCTGCGAGTTTTCGCTGCCTACCACATCGAGACGCAGAGTGAGACGGCAGATCCCAATCACTTGATCCGACGTCAGATCCGGCGCTACAAGAGAAACCATGCGTCGGTGTGTTAGCCGGCGCATTGCAGTGTGGTTTGCCGATTTTGTTCGGCACATGATTGTAGTTCGCAGGGGAGAGTCCACCACTCTGAGGCTGAAACGGATCGGAAGAGCTATGCAAGAAGCGCTACCGTCAGACGTCACCGCGCTCGACGCGCTCGAGCTGCTGGTCGTCGTCGACAACGAAACCGACACGCTGTCGAGCGTTGACCAGGGCGTGCCGCAAATCCCCGAGATCTTCTCGCTGGCGGCCCGCCTCCCGTCGATACGGGTCGCCGGCGGCCACGAGGCCAAGGAGCCGTTCAATCACCTCTGCTGTGCCTGCCACGGCTTCTCCGTCCTGGCCACGGCGCGCCGCGGTGACAAGGCCCGCTCGATCCTGTTCGACGTCGGGCCATACCCCGACGTATGGCTGGACAACGCGCGGCGCCTGGCGATCGACCTGGCGCGCATCGAGCTCGTGTTCCTGTCGCACTGGCACTTCGACCACAGCGGTGGCATCCCGAAGGTCGTCGAGGTGATTTCACGAGCACGCGCCGCGGCAGGACTCGACCCCGTCATTGTCGACGTACACCCGGATCGCCCCGATCAGCGCGGCGTTCAGACACCGGCCGGGCTGATGGTGCTGCTCCCCGAGGAGCCGACGTTCGCGGCGATCACGGCCGCGGGCGGGCGGGTCGCGAAGGAGAGCGATGCGCACATACTCTCGGAGGGCATGTTCTTCGCCAGTGGTGCAATCGAGAGGGTCACCGAGTACGAGACCGGACTTGCCGGCCACCACAGCTTTTCCGGTGACGAGGTACGACCCGACCCCCTGATCATGGACGAGCGCTACGTCGCCGCCAGCGTTCGCGGGCGCGGCCTTACGGTCCTGTCGGCGTGCTCCCATGCCGGCGTCGTCAACGCCTGCCTCGACGCGAAGCGCCACTTTCCCGACCACCGGATCGACACCGTTCTGGGCGGCTACCACCTTGCCGGCAACGCGGTGGAGGAGCGCATTGCCCCGACCGTGCGTGATCTCGAGTCGCGCATCAGCCCCCGCATCGTCGCGCCCGGTCACTGCACGGGCTGGCGGGCGAAGGCCGCCCTGGCGCACACCTTCGCGCCGGGCCATTATGCACCGAGCGTGGTCGGCTCTCTGTACCGCCTCGTTGCCGAATGACGGGGAATTGCCCGTCGGAAACAGGAACGGGAAATGCGGGTGCAGGAACGACCGGCCGAGCTGATTTCATGGACGTGTTCACTGTGAACAAGGCGGAGCCGAACGATCAACGGGAGCCGGCGGGGAGTGGCCCGCGCGCCTGAGCGCCAGCGGTAGACGGCGAGATCGAGGCAAGGTCGAGATGCCGATTCGCGGCCCCCTCACCCACATCGATCTGTCGATCAGCGATTCTGATCGTGCGATCCCCTTCTACGATGCGCTCTTCGGAGCTCTCGGGTACCAGCGTCTCGATATTCCCGCGCCAGACTTTCAAGGTCCTCATCCTCGGCGGGCAGCGTGGCGGGTGCGGTTCGACTCAACTGCAAGCTTCGAGATCGAAGTTCGGCCTTCCTCCGGGCCCAATCGGGACCGGCCGAACGACCGCTACGCTCCGGGCATGCACCACATGGCGTTCCACGCCGAGAGTGCCCAGGACGTCGATCGTGTACACGAGGCAATGGTTGCCGCCGGGGCGACCGTTCTGGACGCGCCCGCGGACTACACGGGCCAGCGCGGCTACTCTCCTGGATACTACGCTGCGTTCTACGCCGATCCCGACGGGATCAAGATCGAAGTGGCCCACATCCCAGAATCCAACCCGTGAAGGCGGTCGCCGTCTACCAGACTGGACCTGCCGGCCGCGACCTTCGAGTGGCTGGGGAACCACGAGACAGTGGCCTACGTGAGTGCACGTCTGGTTGGGTATCCCATTTCGCGTGTCACCGAGCGACGGTCCGTGGTAGTCAGCGGTAGGCTTGGATCCGGTGAGTGTTTCATCGCGGAGGTTCGTCGAGCGTGATCGGAAGTAATTTGCCGCGAAAGTCCGGGGCCAACTCTCGCGTCGAGCCGACTCCCGACAACTCAGGCCACGCCGCCCGCGGCCACGCACATGCCGTTGGCACGGGAGACAGAATATGAAGCAGACCATTCCGAAACGTAGCAACCGATTCTACGACACCTCGCGTTTCGAGTACGCTCAGATCCGTGTCTTTCACAAGGCCGCACGCGGCAAGCACGCCCCGCGGTACCTACTCAAGTGCGGAGACTGTGACGAGAAGATCGAGATTCACTATGCCAAAGACGGACTGGAGATCGGTGGAGTCCACGGGAGCATCGAGGACTGGAGAGAAATCCTCCTCCCCCTCCTGCTGATCGAGGAAAAGAACGGAAGACTGGTTGGAGCACAAGCCGACACCAATCCAGTGCCAACAAGGCGTCGGAGGGTAGCGTCGCTTGCGCGCCGTAGCCTCAACGCCAGCGTTCGTTACAGAAAGCACGCAGGGAGATCCTTGCCGCGCGGGAGCCGAGCGCGACGGGCGACTACCTGCTCTCGCGTCCTGCCCGGATCCGCTCACGCGTTGCCGTCGCGGAGACCGCCGCGTTGGAACGCGGTGATGCGCGGGGTGTCTTCGCGGGCGCGGGCCTTGTAGCTGTCGTCTGCATTCGGAGACGAATGCCAGATCTTCTGCTTGAAGATCTGGCGCACGACCTCGATCGCCATCGGGAGGGCGACGCCGGGCTTGAGAAAGGTCGTCTTTGGCTTTACCCCGGTCATCGCCGCGCCGAACTCCGTCATGAAGGCGTCGCCTTTGCGTTGGGCGACCAGGTTGGCGGCGTCGAGTAGCAACGGCAGCCGATAGATCATCCGCGCGCCGGCCGCCGACGCTTGGAAGTCGCGTCCGAACGCGGCCATCCAGCGCGTGTGGTACGCCTGGCAGGCCCGTTCCGAGAAGTCGCCGCGGGCGAATAGCTCGTGGATCGTCTGCGCCGCCAGCTTGCCGCCGATCATGCCGGTGTGGATGCCCTCGCCGGTGAGCGGGTCGGTCTGGCCCGCCGCATCGCCGACGGCCATGAACTGCCGGGCGGTGCTGCGCGCCTCGCCTCCCAGGCGGATCGGCGCGATCCGCACCGGCTCCAAAACCTCGGCGCGCGGCCCGAGGGCGCGCTGGATGAACGGGTCGTTCTTGATGTCGTGCTCGTACACGTCGGCGAGCCGATCCTTGGTGACCGCCCCGCCGGGGATGACGTAGGAGCCGAGATCGATGTCGTCGTTGTAGTGGCGAAAGATGGCCACGTAGCCGGGGAGGATGTAGCGCGGGTAGAAGAGCACGCCCCCCGACTTGAAGTTGTGCGTGCCGCCGCGCACGTACTGGCGGCTGGCAACGGCCTGGGGCGGCGTCGTGACGACGCCCAGCGCCCGCGCCACCCGACTGTTGGCGCCGTCGGCGGCCACCAGCATCTTGCCGCGCCACTGGCGGCCGTCGTGGCAGCGAACCGTCCACAGGCCGTCGTTCTCCAGGGTGGCGCCGGCGACGTTGGCGTCTTCGAACAGCTCCGCCCCGGCCGCGGCGGCGCGACGGGCGATCCGTTCGTCGCAGATGATCCGTTTGATCGCGTAGCAGCGCGTGCCGGGAGCACCGCCGTTCTCGCCCACGCTCACGTAGCTCTCGCCCGACGGCGAGATGAACCCGCCCGACGTCGTGTCGCGGATCAGCCCCTCGGCCTCGAGCTGCTGCAGCACCCCCATGTCTTCGAGAATGTCGAGCGCCGGCGCACACCACGCGTCGCCGCAGTACTTGTCGCGCGGAAACGTCGCCTTCTCGAGCAAGACCACGCGCTTGCCGCCGCCGGCTGCGGTGGCGAGATAGTAGGCCGCGGTGGCGCCGGCCGGCCCGGCTCCGATCACGATGACGTCGTATGGCGCTGCGCCCATCGTCCTCGCGCTGCTCAGCCCGGCTCCGACCCGGATCCGAGGAACTGCCCGACCACCTCGGCCGCGAGGAACCCGGAACCGCCGAGGATCATGCCGCCGGGATACATCGAGGCGCCGCCGAGGAAGAGCCCCGGGATCGGCGTCGCGCTGCGCGAGCACAGGTCGTTCGGCCGCTGGTGGCCCATCTGCAACGGCGTGTAGGCGCCGTGCTTGATCGAGCCGCGCTTCATCGTGGCGAGCTTCGCCTCGATGTCGAGGGGAGTGTGCTGCCGCCGCAGCACGATCTCGCCGAGGTCCGCGTACTCGCCGATCCGCGCGATGCAGCTCTCGGCAAAGGCGCTGCCCATCGTCCGCCAGGGTGCGTCGTACTTCACCACGGCTTCGGCGCGCAGGATCTGATGCCCGGGCGGGGCCATCGTCGCGTCGAAGCGCGACGGAATGGTCACGTGCAGCCATTCACAGGCGTCGTGCTCGCCGGCGTCGACCCGGCGCAGATGCGCGTGCAGCTCATCCTCGGTCTCCAGGCCGCAGAAGACGATCATCGCCTGGCCCACGCGCGGATCGGCGGCCCGGAAGGCGACCTCGCCCTTGATGCCGAGATGGAGACCGAACATCGACCGCTCTTCCCACTGCCAGAGCTGCACCGACTCGGCCAAATCGGCCGGGAGCGCCGGCTTGCCGACGAGATCCTGGAAGGTCTGCTCCGGATTGAGAGTCGACACGACCGCGCGCGCGTCGAACCGCCGGCCCCCGGCAGTCTCGACACCCACGGCGGCGCCGCCCTCCGTGACGATGCGCGTCGCGGCGCACTGATCCATCACGGTGCCGCCGTGACGCAGGAAGCTGCGGTAGAGTGCCGACGACAAGCGGTGCGATCCGCCCTTCACCAGACCGGCGTGCAGCATCCGGCACAGGTAGAGCGGGTAGAGATAGCCGAGCGGGTCGTCGAGAGGCAGGCCCCACATGGCCGGGAACGACAGCAACGCCAGGCGCACGCGCGGGTCGGTGAAGCCGTACGCGTCGATCAGCCCGATGAAGCCGAGATCCGATATCTCGGCCAGGCGCGTGCCCACCTCCGTCTTCCCGAACTCGATCATCTGATCGACCGGCGGCTCGGGAAGCTGGTAGGTCATCGGGACCAGGTACTGCTCCAGCATCGGCTGGAACTCGTCCCACATGCGCGTGAACGCCGCGGCATCGGCGGTGCTGAATGCCGCGATGGATTGCGCCGTCTGGCTCGGATCGCGAGAGAAGACCAGCGAGCGGCCGTCGCGAAACGGGAACGCGGCGCCGACGTCCGGATACAGGTAGCGCACCCCGAGGCCCGGCAAATCGAGGTCGCGGTGCGCCGGCATCACCTCGGCCATCATGTGGTAGATCGCGTGCAGGTTGAGGCGGAAGCCGTAGTACTCGTCGGTGTTGAGGCCGCCGCCCGTCTCGTGGCGCCGCTCGAGCAGCAGGACCTTGTTCCCCGCCTTGGCGAGATAGGCGGCGCAGATCAGGCCGTTCGGCCCGCCGCCGATGACGATGGCGTCGTATCTGTCCGGGGAGCTCATGATGACGTCCGCCCGGCGCCGTCGCGCTGCCACTTCGCGGGCACGCCGGCATTCATCGGCAAGCGGCCCATGTTTTCCAAGAACCACATGAGCGGCTGCGCCCGCCACCACTCGGCGTCGCGGCAGCCGAGATCCTCGGCGACCTCGGTTGCGGCGATGTAGCCGGTGGCCAGGTGCGTGGCGCCGTACGGATGGATGGAGTTCGACAGATACAACCCCGGGATGAAGCTGCGCGCCGCGCCGCGCGTGATGATCCCCGGCAGCGGGCGGTTCTGCGCGTACTGCTCGGGAATGGCGCTGCCGCCGATCATGTTGCCGCGGATCGCGGACGGGTTGCTGTTCTCCTGGTCCAGGGGCGTGTTGATGTGACGTTCGAGGATCAGGTCCTTGAAGCCCGGGGCGTACTCCTCGAAGCGATCGGTGACCGCATCGGCGAGCGGTTCCGCCAACTCCCGCCAGGCATCCCAGCCGTCGAGCCGCCGGCCGCGCCAGCGCCGCGGGCACGGCGGCACGCTGACCCAGACCAGGGCCGTGTGGCAGCCGGGCGGCGCCTGCGAGGGGTCGGCGCGCGTGGGGAGGAACCAGCCGGCCATGACGTCGTCGGGAATGATGCCGGAGATGAGCTGCGTCTGGCCGGAATTCATCTCGTCCAGCGACTCGCCGCCGACGTAGCCGACCCACGACCGCTGCACCTCGGGATCATAGGCCGCGGAGGCGAACTCGGGATCGCCCTTGAGCGCATAGTAGACGGCGAGGAGCTGCGGATCGTCGTAGTTGAAGCCTTTGATCAGCCGGGTGCGCTCCGCGCCGATGACCTCTTCGCCGACCATCTGCAGGAAGGTGGGGACGAGCGTCACGTTGGAGATGACGGCGCGCGCCCGAATGACCTCGTTCGGAAACACCGCGTCCGGAGACAGCTTGATGCCGGCGGCGCGGCCGTCTTCGACCAGGATCTTGGCGACGGGGCAGGTGGTCCAGATGTCGCCGCCGTGCGCGACCAGGCATTTCACCAGCGCGTGGGTGAGCGCGTGCGACCCGCCGCGCGCCGTGTGCACCGGCATCGGCGACATGCCGCACAGGTTCAACGCCATGGCGCCGACCCGGCGGTGCAGCGGCCACTGCCCGGTGAACTCGCCCAACGCGGCCGGCGTGCTGCGCACCTCCTCGGACTCGTAGAGCACCTCGAACACCTCGAAGCCGTTCATCCGCTGCAGGTCGTCGCCCGTGAGCGGAACGCCGAGGTATTTCAGCAAGCCGTCCTGGAACGAAGCCTGGCGATCGAGCAGGTGCGCATCGGGCGCGCCGAACAGCATGCGCTGGCTGAGTTCGAGCACCTCCATGGCATGCTCGGCGAGGTAGACGCTGATCTTCGCCTGCACCTCGCCATCCCGCGGCGAGATGCGCGCGACACTCGCCTGCGTCAGCGACTGATCCAACGCCTGCACGACGTTCTTGCCGTTGCGGAAGATCTTGGCGAACAGAACGTCGGTGCCGCAGAGGTCGAGCCCGAAGCCCTCGAGGTCGAGGTCCGCCATCACCGGGCTCATCGCCGGCACCAACCAGGCCGCGTGCGTGTTGTGCAGAAATCCGGGGGTTCCCAGCTCGATCGTGTCGCAGTGCGCGCCGCATTGCCCGCGCGCCTCGAAAACCGCGACCGACAAGCCGGCCTTGGCCATATAGGCGGCGGTGGTCAAGCCGTTGATGCCGCCGCCGATGACGATGACGTCGTAGTCTCTCATGCGCGTGGTCCTCGAGCGCCTCCGCGCCGATTGAAGCGGGCGAGGGCAATATGTTACAGGTTGTAAAATAATGGGCGACATGGTGTCAACCGGGAAGAGCGCGCGAGCACGGCCGCGCGCGGCGGCGCGGCGCGCCGGGCGCACGCGGCTATCGCCCGATGAACGGCGGCGCCAGTTGCTGCGCGCCGCCGCCGATCTGATGACGAAGCACGGGGTCGACCGCGTGCAATTTGCCGAGGTGGCCGCGGCCGCCGGTGTCACCCGGCAGCTGATGTACCGGTTCTTCCCGACCCGGCAGGCGTTGATCATGGCGGTCCTGGAGGACTACGCCGACGACATTACGCAGCGCTTCGGGCGCGGGGCGGCGAACAGCATCCCCGGCAACCTCGAAGAGGTGACCCGCGTCTTCGTCGAAGCCGTGTGCGACACGATCGAAGCCAAGGGCGCCGGTCCCTGGCAGCTGCTGGATTCGAAAGGCCCGGACCGCAAGCTGGCGCGGCACGGGCAGGCGCTGCAGGAACGCATCGTCGCGCCGTGGCGCGCGCGCATTGCCGAGACCATCGGCGTGAGCGAGCGCGAGGCCGCGATCGTGGCCCGCATGATCGTCGCCGCCGGCCGGGCCGTCCTGGAGCTGTGGTACAACGGCGCGCTCTCCAGGGAGGAAGCGGTACGCGCCTCGACGCGCGGCGTGAGCGCCCTGCTGCAAGCGTTCAGCGTCGGAAAGGGTAGACGTTCTCGGAGCCGGTAGGATATTCGGGGGCGGTGGGAGGTGAAGCATGAGTGAAGAACATCCGGCGCGGCTGGCGTCGCAGCGTTCCATGCAGGCGGTGCAGGCCAAGACGAAGGCGGCATGGCTCGAGCTGTTTGCCGACGACGCGATCATCGAAGATCCGGTGGGCACGTCGCCGCTCGACCCCGAGGGCAAGGGACACGTGGGGAAAGTCGCCATCGGCGCCTTCTGGGACCAGCACATCGCGGTGAATCAGATCGCCTTCGACATCCACCACTCCTACGCCTGCGGCAACGAGGTCGCCAATGTCGGCGTCATCACCACCACGCTGCCGAACGGAATGCGCGCGCTGGCCGAAGGCGTGTTCGTCTACAAGGTCAACGCCGCGGGCAAGCTCGTCTCCCTGCGCGCCTTCTGGGAGTTCGAGAAGATGATGGCCAGCCTGAGCGCCTGAACCCGGCGCGCGACGCGGAGTGAGACCGGCGATGCACAACGACGGGCCTTTCAAGCACCTCCTCGCACCCGGCCGTATCGGGGCCGTCGAGATCCGTAACCGCATCTGCATGACCCCGATGGGCTCGAACCTGGCCGAGGAAAACGGCTACGTCGGCGAGCGCCTCGCGCGCTACTACGAGGCGCGCGCCCGCGGCGGCGTCGGCCTGATCATCGTCGGTGTCGGCGCGGTCGCCTTTCCGGCGGGCGCCTGCATCCCGAATCAGGTGGCGATCTCCGACGACGTCTTCCTGCCCGGGCTGCAGACCCTGACGACGCGGGCGCACGCGCACGGCGCCAAGATCGCCATCCAACTGCAGCACTCCGGCAAGGTGGCGACGCAAGACATGGCTGTCGGGCGTCCGATGTGGGTGCCGTCGGTCCCCACCATCTCCGGCGGCGACCTCTTGAACGAATTGACGCCCGAGGAAATCCAGGGAGTCATCGGCCATCTCGCCCAGCCGGGCGCGGGCATGCACTTCCACGAGATGACCGCGGACGACATCCGCGCGCTGATCGCGATGTTCGCCGACGCCACCGATCGCGCGCGGCGCGCCGGCTTCGACGCGGTCGAGATCCACGGCGCGCACGGCTACCTGATCTCCGAGTTCCTCTCGCCCGCCAGCAACCATCGCAGCGACGAGTACGGCGGACCGCTGGAGAACCGGGCGCGGCTCCTCGTCGAAGTGATCGCGGCCGTGAAGCAACGGGTGGGTCGGGACTTTCCGGTGTGGTGCCGCCTCGATGCGAAGGAGTTCCGCATCCCGAATGGAATCACGGAGGAAGACGCCCGGCGCACGGCGGAGCTGGCCGAAGCCGCGGGAGCCGACGCCATCCACGTCAGCGCCTACGCCGACCCGGTCTCCGGCGTCGCCTTCACCGACGCGCCCCTGGTGCACGAGCGCTGCGGCTACGTGGCGCTCGCCGAGGAGATCAAGCGCCGCGTCGGCATCCCGGTGATTGCCGTCGGACGCATCGAGCCGGAGGACGCGGAGGAACTGATCGCGGCGGGCAAAGCCGACTTCGTCGCCATGGGCCGCAAGCTGCTGGCCGATCCGGAGTTGCCCGGCAAGCTCGCCGCCGGGCGCAGGGAACACGTCCGCCCCTGCATCTACTGCTATCGCTGCGTCGGCAACATCTTCGTCAACCGGCGCGTCTCGTGTGCGGTGAACCCGGCCACGGGCCGCGAGGCCGAGTTCGAGATCGTCCCCGCAACCGAGGCCAAACGCGTGCTCGTCGCCGGCGGCGGTCCTGCGGGGATGGAGGCGGCCCGCGTCGCCGCGCTGCGCGGGCATCAGGTCACGCTGTGCGAGAAGAGCGAGCGGCTCGGCGGCACGGCGTTGTTCTCGTCGCTGGTGTACGAAGCCAACGGCAAGCTGGTCGAGTATCTCGAAACGCAGATCCGCGCCCTGCCGATCGACGTGCGGCTGGGTCAAGAGGTCACGCCGGCGCTCGCCCAACAGCTCCAGGCACAGGTGATCCTCGTTGCCGTGGGCGCGCGCCGCACGGCCCCGCCGATCCCCGGAGTCGACCGCGCCAACGTGCTGAGCGGCGACGACCTGCGCAGCCTCCTGACCGGCAGCGATGCCAGCGTTGCCGCCGAGAAGCTCACGTTGCGGCAGCGCGCCATGCTCAAGATGGGCAACCTGCTGGGCATCGCCGACCGCATCGCGCTCACCCGCGAGCTGACGCGGCACTGGATGCCGCTCGGAAAGCGCGTCGCCGTCGTCGGCGGCGGCCTGGTCGGCGTCGAGCTCGCCGAGTTCCTGGCCGAGCGCGGCCGCGAGGTGACCGTGCTCGAGGAGTCGCCCGTGCTGGCCACCGAGATGGCGCTGCCGCGGCGCTGGCGCATCCTCTATACGCTACGCGAGCACGGTGTGCAGCTACTGACCGATGCCGCGGTGGAGGAGATCACCGGTGCCGGCGTCGCCTACCGCCGCTACGGCGAGCGGCAGCTCGCCGCGGCCGATCACGTCATCATCGCCACCGGCGTGGTGGAGAACCGCAGCCTCGCCGACGCTCTCGGCGGGCAAGGTGTCGAGTTGCATCTGCTCGGCGACTGCCAGGGCGTCGGCTATATCGAAGGCGCCATCCTGGATGCGGCGCGGGTCGCGCGTACCATCTGAAGGCGCGGTCGGTTCGGGATACGCGCTGAACCGCGGTGGGCGCGGCGTCGATGATTCTCCGGCCGACCAGTTCTGGTGGCGGCCTTGCGGTTGAGGTTTTGACCCGCCAGGCGCAACGGCTCAACACCGCTCGACTTCACGTCCACAGAAGAACCCCAGCTTCTTGAATACGCGCCAGGTTCCGGTCTATGAGGCGGCCATGGAGGCAGATGCGTTGACCCGCGAGATCTGGCGCGGATTGCCGGTTTCGTTGATACGCTCAATTCAAAGTTAGGCTTGTGGAATCGACCCGGGTACACTGGAGCGCATGAAAGTCCTGCGAGTTTACGTGGACACCTCGGTACTGGGGGGATGCTTCGATGCCGAGTTCGAGCGGTGGTCAACCGGGCTCATGGAGGATTTTCGCCAGCGGCAGTTTCACCCTGTGCTATCGGAGGTCACTGCCGCCGAGATACTCCCCGCGCCGGATCCGGTTCGCGATCTCTACGCCGAAGTCCTGGACCTGGGTGCGGAGGTCCTACCCGTGACCCACGAAGCGCTGACGTTGCGGGCAAGCTATCAGGCTCGCGGGGTGCTGGGGAGCCGCTTCGAGAACGACATGCTCCACATTGCCGTGGCGACCATCGCAGACGTCGACGTTCTCGTCAGCTGGAACTTTCGCCATATCGTGCGGCTCGATAAGATCCGGCTGTTCAATGCCGTGAACATCGAGCAGGGATACCGAGCCCTTACGATCTACTCGCCGCAGGAGGTAACCATCCATGGCCGAGACCCAAGCGATCAAAGCAGTTGAGTTGGTGCGCAAGATTCGCGACGAGCAAGCAGCGGCCCTGGCGGGCAAGTCAGAGGATGAAGTACTGGCTTTCTTTCGCCAGGCGGCTGAGACCGCGCGCGAGGATGCTCGTCGACGCAGGCAGGGGCCGCGAGGTCGCAGAGTGCCTAACAATGCCGATCCAGCCGCCGCGGCCAAGGCGCCGCGCGGCTGATCGCCCGCGTTG
>CAZYMF010000158.1:0-11982 GCA_964648215.1 uncultured Binatia bacterium (SeqCode) | reverse complement strand
CCGCTGAAATCGAAAATGACCCACGACTCGGCAGCCGGCTCGCTTGACACGCGACAAGGTTGATCCGAGAGAGGAGTTGTGGCGGCGCGGGAGGGACCGGATTTCTTGATCATTGGGGCGCAGAAGTGCGGCACCAGCGCCCTGTATGACCACATCGTGCGACACCCGCAGGTGATCCCCGCCACCAGCAAGGAGGTCCACTTCTTCGATCTCAACTACGGACGAGGCTGGGATTGGTACGCGAGCCACCTGCCCGGCCGCCGCGGCGAACGCCTGACGGGCGAGGCGACACCGTACTACCTGTTCCATCCGCTCGTGCCCGAGAGGGTCGCCCGCACCGTTCCCGATGTGAAGCTCATCGTCTTGCTGCGCCACCCGGCCGACCGAGCCGTCTCCCACTACCACCACGAGGTGCGCGCGGGCTGCGAAAAGCTTCCGCTCGTCGCCGCGCTGGCGGCCGAGGAGGAACGCCTGGCGGGCGAGGCCGAGCGACTGCGCGCCGACCCGGGGTACACCAGCTTCAACCATCAACACTTCAGCTACCGCGCGCGTGGCCGCTACGCCGAGCAGCTCGAGGCGTGGTTCGCCTGGTTCGACCGCGAGCAGGCCCTGATTCTCCGCACCGAGGACCTCGCGCGACCGGAAACCCTACGATCGGTGTGGACCTTTCTCGGCCTCGATCCGCTCGACCTCGGCTCCCTGGCGATGGCCAACGCCCACGACTACGAGCCGGCACCGGCGCCGGTGCGCCTGGAGCTCGACGGCTACTTCGGCCCGCACAATCAACGCCTCGACCGCCTCCTCGGGCGCCGCTTCGGCTGGAGCCGGGAGAGCCCCGCGGCGCCCGCCACCGGCGCCGCGCCGGGCGCCCCGCCGCTGATCGTAACCGGCATGCACCGGTCGGGCACCTCGCTGGTGGCGTCGTTTCTCCACGCCTGCGGCGTGAATCTGGGCGAGCGACTGCTACCGGCGGACCGCCACAATCGGCACGGGTACTTCGAAGACATCGACATTCTGGAGCTGCAGCGGGCGATGGTGGCGGCCGGCTGCGGCGGCGAGGAGAAGGGTTGGCCCGAATGGGGCTGGACTCCGGCCGAGTCGCTCGACCGTAGTCGGTTCGACTCGTACGCCGAGACGGCGCGTCGTCTCTGGCAGCAGCGCGCCGCGGGAAAGACACCGTGGGGCTGGAAGGATCCGCGAACGACCCTTCTGCTCGACTTCTGGGACAGGCTGCTCGGCGAAGCCCGCTACGTCCTCGTGTATCGCTGGCCCTGGGAGGTCGAGGATTCGATTCGCCGGCTCGACGCCGCGATCTTTCGCTCTCATCCGGACTATCCCTTGCGCATCTGGACCTTCTACAACCGGCACCTGCTCGAGTTTCTCGAACACCAGCCCGAGCGCTGCCTCCTGGTCCAAGCGGCGGCGATGATCGACGACCCCGCGGCGTTCGTGAACCTGCTGCGCACCAAGCTCGGTCCGTGGCTGCCCGCCCTGTCGAACAATGCGTTGGCCGACGACGATCTCGCCGCCTGGGCCCGCGTCACGGCCGCGCGCGTCGTCGACCACGAGTTGCTGCAGCGGTCGCTCTCGCCGGGAGAGGCGGAGGAGAAACAACGGGCGCTGCCGGCGGAGACACGCGCCGTCCTCGCCGCGCTCGAACACCGTGCCGACCTGCGCTCGGCGGCCGCGCCCGCCGATGCCGAACGGGCGCTCGCCGGGCTGCGGCCCCCCGCCCCGCCCGTCGGGGCCGCACCGCGGGTCTCGGTGATCCTCCCCTGCTTCAACGACGGCCGCTATCTGCCCGACGCGGTGGCCAGCGTGCAGCTCTGCGATAGCGAGGAGCCGCTCGAGCTGGTGATCGTCGACGACGGCTCGGGCGACCCGTTCACGCGCGACGTGCTCGCCGGCCTGGAGCGACGCGGCTACACCGTTCTGCGCCAGCCTCACCGCGGCCTCGGCGCCGCGCGCAACGCCGGGATCGCCCGCGCCCGCGGCCGCTACCTGCTGCCGCTCGACGCCGACAATCTGCTGCGCCCCGCCTACGCGAGGCTGGCCGCGGAGGTGCTCGACCGCTCGCCGCGCACCGGCGTCGTCTACGGCGATGCCGCGTGGTTCGGCGAGCGCCGCGGCCGCTGGCCCATGCCGGAGTTCGACGTGGAGCGTCTGGCCCGCGGCAACTTCATCGACGCCTGCGCCGTGTTCCGGCGCGAGCTCTGGGAGCAGTGCGGCGGCTACGCCGAGCAGTCGGTGTCGGGCTTCGAGGACTGGGACCTCTGGCTGGCGGCGGCCGAACGCGGCTGGGGCTTCCATCATTTGCCCAAGGTCCTCTTCGACTACCGGATGCGGAGCGACTCGATGCGCACCGGGATGGATCCCCTCGCGCTCCGGCATCGAGTGCACCGCGAGATCGTCGCGCGACACCGCGACTTCTACCTCGACCGGCTGCCGTCGTTGATGACCGATCTGCACCGGGCACTGGTGAGCCAGGAGACCTCCGGCGAGCAGGGCGCCGGCGAGGGGCCGTCGGGCGCGGCCGCGACGTTGAAGTTCGAGACGCAGGCGGGCGCGATCGTCAACGAGCTGGATCGCTTGCGCCACGGCCGTCTGGCGCGCTGGCGCGAGCGGCTGCGGCCGCCGCGCGACCTGCGTGACGACATTTCCCCGGCCTTCCGCCAGCTCCTGGAGGATAGCGCGCGCTACACGCGCGACCTGCACCGCTACCGCCTGGGTCCCGGCGCAAACCTTCAGCGCGTCTCCGCATGCACCTACGCCGTCGACCTGCCGCGACCGAACCTGCGCGGCGTACTGCTGGCCCCCATCCTCGATCTGCCGCTCCGCGGCGGCGTCCTCGGCGTCGAATTGATTGCGGCCGCAACCGGCACCGTCGTGGCACGGAGCACCGTGCGCGCCGCCGAGATCGACGAACGCATCCCGACCTGCTTGCTCTTCCCCCCGGTGGCGGACTCCGATCGCGGCGGCTTGCGGCTGCGCGTCTTCGCCCGCGACCTGGCCTACCCGCTGCGCCTCTTCGAGTGGCGCCGCTACCGGCTCGGCGGCTTCGGGGCGCTGCAGACGCGCCCGTTCTGCGGTTTTCTTTTCCGCTGAGGCCGAGCCGCCCTCCCCCGGCAGGCCTCGGAGCGCGGGGAACCATGGCTGTCCCATCGGCGCGAGCGGGCCGAAGTCGGTAAAATGCGGCGACAGGCGGCAAGCGGCGGCAAGCGTCGGATTGACACCGGTGTGGGCAGTCAACTATGCGGCCGGGACGCATGAGCTCCGGCCGAGGGTATGATTCCGCCCCGCGGATCCTTCTTCTGTTCTGCGCCTTGACGGTGTTCATGACCTGGCCGCTGGCGACCCACCTGACCACGGACCTGCCGCTGGGCGTCGGCGACATGTGGCAGAACCTGTGGGACTTCTGGTGGTGGAAGAAGGCGCTCATCGAGCTGCACCGCAGCCCGTACCGCACCGGCGAGATCTTCTTTCCGTTCGGCGCGCGCCTCGCCTTCCACACCCACTCGGAGTTCAACCAGCTGGCGATGCTGCCGGTCTCCCTGCTCGCCGGCATCGTTGCCGCCTACAACACGGCGCTCCTCACCGGCTTCGTTCTGGCCGGCGTGGGGGCGTACTTGCTGGCGCGCGAGGTGACCGGGGACGGGCGCGCGGCGGTTCTCGCCGGCATCGTGTTCGCCTTCTTCCCGCACCACATGGAGCAGACGATCGAGCACTTGAACCTGGCCACGATCCAGTTTCTGCCGTTCATCTGTCTGTTCGCGATCCGCGTGGTGCGTTACGGCGGCAGGGCCAACGTGCTCTTCCTCGCCGGCTCGCTGGCCCTCAACGGGCTCGCCAGTTGGCACTACGCGATCTTCGTGGTGCTCATCCTCCCCGTCCTGCTGCCGTTCGAGCTCAGCTCGCAGCCGCCCGCGCGGCGGTGGCGCGCCGTACGCGACCTCGTCGCCGGCGGCGTCGCGGCGACACTGCTCGTCAGCCCGTTCCTCTGGCCGATGGTGCACGACATCGCCGCCGGGCAGAAGTACGTGAAGACCTTCATGCCCGACCTGGGCATCGACCCCGCGTTCCTGTTTCTGCCCAGCGACCACAATCCGATCCTGGGTTCGCTCACCGCGCATTTCTACCGCGCCCGCCGCGGCTACGACTTCGCCGGCTTCCTCTGCTATGTCGGCTTCACCCCGCTGCTTTTGGCGCTCGCGGCGTGGCCGGCGGCGCGGCGGGACCGGCACCTGCTCGTCTGGTACGTCATGGCCGCGGTGTTCGCGGTGCTGGCGCTCGGGGCACAGCTGCATGTGGCCGGCAGACCCTGGCACGTGCCGCTGCCGCACGCGCTGTTCAAATCGCTGCCGCTGCTGCAGACACTGCGGATCGCCAACCGCTTCATCGTCGTCACGATGCTGGCCTTGTCGGTCCTGGCGGCCGTCGGCGCCCGGCGTCTGGGCCGAAGCAAACGAGGTGGGCTGTGGCTGCACCTGGCGGCGGCGCTGATCCTGCTCGAGTATCTGTGGCTGCCCTACCCGCTGCAGCGAGTCGACTTTCCGCCCTACCTGCGCACGCTCGCCGCCGACCCCACGGCCGGGGCGGTCCTGGACATTCCGTTTTGCGATCACGGCCCCTGCGTGCTGAACCAGGCCTATCAGACCGTGCACGGGAGACCGATCGCCGGCGGCTACATGTCGGCGGCCCGCGATCGGCCGGTGGCCATGCTGAAGAGCGATCCGGTGCTGGCGGAGCTCTTCGGCATGTCGCCCGAGGTGCACGACTGCATCGACGTCGTCCATCTCCGGCACCTGGGTTTCGGTACGGTCATCCTGCACACGGAGATGACCAGCGAGCGGCTGGCGCAGGGTCTCTTGCGCCTCGACGGGAGCGCCTCGCACTACCTGCGGCGGCAGTTCTCGTCCGTGCGGGGGATACCGCGCGCCGCCCTCCGGGAGATCTCGCAATGCCTCGAACAGAGCGTCGGGCCTCCGGTATACGACGACGGCCGAATTCGCGTCTTTCACTTGAACGGGGATGATGGACATGACCAGCAACGGACAGCGGGGATTCCGCATGGGTGAGCCGAGCCCTCGCACGCAGCGCCGCCGCTGGCTGCCGGCGCTGGCTCTGGGCGTGGTGGCGCTGGCCGCCGCCTGGCACCTCGCTTCGCGCACGACGCCGGCGCAACCGAACATTCTGCTGATCACGGTCGATACCCTGCGCGCCGATCGGCTCGGCTGCTATGGCGGCGTTCTCGCCACGCCCAACATCGATCGGCTCGCGCGCGAGGGCACGTTGTTCGAGAACGCGGCCTGTCCGATGCCGGTGACGCGCCCCTCGCACACGACCATCCTCAGCTCCCGCTATCCCAGAGACACCGGGGTCGTGAACAACACCGTGAAGCTACCGCCCGACCTCCTCACCCTGCCGCAGGTGCTACGCACCGCGGGCTATCAGACCGCCGCCTTCACCGGCGTCAGGCTGCTCAACCGCAAGTCGGGGGTGGCGCGCGGCTTCGACCGTTTCGACTATCCCCGGCGGTCCTACCAGCGCGGCTCCGCGGTGGTGGTTCCGCTCGCCCTGGACTGGTTGCGCAACGTGATCTCGCCGCACCAACCCTTCTTTCTCTGGGTGCATCTGTTCAACCCGCACTCCCCCTACAGTCCGCCTCCTGCGTACGATCCCGGCGGCCCCCAACGGTGGGTACGCGAGCTGCCCCGCGCGACATGGCCGCGGCTGCTCACGCTCGCCGACCGCAACGGCGGCAACCTGCCCCGCGGGGCGTACGAGCGCGTCCTGGGCCTCTACGGCGGCGAGGTGCGCAACACGGACCACTGGGTAGCAATCCTGCTCGATGGGCTGCGCCAGCGCGGCATTCTCGACCGCACCATCGTCGCGTTTACCGCCGACCACGGCGAGTGCTTCGAGCACGGCGTCTTCTTCGACCACTTCGGCTGCCTCTACGAAGGCGCCGCGCACGTCCCGCTCATTTTCCGCTACCCGCCGAAGATTGCCGCCAATCGGCGCGATCGCCGGGTGACGGAGCACGTCGACATCGCGCCCACCCTGCTGACCCTGGCCGGCGTGCCGATACCGGCGGCCTTCTCCGGTGTCCCCTTGCTCGGCGCAACGGCCGCACCCAAGGAGTACGCCTTCGTGCAACACCCGACCTACCCGGAAGAGACGGTCATCCGACGAACGAAGAAGCTCAGTCGCCTCCGTTTCGTCGACGGCAGGCCCTCGCGCCCCCTAATTGTCGACCGGGAGCAGTACGCGCTTCGCGGCGAGACCTGGAAGTACATCGTGACCGGGTCGGTGGAGGAGCTCTACGACATCGCGACCGACCCCGCCGAGAGCCACAACGTCGCCGGCCAACACCCGGAGCTGCTGCCCCAGCTGCGGCAGTTGCTGCAACGGTGGCGCACGGCGCACCCGGCGCGGCCGGATTCCCACCCCGCGCCCTTGAGCGCGGAGACACGCGAGCAGCTACGAGCGCTCGGCTACTAGCCCCGGTAAGCGGCGCCGCGACGTGTTGGCCGTGCGCGGCAAGGAGCAGCCGGTGGCGGTGGTGGCGATCCTACGCGCCCGAGCTGGCCGTTGAAGCGATGGCGACGGCACTGGCTTGCGGATGAGTCGCGCCCGATGCTAGGCACCGAAACTCGCGGCTTGCGGACGGTCGAACGAGAAGTTGGCTGGCAAGTCAGGGGGCGTCCCCGGCTGCGACCTTGCCCATGCGCTCCCCGTCGCTACAACGCGCGCTCTCCAGCCTCGCCGTGATCTCGGTCCTGGCGCTGCTCGCGTCCTTCGGCAACCAGCTCTGGCTGTGGAAGCACGGCATTGGGCGCCCATCGATTGCGCCGCGCTACGCGATGCTCCAGCCGATCCTACCCGCGGAGAAGGTCCTCGGCTACTTGTCGGACGACCCCCTGAGCGGCGAGGCCGGCGCGACTCGGCTCCTCGCGGCGCAGTATGCCGTTGCGCCGCACGTCTTAGCGTATGGCGCCAAGCTCCACTCCCGCCATGTGATTGCCGATCTGGCTCAGCCCGAACGGCTGCCGGGGCTGTGCCGGCAACACGGGCTCGTGCCCGTGGCTAGCTTCGCCAACGGGGTGGCGCTGCTCGCGAACCCGGAGAGTCGATGAGCCTGCTCGGCACAATCCTCGCCGCTCTCGCCGTCGTGCTCGTGGGGCTCGGCCTTGTCGAGCTGGCGTTCAGTGGACCGGCCGCCAGTCGGCCGGAACGGGGGCTGCGGATCTGCCTCGGCGCTGCGATTGGCCTCGGCGTGTGGTCGAGCGCCTATGCGGCGGTCTTCGTCGTCTTCGGGGGCACGTCGCTGGCCGTCATGGAGAAGGATGCGGCTCTCGCGCTGGTCGGTGCAGGTCTGTGTTGGCGCGCCGTGTCGCTCTCTGCGCCCGATCGACGGCAGCCCCCGCTCATGCCGGCGCCGACACCTCCGCTGTTGAGCTTGCTGTTCGTCGCCGCCGCGCTGATCGCCACCACGATGTTCGTGGTGTGTACCCTGCGCACGCCGGACGGCATTTGGGACGCTTGGGCGATCTGGAACCTGCGGGCCAAGTTCCTGCTGCACAACCCGCACGACCTCGCGGCGGCGCTGTCACCGCAGATCGAGTGGGCGCATCCCGACTATCCCCTGATGCTTCCCGGGTTGGTGGCACAGGGCTGGGCCATCACGAAGCACGTCGGTGTGGCCGTTCCTGCGGTTGCGGCCATGACCTTTGCCACGGTCTGCGTCGGAACGCTGGTCTGCGCCGTCGCGGTGCTTCGTGGCGCGGCCGTGGGGTTGACGGCGGGGCTGGTGTTGTTGGGCACGCCCGCTTTCGTCAAGATCGCCGCGTACCAGATCGCCGACGTCCCCGTCGGTACCTTTGCGCTTGTTGCCGCCGTGCTCGCAGCCATCGCCGTCGAGCGATCGGGGTCGCGGGCCACATCGCTGATCATGCTCGCCGGCGCCGCCGCGTCGATGGCAGCGTGGACGAAGAACGAGGGGATGCTGCACGCGTCGGCCCTGGCGCTGGCGGTCTTTCTGTTCGGCGGAGAGGTAGCCGAGGGTCTGTCGCCGCGGCTGCGGCGGCTGGGCCGCTTCGTCGCGGGCGCCATGCCGGTAGTCCTGGTCTTGACGTGCTTCAAGCTCCTCTATGCGCCGACAAACGACCTCGTCCACCGGACAGCGCCGGCCGACATTCTGCACCGAGCCATGGCGGTGGGTCGCTACGCGACCGTCGCGGCCGCTCTCGCGTGGCGCTCGGTGCAGGTCAACAACTGGAACTGCTTCTGGTTCGCCCTGCCGCTGCTGGTCCTGCTCTTCCGTCGCACGCCCGGGCGACAGTCCGCAGCGAAGATGATCGTCGTGACCTGCGCCACCACGCTGCTCGGCTTTGTCGCGGCCTACATTTTGACGCCATACGACCTGCATTGGCACATCCGCACATCGATGGATCGGCTGTTGATCCAAATCTGGCCGTCCCTGGTCTTCGCTGTCTTTCTCGCCATCGACACCCGATCGCACCTGGCTCCGCCCGAGCGTCGGGTCAGTTCGCATCGAGAGTAATTTTCAGTACTGATACCAGGGCTATGTTGCAGTTGGGGAAGGCAGCGTGGCGGGCCTGCTTGACAGGAAACCGCACCGCCGAGCCTTGCTTTTCTCCCAGCCGACGCTAAGCAACGCGCAGCGATGGACCGACCGCCCGAAACCGCGGCCGCGGGCGCCGAACCTCCAGTCGCCTCGGTGATCATTCCGGCGCGCGACGAGGAGACGACCATCGGCGGCTGTCTGCAGGCGCTGGCGCGGCAGACCCTCGGGCCGCAGCGGCTCGAGGTCATCGTCGTCGCCTCCGGCCGCGATCGCAGCGCCGAGGTGGCGACTCGGGAGGCGGCGGGGCGCTTCGGCCGCTTCGAGGTGCTGCGCCTGGAGACCGGCAACAAGAACGCCGCGCTGCGTCTGGGCTGCGCGCACGCTCGGGCGAAGACGGTGGTGCTGCTCGACGCCGATACCGAGCCGGCCCCCAGCGCTCTCGCGGAGATCCTCGAGACGCTGGTACGCCACCCGCGCAGCGTCGCCCACGGCGCCATGCGGGCGCGGCACCGCACCACCGTGGCCCGCTACTCCGAGCTGCAGCGGCACCTGGTGAAGGACCTGCACTTCGACGGCCAGTTGAGCGGCGGCCTCATCGCCCTGCCGCGTGCGGCGCTTGCCGCGGAAGACCTTGCGCAACTGCTTCCGGACGGGGTCGGAGCGATCGACGATGCCTACCTCGGCCGCAGGCTGCGGCAGCGCGGCTGGCAGATCGTCTACGCTGCGACCGCCGTCGCCACGACTCTGTTCCCCTGGACCCTGCGCGGCCTGCTCGTCTCCCTGCTGCGCAACCGTCGCGGCACGATGGCGCACGAACCTCTGCCGCAAGCCCTGCTGCAGGGGGCCAGGAGCCTGGTCCTCCTCGCCGGCGTTCCGCTGGCGCTGCTGCTGGTCTCGCGCTCGCTGCTCCTGGCCGTCGTGTGTACCTTGCCCCTACTCGCGCACATCGCCCTGCTCGCCCGGCGCATCCGGGCGCTGCGGGGACGCGGCCTGGACGCGGACCACCTCTCCCTGCCCGTGTTCGTCTCTCTCGACCTCGCCGCCCGCGGCCTGAAGCTGTGGGCGGTCCTCGAGCGCCTGCTCGGCCGCCGGCCGCCGGCCACCTTTCGCGGCGAGCGAATCGCGACCGGCGACGGCGGCGTTTCCCACGCAGCGTCCGCACCCCACCGTACCGGCAACGCGCCATGATCCCGCGGGAATCAGTGACTCAGCGATTCACAGCGATCCAGTGACTCACTGATTCAGCGATTCAGTTCCCCCCACCCCCTCCAGCCATTGACGCGGCGCGCGCACCGGGGAATGAAGGGACGCCATGGCGGAGCAAGATCAGGCCTCCTGGACCGTCGAGCAGATCGCCGCACTGCAGCCGCGGGAGAGCACCGGGCTGACGCAGCGCCTGTGCCGCCCGGTCTCCAAGTATCTCACCTGGGCGCTGCTGCGCCGGGGCGTGCCGGCGCCGGCCGTCAGCGCCGCCAACATCGTCGCCGGCGTCCTGGCCGCCGCCTGCCTCGGCTGTCCCCACCTGTGGGTGTCGTGGCTCTTCGTGCCGCTGATGTACCTGGGCGAGGTGCTCGACTGCTGCGACGGCGAGGTGGCGCGCGCGCGCGGCACGGGTGACGTTACCTTCGCCTTCGCCGACGTCGCCGGGCACTACTTCGTCACGCCGCTCGTCGTCCTCGCCCTCGGTCTGCGCGCCGCGGTGCAGCAGCAGGCTCTCGTCCCGCTGTTGGCCGGTGCCGTCGCCGCCATCTTCTGCACGCCCACCATCACTCTCTATCGCGTGCGCGCCTCCATCCTGCTCGAGGAGCTGCTCGCGCGCTCGCAGCAGGCGCCCGTGTCCGTGCATCCGCTGGTGGCATCGCGAGAGGGGCGCCTGCCCAGCGACTTCGGCTTCGAGCGGCCAACGCATCGCTACCGCCTGCCGCTGGGAACGGGGATGACGGTTCTCGTCAGCGCCGCGCTCGTGGTCGAGACGGTGAGCGGCTGGCAGGCGCTCTGGTGGCTGTGCCTGGTGACGGCGGTCGCCTTCCCGCTCGGCCGGCTCTACGACTACGCCTCGACGATTCGCGCCGGCAAGCCGGCCGAGGAGCTGCGCCGCATCCTCGGATCATGAGCGCGCGCGCGACGATCGTCATCGTCAGCTACAACACGCGCGAGCTGCTGCGGCGGTGCCTCGCCTCGTTGCGCGAGCACGCGCCGGGATATCCCGTGGTGGTGGTCGACAACGCCTCGGCCGACGGCAGCGCGGCAACGGTCGCCGCCGAGTTCCCCGAGGTGCGCCTGTTGCGCAACGAGCGCAACGTCGGCTTCGGCGCCGCCAACAACCGGGCGCTGCGCGACGCCGACACCGAGCTGACCATGCTGCTCAACAGCGACACGCGTCTGGAGAGCGACGTGGTTGACGCGCTGGCGCAGACGCTCGACCGTCACCCTCGGGCGGCCGCCGTCGGCTGCCGCCTGGTCTCGATCGACGGCGGCACGCAGGCAAGCGTGCGCTGCTTTCCGTCCGCCATGCACTCGTTGCGGCGGGCCGTCGGCATCGGCGATCCGCTGCCGGAGAGGATCGCTCCGGTCGACGCCGTCGACGGCGCCGCCGTCCTGCTGCGCACCGAGGCGTTCCGGGCCGTCGGCGGCTTCGACGAGCGCTTCTTCTTGTACGCCGAGGACGTCGATCTCTGCTACCGGTTGAGCCGCGCCGGCTGGCAGGTTCTCTACGATCCGTCGGTGTCGCTGACCCACGTCGGCAGCGGCTCCGCGGAGGCGGGCGGCGCCGAGGACGATCGCCGCCGCTGGCAGGCCGTCGCGCTCTATGCCGTCCTCCACTTCGGCAAACTGGAGTACGCGGCCTTCGTCGTCACCCGCGCGCTCGAGATGCTCAAGCTGCTGGCGACCAAGGCGGCGCGCTCCGCGCTGCGGGCCGACCCGCCAGCGCGGCGGAGCTGCCGCACCGCGTGGCGGAACCTCCGCTGGCACGCCGCCTACCTGCACCGGCGGCGGCTGGCAGCGAAGGCACGTCTTCCCCCTGCGTGGGTGCAGGGGTCGTCCGAAGAAGAATGAGAAACAGCCAACCGGAAGCGTTCGGTTCCTACACGCGCCGGTTGTGCGTGATTCCGCGGCGCCGCTCGCGGGGCCATCGCCCCTGCACCCGGCACTGACGGAGCAGTGCGCTCCAGGCCACGGCGATCGGAAGGGAAGGAGCGCGCGGAGCGGCGCTTTTCTCGACAAAGGACACGGCCCTCGATCTACATAGGTCAGAGGCCGCCGTCGGCGTTGACGAGCCCGCCATTGGCGGGAACGCCAGGTGCCGGCGAGAGAGACCTCGGCGCGAGGTCGGCTCGCAACGACGCGGCCCATGGCACGCGCAGCGGGCGCGAAGGGGGAGCCCGAGGGGGAAA